>NZ_JBNPMK010000002.1:0-529320 GCF_050313955.1 Desulfovibrio sp. SGI.133 | reverse complement strand
CGCGGCCCCGTCGGGGCAACTCGTTGGCGCGAGGGAGACTTATGTCTCATTTTCAAACCCGCGTCAAGAACTTTTTTGCCATCCGGGAAAATTTCTTTCCCCGCCGTCCTTTCGGACGTGGCCGGCTCGTTGGCGCGAACGGCTTTATGCGCCTTTTCGACCCCACCGTCAAGCATTTTTCCGCAAAAAATTTTGCGGATTTGCTCCCCGCTGACTGATTATTCAATCAACGCACTGAAAAGACACAAAAAAATGTTTGGAATTTTCTTTGCCGTTTTCCATTTCTCTTCTCCCCTTTTTGCCGAAAAGAACCACACCCCCCTGCTAGAGAAAGCATCCTTTCCTCTCCAGAAAACGATACTCCCCTTTCGCCCTGCTTCGTATTTTCTCTGTCACGGTACCAAAGGACACACGGAAGGGAGAAAAATACACCGGACACAGCGCCCTGGATGCGACATTGAAAGCACAGCCTGCTGTCCCTTTCCCCTCAGGAAAGAAGAAAGGCAAAAGCAGGCTGTCCTCCTCTACTTGCGCTATCCACAGCAAGAAGCGGCGGTCCCTGCAAAAAATGCAAAGGGGATCCTTCCCGGGCGGCAGCCCGACAAAGGATCCCCTGCTATCAGCTCAACAGGTCTCTATCCTGCGAGGCCTTCCAGAGCCGTCATCATCTTTTCTACGTCCTGAACCGTAAAGTCCACGGGCAGGGACATCAGCATGCCGAGCCCTTCCATCTTGTCGTGGAATTCCGCCGCCGTCATGGGACTGACAGCAGCCGTATGGATCATGGCGTTGACCATGAGGATGTCGATGACAGCCTTGCGCAGCTCCTCAGGCTCCAGCCCCAGGTCGAGCACGGCCAGAGCGGGAGCCTGCCGGCGCACCAGCTCCATGCCCTGTTCCAGGGAACCCGCCTGCCGGACAGCCGCACCGCGCCCTTCCATGACCGGAAGGACCGGGGCCCACTGTTCGGGGCGCGAGGTAACGATCAGGATATCCATAGCGGACTCCACGGCCTAGTGATGGCCGCCGCCACCGCAGGTGAAGTCCATGGTGAAGGGAGGCAGCTTGCCTTCCAGGAAGGCCTGCACGGCAGCGCCCACGGTGGGGTACTGACCGGCGAAGAAAACGTTGACGCCCACCTGCTGGAAGCCCATCAGCGGACGCATGCCCATGCCGCCGGCCAGCAGGGCTTTCACGCCGTGGCTGGCCAGATGCTGCACGGGAGCCATGCAGCCGCCCTGCTGGTGAGGCACGTTTTCCAGCGTGCCCACGGCCTTGATGGCGTTGTCTTCGATTTCCACGATGGTGTAGATGTCGCAATGGCCGAAGTGCATGCCCATCTGGGCATCGAGACCGCCAGGCATGCAGGAAGGCACGGCAAGAAGAAAGCTCATGATAAACGCTCCATTTCTGGTCGAAGGTGCGCGGCCTAGCGGCCGGTGCGCATATCCTGAAGGGCCGACCACATGTCCTTCAGGCTGTTGCCAAGAGGATTATCGAATTCTGTCAGGGCACGACGCTGCACCATGGCCCGGGTCACCACCGGATCGAAGGGCAGCCGCCCCAGCAGGGTATGGCCGTGTTCGGCGCATTCCGCGGCGATGGCATCGGCCTCGTTCACATTAAGATCAGCCTTGTTGATGATGATGGCCAGCGGGATGCGGAAATGCCGGCACAGATCGGCCACGCGGCTGAAGTCGTGACGGCCTGACGGCGTGGGCTCCACGACGCCCACGGCCAGACTGGCCCCCGACAGGGAGCTGATGACGGGACAGCCCACGCCCGGCGAACCGTCGCACAGGATGGTCTCCAGACCCAGCGCCCTGGCACGCTCCCTGGCCTGGGCCTTGAGCAGACTCACCAGACGGCCGGAATTCTCCTGCCCGGGGAAGAGCTGGGCATGGACCATCAGCCCGAAGCGGCTGTCGCTCACATACCAGTCCCCACAGTGGTTGTCGGGAAAGTCGATGGCCTGCTGCGGACAGAGCTTCACGCAGACGCCGCAGCCTTCGCAATGGTCATCGATGAGGAAGCCCCCGTCATGAGGACGAACAGCTTCGAAACGACACAAATCAGCACACTGGCCGCAGCGGATGCAGTCATCCTGACGGATCCGGGCGCTGTGCCCCGAGATGAACGGCGTGCGTTCCTTGACCTCCGGCTGCAGCAGGATATGCAGGTCGGGCGCATCCACATCCAGGTCACAGATGACCTTGCTTTCGGCCAGATGGGCGAAGGAGGCACAGACCGTGGTTTTGCCCGTCCCGCCCTTGCCGCTGATGACGACGATCTCACGCATGACACACCTCCCCGCCCAGACGGCGCAGGGCATCGCGCAAGTGTTCGAAACGCTGTTTCCATTCCGGGGACAGCGCGGCCAGCAGACGGCCATTGGCATATTGCTCGGCGGCGGCCCGTTCAAAAGGCAGCTCCGCCAGCAGGGGCAGGCCATGTTCGCGACAGTAGTCACGTACCGCGGCGTCACCATCGCCATTCCCCTCGGCCCCGGCCCGGTTGATGACCACGGCCATGGCCTTGTTCAGGGGCAGGAAGGCCTGATGCGCCAATCTGAAATCATGGAAACCGAAGGGCGTGGGGTCGGCCACCAGCAGGATCAGGTCCACATCACGGGTGACCGTGACCGCCGGACAGCTGACCCCTGGAGGCGCATCGAGGATGGCATCGGCCGGTACCTCAGCCAGCATGGTGTCCAGACGGGCCCGCAGCTGGCGCAGCAGGGGCGGCGTCATGGATTCACCGATACGGGTACGCCCCATGAGGAAGCGGACAGTACCGTCCAGCACCGTGCCGTGTTCCAATTCGCCCAGCTCCCGGCCCACGGGCTTGAGGGCCTTGTCCGCACAGACGGCGAAACAACCGCCGCAGCCGTGGCACATATCGGGAAAGATGCTGATATTGCCGGCAAAGGAGGCGATGGCCTTGAAGCTGCAGATCTCGCGGCATTTGCCGCACTTGCTGCACGCGGACAGATCGAGGGAAGGAACTTCCAGCCAGGCCTTGCTGCTCCCCTCTACCTGCGGCGGCAGGAAAAGGTGGAGGTTGGGCGCTTCCACGTCCGTGTCCACGGCCACCAGGGGGCTGTCCCAGACACTGGCCAGGGAGGCAGCCACACTGGTCTTGCCTGCCCCGCCCTTGCCGCTGGCAATGGCGATACGCATACGGGTCCTCTACTTGTTGGGCGCGTCAGCAAAGGGGAATTCGCCCTTCTGGAAGCGTTCCACCGCTTCCCGGACGGTACCGCTCACATCCTGGCAGACCTTGATGCCCGCAGCTTTCAGGGCGTCAAAAGCCTTGGGACCCACATAGCCGCTCAGCACCACCTGCACGCCCGCGTTGGCCACACGTTCGGCGGTCTCGATGCCGGCGCCCATGCTCATGGTCTGGGAAGCGCCGTTGTCGATATAGCTCACGCTCATGTCCGGCAGATCCACCACCACGAAACCGCCCGCGCGACCGAAACGGGGATCGACGAGATCGTCAAGGGTGGGGCCTTCACTGGAAATGGCAATCTTCTGCATGGTATTCTCCTTTGCGTCCGCAGTCCGGGGATCCGGTTCGGCCAGGGCATAATGGCCCCCCTCGATGCGCAGGGCCCGGCCCGTGACCAGGGCCAGCGCCACCGTGCGCCGGGCCGCAGCCAGTGTACGGCCGAACGTATGCCGGGACACACGCATGCGGCAAGCGGCCTCGGAACCGGTCAGGCCTTCCAGATCCGCCAGACGCAGGGCTTCGAGCTCCTCCACGCCCAAGCAGACTTCCTCCAGGGCCGTCATGGGGATGCCCCGCGGCTTGAAGTAGGTGACACTGGGAGTGGTGGCCACATAGCGGCACTGTCTGGGACGCGGCATGATTTCTCCAATATCTGGCAAAACGGACGCGCAGCCGGAAAGGATGCCAGGCCTGCGAACGTTTTGCACAATTGAGCATAATCCTTGCGGCGACCATGTCAAGCCCCTTTCCTGGATCCCGCCGCTTTTTCCCGCTTCCGCGCAGCGCGTTGACGCTTTTCTTGGCTGCATGGTACAAGTCCCGGGCCTGCCCTGCGCAGCCATCACGAGGTTCCCATGTCCCAAAATCGTGCCAGCATGCTGGACCGCCCCGTGGCCCAGACCTTTTTCCGCTACGGCCTGCCCTGGTCCGCGGCCTTCCTCCTGCTTTCGTCCGCCGGTCTGGTGGATACCATCTTCATCGGTCGCTATGTCGGGGCCCAGGCTTTGGCAGCCGTCAATATCGTCAGCCCTGTTTTCAGTATTTTTTTCGGCATGGGCGTCATGCTCTCCGTGGGCGGCACGGTCCGCAGTGCCCACCACGTGGGGCGCGGCGATCTGCGGGCCGCTTCGGCGGTCTTTGGCCGCACCATGCTGCTCATCCTGCTGTCCGGTCTGATACTGGCCCTGCTCTCGCTGCTGTTTCGGCCGCTGCTGCTGACATTGCTGGGGGCGGACGGTGATGTGATACGGCCCGCGCACCAGTACCTGACCACCATCCTGCTTTTCAGCCCTGTGCTGCCCGCCTCCTACGCTCTTTCGCAGTTCGCCCGGGTGGACCAGCATCCCACCCTGGCCTCTTTGGGGCTCATCCTGAGCGCCGGCGTCAATATCTTCCTGGATTACCTGTTCATCGCCCGCTTCGGCTGGGGCGTGCAGGGGGCGGCCCTGGCCACGGGCCTGGGCTTCAGCTGCACCCTGCTCCTGTTCCTGATCCATTTCCTTTCCCGCCGAGCCCTGCTGCGCCTGACCCTGAAGGGCTGCGGCTGGCGGGAGATCCTGCGGGCCAGCCTCAACGGCAGTGCGGAAAGCATCAACGAGATCTCCGTGGGCAGTATCATCCTGCTCATCAATCATCTGATGATGGCCCGCTTCGGCTCCTCCGGCGTGGCCGCCTTCACCGTGGTCAGCTACGGATCCTGGTTCGGCCTGACCCTGGCTTACGGCCTCAGCGATACCCTGTCCCCCCTGGTCAGTGCCAACCATGCCGCCGGATTACGCCAGCGGACGCACAACTTTCTGCATGTCGCCCTACTGAGCCTGCTGGCGCTGGGCGTGATCATGTTCCTTGTCTTCAGCCTCTACCCGCAGGAACTCGCTCGCCTTTTCCTGCCCGACAACGCCGCTGTGGGCAGCCTGGCCTGTGACTTCATCGCCGATTTTCGCTGGAGCTTTTTCTTCAGCGGCCTGAACATGGGCATCGCCTGTTACCTGACCGGGCTCAACCGTTCCTTGCAGGCTGTGGGCATGGCGCTGAGCCGCAGCCTGATCTTTCCTGCTCTGTTCCTGAGCCTGTTCGCGCTCTGGCTGGAAGACGAGCATATCTTCTGGGCCATCCCTCTGGCCGAGGCCCTGACCCTGCTGCTGGGCATCGGCCTGCTGGTCCACGGCCGACGGCGTACCGGCTGGTAGACCTGCTGACAGGGACCACCGCATACCGTATGCTGGCAGCACATGACACAAGGAGACCCTATGCCCACGAAACGCTTTTTGCCCGCTCTGCTGGCCGCCCTGCTGCTGACCACTCCCGCCATGGCAGCCGAACACGCTCCGGGGTTCGAAGCCTGCATCAAAAAAAATCCCAAGAGCTCGGATCAGAAACAGTGCCTGGATATGGAGCGTAATTACTGGCAGAAAAAGCTGGATACCCGTTATCAGGCCATGCAGGGCATCTGCAAAAAATTCTCCGGCCCCGAAGCGGAAAAACGTAGTGCCGCCTGCCTGGAAGCCCTGGAAGAGAGCCAGCATAGCTGGCTGGCGTACAAGGCCAGCATGCGCCCTGTGGCCGAGAACTATCCCAACAGCCAAAGCGCCATGGAAAACCTGGCCTGGTTCGAGATCGACCAGCTGCGCAAGCGCATCCACGATCTGGAGACCCTCGACCCCTCGCTGGCAGAAAAGCCGGCCCGCCGCTCCAATACCATGGATGATATCGAGAAAGGGCTGTCGGATTTCGGCAACAGCATGGAATCCCTGTTCAATTCCGGCATGAAGAAAATGGGCTTGGACTAAAGCCGTTTTTGACTTCCATGAAAGGCAGGGGCGGGAGACATCCCGTGCTCCGTTCCTGCCCTTCAAGGCTCCCTGGCCGTCTTACCACCATGGGAAGACGGCTTCCCCGTCTGTCCCCTTCGGGACATCCTTTTGCCGGGCGGACCGAACGGCCTGCCACCCGTCGCCGTATCTTGTGGAGGCATCATGGATTCTTTGCTCACGCTGCCGGAGGACATCCATCTTCCCGGCGCACCGGAACATTTCACGACTCTGCTCACCTCAGACAGCGGACTGCTTGTCGAGCGCATTGTTTCCTGGGGCCATGTGACGCCGGAAGACCAGTGGTACGATCAGGAAAAAGACGAATGGGTCCTGCTGCTGGAAGGCTCCGCCCGGCTGGGCTTTGACGATGGCCGTGAAGTCTCCCTGGAACGCGGCCAGTGTTTGCTGTTGCCTAAGCATGTGCGCCATCGTGTGCTGGAGACCAGCAAGCCCTGCGTCTGGCTGGCCATTCACGCGCCGCAGCTGCATCCGCAGGAAGCCGACGGCATGCCCGCCTGTCCGCAGGGGTAGCACGAGACGTCGCTACGTTCTTCCCAGTACGGAGGGCCACGATAACGGAAAGAAATCTTTTCCCGGGCCCCCTTCCACGACCACATTTTGCAGGCCTTGCCAAAGGCATCCGGCAGCAAGGCCTGGCCTTTGCCCGCTGAGCAGTCCCTCATGACGACTCAGCGATAAACCACAGGAGGTATCCATGCCGCTGCCTCTGTTCACCTGCCGTCCCATCGGCATCATCCACACCCCGCATACCGATCCGGCCCAAACGCCCCGCCAACCCATCCACGCCGCAGACTTTACCGGGCAGGTCGAGATCTTTCCCGATTTCGCAGCCGGTCTTGAAGGGCTGGAACGCTTTGCTCGCATCTGGCTGATCTTCGCCTTCCACAGAGCGGAGGCTCCGTGCCTGCACGTCATCCCACACGGGCAGACGAAGGAGCGCGGCGTCTTTACTACCCGTGCTCCCTGCCGTCCAAGCGGCATCGGCATGAGTCTGGTACCGTTGCTGCACCGGGACGGGAACATCCTTCATGTCTCGCATGTGGACATGCTGGACGGCACGCCCCTGCTGGACATCAAGCCCCACTCTCCCGATCTGGACAGCGGCTCGCTGCTGTGACCGATCTTTTTTCAGCGCTCACGGCCGAAACGACATGAGCCTTGCCATCATCCTCGTCCTGCCGGCCATTGTCTTTGGTGGTCGCGCCTATCTTGCGGGCTGGATTCGCTCACCGGGCAAGAATCTCCTGATCCTGCTGGCGACCCTGGCAGGCCTTGCCCTGTGGATACTCTGGCGCTGGTGGCAATACTGCTGAGGCCGCACCGGCTTCACCATGTCCTGTCATTTTTGTCGATCATCTGTCTGGTATCGCGCCATCGCTACTACATAGACCGGCATACAAAACGAAAAACGCCCGCAAGACGAGCTTGCGGGCGTTTTTGTGCACCGAAACGGTACAAAGGGAGGCCCCCCATGGGCCTCCCGGCGGGCATTTCAGGGCCGAAGAGGCGAACCCTGAAATTTTATGCGTTCATGGCCTCAACGACCTACCGCACGGCCTAGTCAGCCTGGGTGCGGATGAACGTGGGAATCTCGAAGTCTTCTTCACTATAGGTGAAGTCCTCATGACCGGGGTTGTGCTGGCGCCGGTGCATGGACTGCTGGCCCAACGGGGCGTCTGTGCGCAAGTAGGCCGGTTTCTCGAACTGATCCTGGGCGGAATAGGGACCGTATCCCCCCTGGGGATAGGAGTTCTGGGGAATCCACTCACCACGGGGACGTACAGCAGGACGAGGACGGGACTGCGGGTAGGCAGGAGCCTGCGACGCTTCCATGGGACGGGTCGGAGCAGGCTGCGAACCGGGGAATTTGGTCACGCTGGGGCTTTTCACCGGCTCGGCCACAGGCTGCACCACCGTGGCGCTGGGGTCGATGCCCGTAGCGATGACGGTCAGGCGCAGTTCGTCACCGATATTCTCGTCATAGACCACACCAAAGATGATGTTGGTATCTTCGGGCGTGGCATCGGCGATGATATCGCCGATCTCGGCGATCTCGTCGGTGGAGATGTCCATGGACGCTGTGATGTTGTAGAGCACGGCCTTGGCGCTTTCCAGAGACACGTCTTCCAGCAGCGGGCTGTTGATGGCGCGCTGAGCAGCCTCGCGGGCACGGTTCTCACCGGCAGCCACACCGGTGCCCATCAGGGCCATGCCGGATTCGGACATGGTGGTGCGCACGTCGGCGAAGTCGAGGTTGATCATGCCTTCGGCCAGGATGACGTCAGAAATACCCTTGACGGCGTAGAACAGCACATCATTGGCTTTCTGCAGCATGGCAGAGAAGGGGGTCTTTTTGGGCGCGAAAGCCAGCAGACGGTCATTGGGGATGGTGATCAGGCAGTCCACATGCTGCTTGAACTCTTCCAGACCTTCTTCGGCAAAGCGACGACGACGGGCCCCTTCAAAAGAGAAGGGTTTGGTGACGACGCCCACGGTCAGGGCGCCCATCTCCTTGGCGGTCTGGGCCACGACAGGCGCGGCCCCCGTGCCCGTACCACCGCCCATGCCGGCGGTCACGAAAACCATATCGGCATCGCCGATGGCTTCCCGAATGGCGTTGACGCTTTCCAGGGCGGCCTCGCGGCCCACGGCGGGATTGGCACCGGCACCCAGGCCCTTAGTGAGCTTTTCACCCAGCTGGATCTTGACCGGAGCATTGTTGCGGCTCAGGGCCTGCATATCGGTATTGGCGCAGATGAACTGCACCCCCTGCAGACCGGAAGTGATCATGTTCTGCACGGCGTTGCCGCCACCACCACCTACACCGATAACCTTAAGCTTGGCATTATTGCCCAGCGTGATGTCGATATCATCAACAATGGATTGTGACATAGTTCCCTCTCCTCAACTACTCTAAAAGCTTGCCCGCTTTGTTTTTTTAGGAAATGTCGGAAAACCACTTCTTCATACGCGCCAGCAGGCCTTCGAAAACGCCGCTGTCGCTGTGCGTGGGAGTAAACTTTTTCTGGCCGGAAACTTCCTTTTCCGCACCGTAACGCAGCAGCCCCACAGCCGTGGAGAACTTGGGGCTGTTCACCACGTCCTTGAGGCCGCCCACATTGCGGGGGTAACCGATGCGCGTGGGCAGGTTGAAGATCTGCGAGCCCAGCTCCTGACAGCCCTCAATGAGGGCAGTACCGCCGGTCAGCACCACGCCCGCGCCCAGGAAGTTCTTGTAGCCGGAATTTTCCAGCGTCCGGTTCACCAGGCACAGGATCTCTTCCATGCGCGGTTCGCAGATCTCCGCCAGAATCTGGCGGGAGATGCGGCTGGGATCTCGGCCGCCCACGGTGGGGACTTCGATGAACTCGTCATGCCGCACCATGTCGGTCAGGGCGCAGCCGTACTTGAGTTTGATACGCTCGGCCGCCGCAATGGGGGTGCGCAGGCCAAAGGCGATATCGTTGGTCAGATTCTGGCCGCCCAGCGCCAGCACATGGGTGTGCTTGATGGAATCATTGGCGAAAATGGCGATGTCCGTGGTGCCGCCGCCGATGTCCACCAAGGCGACGCCCAGCTCGCGCTCTTCTTCCGTCAGCACGGCTTTGGCCGAGGCCAGGGATTCCAGGGCGATGTCCGAGACTTCCAGCTGGCTACGGTGGCAGGAGCGCACGATGTTCTGGGCCGAGGTCACGGCCCCGGTTACGATGTGCACCTTGACTTCCAGACGCACGCCCGCCATGCCCAGCGGATCAGCGATGCCGCGCTGGTTGTCCACGATATATTCCTGCGGCAGGATGTGGATGACTTCACGGTCGGCAGGGATAGCCACGGCACGGGCCGCATCGAGCGCGCGTTCCACGTCGCGCTGGCCAACTTCGCCGCCCTTGACGGCGATGACACCATGACTGTTGATCCCGGCGATATGCCCACCGGCGATCCCCACATAGACCGAATTGATCTCGCAGCCGGCCATGAGTTCAGCGTCTTCAATGGCGCCCCGAATGGACTGCACGGTCTGCTCAATGTTCACCACCACGCCCTTGCGCATACCGTGAGAAGGACGGGTGCCGATCCCGACGACATCCACCAGGCCGTTTTCCGCCATTTCCCCTACGACCGCGCACACTTTGGTAGTGCCGATATCCAGGCCTACAATGAGATCCGCCATAGTTACTCCTCACCAAACATCATCCACGCATGGGCTGACTGAGCGTCACCCAGACACTACCGTTGACCGAGCGCACCTCACGCACGTTCTTCAGCTCGTGCCTGCGTGCCAGATCCCCCAGCGTCAGGCCGATCCGGGCAAGGTTCCCGGCCCAGTCGTCCGTTGCGATGGAAAGCCGCATTTCGCGGTCTTCCAGATATATCTCGATACCCCGCGCGGGGCTCACCGTGATCGACGCGATGGCGCCCGCCTCCACCGGCAGGCTGCCCGCATGCAAATCTTTCATGAATCGCGGCAGGTAGGCCACGTCATCCTCGGCACCTGCTTCCACGGACAGGGTCGGCAGCGAGAGGAAATTGCGGCTCTCCACTGGGGCGATGGCCTCGCCGGATTCATTGGCGTAATACAGCACCCCGTCCTTGTGGACCCAAAAGGTGGGCATACGCTCCTTAATCTTGATGACGAAGCGGTCCGGCAACAGCCGTTTGACCGAGACCTCTTCCACCCAAGGCGTGGCACGCAGCTTGCGCTCCACTTCCGCAATGCTGACCGCCAGAGAGTTTTCCCCTTCCTTCAGGCCGCCGTACTGCAGGACCATCTCCCGCGACAGTCTGACATTTCCGGCCACGTCGATATGCCGCGTGGCGAAGAAGTCACTGGTCGTGGCCTTGCCATACAGCCAGATAGACCCGGCACACAGACCTGTTACCGCCGCGACCAGCACTACCAGCAGGAGCAGGACGCAAAAAAAACGCTGCACACGCCCGCCCTGCAGCTTGCTCCAAAGGGAGAAGTGCCGTTTTTCCCTTGCCGGTTTGCTCCGGTTGCGGGTGTTGGGACGGGAAGCGGTGCCGCGACTGGGAGTAGGCGTCGAACTGCCGCTGTAAGAACGCGTATTGCGCCGATTTTTTTTCAGCGAAAAGGTCACGGCACGATCCTGACTTCCGTTTCCAGCGTGATGCCGAACTGGTCCAGCACCCCCTGCCGCGCGCTCTCGATCAGCTCGAACGCGGCGCTCGCGCTGCCATTCCCTTCATTTATCAAAAAATTGGCATGCATGGTCGAAAAAGCCATTCCTCCGAGCCGCCTGCCGCGAAAGCCGGCCCTATCCAGAAGGATGCCGGCTGGTTTGTCCGGGGCCGGGTTTTTGAACACACAGCCCGCACTCCACGCTGTCACAGGTTGTTTAGACTTTTTCTCGCAAATATTGCGATGCATGAGTTTAGAAATGCCATCCCTGTCAGTCTTGGTCAAGTCAAATATGGCTTCGAGCACAAGAAAGCCGTTTTTTCTACCGTCCACCAGCAGGGTTCTGTAGCCATACTGCAGTTTTGCTGCCGGGAAGACCTGCGGACGACCATCGACAACAGCCCTGATTTCCAAAAGATTCCTGCATGTTTCGCAACCGTAGGAGCCTGCGTTCATGGCCACGGCCCCCCCGACGCTCCCGGGGATGCCGACAAGGCCCTCAAGGCCGCCCAGCCCCCGCCGGGCACAGAAACCAAGCAGGCGCGGCAGGGGCACACCCGCCCCTACCCGCACATGGGCCCGCTCTTCAGATTCCCAGACGACCTCAGGGCCTTCCTTGATTGCAGAACGCAGCAGCACAACTGGTAATTCGCCGTCCCGCGCAAGCAGATTCGTGCCTGCGCCAATGATGAACGGGCTCCCGCCCAGCTGCCGCAACCGTTCTGCCAGCAGCGGATAGTCCTCGGCACGCTCAAGCACCAGTTCCGCGATGGCCCGGCCCCCGAGATGCAGCGATGTCCGCTCCGCCAGCGAAGGGGACAGGATCTCACGCATCCTTGCCGCCCTCCAGCCAGGCAGGTCCCACGCGGGTGATGGTACCGGCCCCCAGGGTCAGCAGCACGTCACCGGGCTGCAAAATATCATCCAGCCCCTTGACCATGGCGTCGATGGTCTGGAAGTAGGTGACGGGAGTCTCGGAGACCTGACGCATGCCCTGGGCCAGGCTCTCGCCGGAGACACCGGGGATGGGCTTTTCGGAAGCGGCGTAGATCTCGGTCAGCACCAGCTGGTCCACCACGTCGAAGACCTTGCAGAACTCGCCAAAATGAGCCTGGGTACGGCTGAAGCGGTGCGGCTGGAAAGCCACCACCAGACGGCGGTTGGGGAAGACCTGGCGGGCCGTGGCCAGCGTGGCCGCGATCTCGGCCGGATGATGGCCGTAGTCGTCGATGACGGTCACTCCATTGCGTTCGCCCTTGAATTCAAAGCGGCGCCCCACGCCCCGGAAAGTGGCCAGACCTTCCACACAGCGCTCGAAGGGGATGTCGGCAGCCGTGGCCGCGCCGATGGCGGCCAGGGCATTGAGGATATTGTGGCGTCCGGGATGGGGAAGGCTCACTTCGCCCAGCTTCCGGTCATCGCGCCAGACCTCGAAACGGCTGGTCATGCCCGACTCCAGCAGCACGGCGCGCAGCTGGTTGTCGGCGGCGAAGCCGTAGGTCAGCACCGGACGCTTGACGCGCGGCAGCAGAGCCCGCACGCCGGGATCATCGCCGCAGACCACGTTGAGGCCGTAGAACGGCACCTTGTTCATGAACTGGACAAAGGCGTCGTCGATGGCCTGCCGGGTCCCGTAGTGGTCCAGATGGTCTTCATCCACGTTGGTGACCACGTTGATGATGGGGAACAGGCAGAGGAAGGAACCGTCGGACTCGTCGGCTTCGGCGATAAGGTAGTGGCCGCTGCCCAGATGGGCATTGGTGCCGTAGACATTGAGGCGCCCCCCAATGATGACCGTGGGGTCCAGACCGGCCGTGTCGAAAATGGAGGCCGTCAGGGACGTGGTGGTGGTCTTGCCGTGGGTACCGGCAATGGCCACGCCCTGGCGCAGGCGCATCAGTTCGGCCAGCATCTCGGCACGGGGGATGATGGCGATGTTGCGGCGGCGCGCTTCCACCACTTCGGGGTTGTCCTCGGCAATGGCCGTAGACTTGACCAGCACCTGCACGTTGCCAACGTTCTCGGCCGCATGGCCCACGGCGATGCGGGCCCCAAGACTGCGCAGATGTTTGACCACGGCCGAATCGCTCATGTCCGAGCCCGAGATGTCATAGCCCAGGTTGAGCAGGACTTCCGCGATGCCGCTCATGCCGGCGCCGCCGATGCCCACCATGTGAATCTGCCGAATCTTGCTGTCCATATGTCTCTCTCTATCCGGAAGAAGATGTTATCGTGAACTTACCGTGCGCACACGGTTTCCAGTTCCGCGGCCACCAGCTCCGCCGCGCGGACACGGGCACAGCCGGAAGCCGCAGCGGCCATGGCGCGCAGCCTGTCGGTATCCTGCAACAGATCCGTGACCTGCGCCATGAGGCCGTCGCTTTCCATGCGGGCCTCGGGCAGCATCAGGGCCGCGCCTTCGGCCACCAGGGCCTGGGCGTTGCGCGTCTGATGATCATGTACCGCATAAGGGAACGGCACCAACACCGAGGGCAGGCCCGCGGCGCAAAGCTCGGCCACGGTGGTGGCCCCGGCGCGGCAAAGCACCAGATCCGCCCAGGCATAGGCCGAAGCCATGTCGTCGATGAAGGCGCTCACACAGGCCGGGTCATAGCCCGCCGCCGCATAGGCATCACGGGTCACGGCCTCGTCACGCACACCGGTCTGATGGCGCACTTCAATGCCCGCCGCCCGCAAGGCATCAAGATGCCGGCACACATGCACGTTAAGGGCATGGGCCCCCAGGGACCCCCCCATGACCAGCAGGCGCTTGCCGGAAAAATCATGCTGCCGCCCGGCCAGCGCCACCACGGCAGCGCGCACGGGGTTGCCCGTTAGCACGGTCCTGGAGGCATCGAAGCCCTCGGTCCCCGGCAGGGACAGGCAGATGCGCCGGGCAAGGCGCCCCAGAATACGGTTGCTCATGCCGGCGATGGCGTTCTGCTCATGCAGCACCGTGGGCACACCGGCCAGACGGGCCGCCAGCATGGGCGCGAAGGCGGCATAACCGCCAAAACCGGCCACTACCTGGGGCCGGAAGCGCCGGATGATGCCCCGGGCCCGGCAGACGGCACAGGCCATGCGCCCCGCAGCGGCAAAGGCCCGCAGGCCACGTCCCAAGAAGCCGCGCACCGGCAGGCCGATGAAATCGATGCCCGCCGCCTGGGCCAGACGCTGTTCCGGGCCGTACTGCGAGCCCACGAACAGCAGTTCCACACCGGGATGGCGCTGACGCAGGGCTTCCGCCACGGCCAGCGCCGGGAAGATGTGTCCGCCGGTACCGCCGGTGGTTAAGAGGACTCTTTCCATATGCTCCCCTCCTTGCCCGTGGCCGTGCGAGAAAAATTCATGAGCAGGCCCACGCAGAGCATGGTGGCCATAAGATTACTGCCGCCGTAGCTCATCAGGGGCATGGGCACGCCCTTGGGCGGTGCCACCCCCATGACCACGGCCAGATTCATGACGGCACCCATGGCCAGGATGACCGTCAGGCCAAAGGCCGTCAGACGGTCGCGCAGTTCGGTCTGGCGCATGATGATGCGGTAACAGCGCCAGAACAGCAGGCCGAACAGCAGCATGACCACGGTGATGCCCACAAAGCCCAGCTCCTCGGCCAGCACGGCCATGATGAAGTCGTTGTGGGCTTCGGGCAGATAGAACATCTTCTGTCGGCTGGCGCCCACGCCCACGCCGAAAAAGCCGCCCGAACCGATGGCCAGCAGGGACTGCACCAGGTGATAGCCCGTGTCGGTGGGATCGGCGAACGGATCCAGAAAGGCCAGCAGGCGGCGCAGGCGGTAAGGCTCAAGGATGGCCAGGGCCATGGCGCCGGCGCAGGCCAGGATCATGGCGAAGAACAGATAGATGAAACGCGTGCCCCCGGCCAGACACATGAAGAACAAGATGCTGGCCACCACCACGGCGCTGCCGAAGTCGGGCTGCAACAGCAGCAGACCGCAGAACAGGCCCGTTACGGCAAAGGGCGGAATGACGCCCCGGCTGAAAGTTTTGACCAGCGCCTGCTTGGAGCTCATGAAATAGGCCAGATACAAGGCCAGGGAGATCTTAACAAACTCCATGGGCTGCAGGTTCACGGGCCCCAGAGGAATCCAGCGCTTGGCGCCGTTGATGGACGGCGTCAGGGGCGACAGGGTCAGCAGGAGCAGGAACAGGGACAGAAAGATGGCCGGATACTGCAATTTGTAGAGCCAGCTGCGGGGCATGAGGGCCGCGCCCCAAAGCACGAGGCCCCCGCCGCAAGCAAAAATCAGTTGGCGCTTAAAAAAGTAGTACTTGTCGCCATTCACCTGCTCGGCCACGATGCCGCTGGCCGACAGCACCATGATGAGGCCGATGGCCAGGATGATGAGCATCAGGGTGAACAGCCACCAGTCGAAGCCTTCAAAGCTCACCTTGCCCAGAGCGCGCGAGATGCCTCCGCCCTGGGGAGCGGCTTCTTCCTTTTTCTTTTCCTTCCTGCTCAGGAACATGTTCTTCATGCCAGGCTTCCCACGATGCGCTTGAAGTCGTTGCCGCGTTCCACATAATTGCGGTACTGGTCAAAGCTGGAAGTCGCCGGGGCCAGCAGAACCACATCGCCCTCCACCACCTTGTCCTGCAGGGCAAGTACCGCGTCTTCCATGCGCTCGTGCCAGCACAGGGGCACCACGCCCTGCCAGGCCGCCTCGAAGATCTCGCGGCTGGCCCCGTACAGGTTCACGCTTTTTGCCTTGCGGCGCAGCAGATCCTTCATACCGTCCAGATCCCCGCCCTTGAACTTGCCGCCGCACAACAGATGCACGGGATGTTCCATGGCTTCCAGCGCCACTTCCAGAGCGGCCACCGTGGTGCATTTGGAGTCGTTCACATAAAGCACACCGTGCACGCGGGCCACGGATTCCAGCCGGTTGGGCAGGGGCTTGAAGGCAGCCACCGCGCGGGCCGCATTCGCCAGCGTCACGCCAAAGGGACGGCAAGCCTGCCAGGCGGCCTCGGCATTGAACTGGTTGTGCTGCCCGAACAGGGGGCAATCAGGGAAACGTCCTTCGGGCCGGATCCACACCTTGCGGGCCCTGAGGCCAAAGCGGGCGGCGGTCTCTTCCAACTCGGGCGCCAGCACCGCCAGATCTTCTTCCGTCTGACAGCGGAACAGGTGGAACTTGGCCTCGATGTATTCTTCCATGTCCTTGTGGTAATCCAGATGGTTGGGCGAGATGTTCAGCACCACGCCCACCCGGGGATGGAAGGTGGAGCAGCACTGGAGCTGGAAGCTTGAGGTCTCCAGCACCAGCACGTCGGCCTTTTCGCCGGAAAGCAGATATTCCGAAAGGGGCGTGCCGATATTGCCGCCCAGAAAAACACGCAGGCCCTGCTCCCGCAGCATGGCCGCCGCCAGACTGACCGTGGTGGTCTTGCCGCTGGTGCCGGTCACCGCCAGCACGGGCTCGCCGTCAAGGGCGCGCCAGGCCAGCTCCATCTCGGCCAGGATCTCGGTACCTTCCGCATCGGCATGGGGGCCCATCATCTCGCGCAGGCGCACCACGGGCAGGCCGGGGCTGGGCACCACCATCTTCGCACCGGCAAAGAGCTCCGGCCCCTGTTCCCCCAGCACAAGTTCGATGCCTTCCGCGCGCAGGGCCGCGGCCTGCGCTTCGTCCAGAGCTTGGGGATTGCTCTCCAGCAGGCGCACCCGGGCGCCCTGCCGCAACAGAAGACGGGCCGCTGCCTTGCCGGAACGCCCGGCACCCACCACTACAGCCAGTTCACCGGCCTTGATGCACCGGCCACGATCTTCATTCTGAGCCATATCACATTCCTCGCGGATAAGATATTGCCGCGCACTGCACCGGCAGGCACGGCGGACAGGAGAAAAAACAGCGAGCGGGCCCCGGCCTCATGCAGCCGGAGCCCTCGCCATCAGCGCAGTTTCAGTACCGACAGGGCCACCAGCCCCAGCAGTGCGGACGTGATCCAGAACCGGATGATGATTTTCGATTCCGGTATGCCCTTCAGTTCAAAGTGATGATGCAGGGGCGCCATGCGGAACAGGCGTTTGCCGCCTGTCCAGCGGAAGTAACTCACCTGCATGATGACCGACAGGGTCTCGGCCACGAACAGGCCGCCCACCACGGCCAGGATGAGTTCCTGCTTGCAGAGCAAGGCCAGATAGCCAAGCACGCCGCCCAGGGCCAGCGAGCCCACATCGCCCATGAAGACCTGGGCCGGATAGGCGTTGAACCACAAAAAGCCCAGCCCCGCGCCCACCAGGGCCGCGCAAAAAACCGTGACCTCACCGACGCCCGGCGTGTAGGGCAGCAGCAGATAATTGGCGAAGCGGGCATGCCCCGTCACATAGATGAAGATGGCGAACACGATACCGGCCACGATGCAGGGCCCGATGGCCAGACCGTCCAGGCCGTCGGTCAGGTTGACGGCATTGGAGGAGGCCACCATCACGAAGACACCGAACGGCAGGTACAGAGGACCAAGGTCAGGCGCCCAGTCCTTGACGAAGGGGATGCTCAGCTGACTGGAGTAGCCGGGATCCATGACCAGAAAGAGCATGGCCACCACAGCCACCACCAGCTGGCCCGCCAGCTTGGCCCGGCCGCTGATGCCGCGGTTCTCGGCATGGCGCAGCTTGGTCATGTCGTCCCAAAAGCCCACGGCCGCAAAGCCCCAGAACACAAGCAGGGTCTGCCAGATGTAAAAATTGCCCAGATCCGCCCACAGCAGCAGGCTGACCGTGAGGCTGAAGAGCATCAGCAGGCCGCCCATGGTGGGCGTGCCTTCCTTGCAGGCATGGGCCGTCACTTCATGCAGGATGTGCTGGCCGCATTTAAGGCGGCGCAACCAGGCGATGAACCGGGGACCCAGCAGGATGGAGAGCACCAGGGCCGTGATGAGCGCGGCCATGGAACGGAAGGTGATGTACCGGAAAACATTGAGCGCCGTCCATTCGGACGCCCACGGTACCAGCAGGTTATACAGCATCTACAGACTCTCCGTACGGCTGCCGGGCAGCCAGTCGCTCTGCTCCAGAGCTTCAAGCAATTCTTCCAGATGGTTGCCGCGCGATCCCTTGAAGAGCATGAGGCCCCCCTGCTCTCCCGTCTCGGCGGAAAGATGTTCACGCAGGGCCTGCACGAAGGCCTCGCCGGAATCCACGGGCAGGAACTTGCCCGTGTACAGCCCGTGCTCCAGGCCGTCCCGCACGGCATCGCCATGACCGCCGCGCCAGAAGACCAGCACAGGACGCAACTGGGCCAGATGCCTGCCCAGACGTTCATGCTCCCTGTCCGCCACGCTGCCCAGTTCGCGCATCTCGCCCAGCACCACCACGAAAGGCCGTTTCTGGGCGCTTTCCGCCGCGGCGTCAAGCATGCGGGCCATGGAAAGCGGATTCGCGTTGTAGGTATCGTCCACGATGTCCCAGTTGCCGCGACGGCTGCGGGCAAAACGCTGCGGCGGCAGCTGCGCGTCGGCAAAACCGGCGGCGATCTCCTCGGCAGTCAGGCCCAGCATGTGGGCGGCGGCCGCCACGGCGATGCAGTTCTCGGTACCGTAATCACCGCGGAAAGGCGCGATGACGTCGCAGGGACGACCGTCCAGCCACAGGCGGTACTGGCCGTGCACACCGTCGCTGCACCCGGCATAGGCCGCACGATAGGAGAGCGGACGCCCGCTGGCCGTAAAGAAGAGCACATCGCCGAACACGGCCCGCGCCTCGCGGACAAGGTCGTCATAGTCGGCGCTCACGAGGGCCTGGCCTTCGGGGGCCAGATGGGCCAGAAGACGGGACTTGTGCCAGGCCACGCCGCGTTCGCCCAGCCCTTCGGTATGGGCGGCGCCCACGTTGAGGATCAGGGCCAGATCGGGCTGGAGGATGGCCCCCAGCTCGTCCATGTCGCCTTCATGACTGATACCGGCCTCGAAGACCCAAAAGTCCTCGTCCCCGTCGGTCTTGAGCATGCACAGGGGCATGCCCACCTGATTATTGAGGTTGAGGGCATTGCAGGCGGTCTTGCCGCGCCGCGACAGCACATGGGCCAGCAGCTCCTTGACCGTGGTCTTGCCCGCGGAACCGGTGATGCCCACCACCCGGGCAGAGGACTTGCCGCGCCAGAGGGCGGCCACGGCGCCCAGGGCACGCACCGTGTCCTGAACCAGCAGGACAGGCACGGACAGGCCTTCCAGCGGACGGGCGGCCAGCACGGCCACAGCGCCCTGCTCCACGGCACGGGCGGCATAATTATGGCCGTCCACACGCTCGCCGGCGATGCAAACGAACAGGCTGCCGGGCACGGCCTCGCGGCTGTCCGTGACGACGGAAGTGACCGTCACGCTGCCGTCGGTCACCTTCACATCCCGGGCACAGCCCAGGCAACGAACGATTTCAGCAAGATCTAGGCGCACCCCAACAGCTCCCGCACCACTTCCTGATCACTGTAGTGATGTTTGGTGCCCTGAATGATCTGATAATCCTCATGGCCCTTGCCGGCGATCAGCAGGGCATCATCGGGACCGAGCATTTCCACGGCCTTGGCCGTAGCCTTGCGGCGGTCCACTTCCACCACGACTTCCCTGGCTTCACGCAGACCGGGCAGCACGTCCTTGAGGATGGCTTCCGGGTCCTCGAAACGGGGATTGTCCGATGTCAGCACGGCCACGTCGGAATAACGGGCCACCGCTTCGCCCATGATGGGGCGCTTGGTGCGGTCACGATTGCCGCCACAGCCGAAGACCGTGACGATGCGCTTGAAACCGGCGCCGCGCAGGGCCTTCAGGACGTTGACCAGAGCGTCCGGCGTGTGGGCGTAGTCCACGAAGACGTGCAGCTTGCGGGCATTGGGCACCCGCTCCAGACGGCCGCACACACCGTGGAAGTCTTCCAGATGGCGCAGATCGTCCGGCATCAGGCCCAGTTCCAGGGCCAGGGCCTGTACGGAGAGCAGGTTGGAGGCATTGAAGGCCCCCACCAGCGGCGAGCGCAGTTCCCACTGCTGGCCGTCCAGATGCATGCGCAGATGGCAGCCGTCCGTACCGGCGGACAACAGCTCGCCCCACAGATGACGCTGCTGCGGGAGCGCCTTTTGCAGGCCGAAGGACAGGGCACGCGGGCACAGCTCCAGCAGGCGGCGGCCCCAAGGATCATCGCCGTTGATGGCCATGACCTTGTCGGCACGGGGCAGCTCCAGGAACAGGCGGGACTTGGCCCGGAAATAGCTCTCCATGTCCTGGTGGAAATCCAGATGGTCCTGGGTCAGGTTGCTGAAGGAGGCCCCGGCAAAGGGCACCCCGCAGACGCGCTGCTGTTCCAGGGCGTGGGAAGAGACCTCCATGACGGCGATGTCCACCCCGGCCTGCGCCATGGCCGCCAGCATGGCGTGCACGCGCAGGGGATCGGGCGTGGTCAGGGGCGCGGCCTCGCAATGGCCGGGCCAGCGGTAGCTCACCGTGCCCAGCACGCCCACCTTGTGTCCGGTGGCCGTGAACAGATGCTCCAGCAAATAGGCGCTGGTGGTCTTGCCGTTGGTGCCGGTGACGCCCAGCACGCGCAGCGGCAGGCTGCCGGTATGCCAGCGGGCCTCGGCCAGACGCCACAGGGCCTCGCGGGGATCGTCATGATGGATCACCGTGCAGCCCGCGGCACGGGCGGCCTCGGCTTCGGCCCCTCCGGGCAGGCAGACGATGGTGGACGCACCGGCCTCCACGGCCGGCGGGATGAAACGGGCGCCGTCGGCATTGACGCCGGGGACAGCCACAAAGATGTCCCCCTTGCCGACTTCACGCGAGTCGGAGCGGATCTCCCCTCCCTCGCGGCGCACCTTGTCGAGCAATTGTTCGAATTCGCGATTCACGGTTACCTCTCCGAGAGCCACAGAATGTAAGTGACGTTTTCTCCTTCCTTGGGCCAGGCCGTGCCCGGCGGCGGGCTCTGCCTGACCACGCGCGTGCCGCTCCCCTTGAGCTCCGGCACGATCCCGGCGCGGGCAAAAAGTTCCACGGCGTTGCGCACCGTCTTTCCCTTGACGTCGGGGACCCGGCTGGAGGCCTTGGCCAGATGGCCGGGCTGCTGCATGGACGGCGGACGACTGGTCTGGACGTCTTCCTTGGCCAGGAAGGGCACATCCAGACGCGAAAGCTTGAGGCCGCGCTGACGGCCCTTGTCCTTGTCCGGCTTGTCGTCCTTTTCCGCCTGACTGGTGGCATCAGGCACGATGGCGCCGCTGTAGGTGATGGCGCGCGAGGCGATCTCGCGGAACACGGGCGCGGCCACCACGCCCCCGTACTGGTTCTTGGTGGGTTCGTCCACCAGCACCACGATCAGATAGCGGGGATTGTCGGCGGGCAAAAAGCCCACGAAGGAGGCCAGACGCTTGGCGCCGTAGGAACCCGCCTTGTGGTCGGCCTTCTGGGCGGTGCCGGTCTTGCCGGCCACTTCCACCCCTTCGATACGGGCCC
The DNA here is from genome assembly GCF_050313955.1 of Desulfovibrio sp. SGI.133. Classification (NCBI taxonomy): domain Bacteria; kingdom Pseudomonadati; phylum Thermodesulfobacteriota; class Desulfovibrionia; order Desulfovibrionales; family Desulfovibrionaceae; genus Desulfovibrio; species Desulfovibrio sp. SGI.133. The sequence goes on along the minus strand of NZ_JBNPMK010000002.1, from coordinate 507,651 downwards.
GCTTGCCGGTACCGTCCTTTTCTTCCACCACGTCGCGCATCATGCCCATGACCTCACGGCAGACGCGCTCCGAAAAGATGCGTTCGTAACGCTGTTCCACGTTGACCTGCTCGCGCAGCAGGCGCAGCGGCTTGTAGACACCATTGTTGAGCAGGGTCAAGTAGCCCTGCGCCATCTGCAGGGCCGTGACGGACACGCTCTGCCCGAAGGAGGCGGACATGAGGTCGGCCTCGCTCCAGGAGCGGGGCTGGCGCAGGATGCCCCGGCTGTCGGCCACGGGCACGCAGGTGCTCTCCCCGAAGCCGAGGGCGCGCAGGTACTTGTAGAGCGTGGGTGACCCCAGCTCCAGACCGATCTTGGCCATGCCGATGTTGGAGGAATAGCGCAGCACCTTGTGCGCGGGCAGCACGCCCTGCCGCGAGGTGTCGCGGATGGTCACCTTCTTGATCTCCCACTTGCCGTTCTCGCAGTCGATGGCCGTATTGCGGTTGATCTTGCGCTCCTGCAGGGCCGAGGCCATGACGAAGGGCTTGAAGGTGGAACCGGGTTCCAGGGCGTCGGAGGCCAGCCGGTTGCGGTAGATCATGGGGCTGGACTGCCGGTAGGTATTGGGATTGAAGAAGGGATACTGCGCCCAGGCCAGGATGTCGCCACTGGGCACATCCACCACCAGGGCCCCGCTCCAGCGGGCATCGAAGTCCCGGGCGGCACGGGCCACGGCTTCTTCGGCGATGAACTGCAGCTGCACGTCCAGCGTCAGCATCAGGTCCTCGCCGCGGAGCTCGTCCTTGCCTTCTTCGTGCAGGTAAAAACGGCGGCCCATGGCGTCGCGCTGCACCACCATGCGGGTGGGCGTGCCCGCAAGACGGTCGTCCAGCGAGCGTTCCAGGCCTTCCAGGCCCTTGTCGTCCACGCCCACGAAACCGAGCAGCTGCCCGGCCAGATGCTTGAAGGGATAGACGCGGTCGTATTCTTTGGAAAGGCCGATACCGGGCAGGCCCGCCTTGCGCACGGCCTCGGCGGTGTAATCGTCCACCTTGCGGCGCACCCAGACGAAACGGCGCTTGGTCTTGGAAAGCTCATCATAGAGCTTTTGCGGCTCGATGCCGAGGATGGGTCCCAGGGTGTTGGCCATGGTCAGGAAATCCTGGATCTCCTGCGGCCGGGCATAGACGGAACGGGCCTCCACACTGCGGGCCAGCACCTGCCCGTTGCGGTCCATGATCATGCCGCGCTTGCCGGTGACCAGCTCCGTGGCCATATGCTGGCGGCGGGCTTTGTCGGCCAGACGCGGGCCCTCGATCATCTGCAGATACCAGGCACGGCCCCACAGGCCCAGCCACAGGACGCAGAAGATGGCCACGACAGCGGCGATACGGGCCTTGCCCCAGTCCACCCTGTCGACCCAGCTCAGGCCCCTGTTCTTGGGCGCAACAGAAACACGCCGGGCCCCACCGCTGCGTACGGTACGCGATGCGGTACGGCCCGGACGACGTTTCTTGTCTCCGGTATCGGATGAGAATTTGAACATGCGTCCCCCGCTTGTGATGCTTGCCGGCTAGTGCGCTTCCATACGCCGGACCTGCCCCGGCTTCGGCTCCTTCATGCCGATCTCCTCCGCCTTGCGGCGCAGCTCGTACGGGGAAAGAAGGCGCTCCCGCTCCACTTCCAGCTTGGCGCGCAGGGCCTTGCGTTCCTGCAACTTGTTCTGGGCGATATTGATGAAGTAGGTGGTATCGATGCGCTCGATATTGCTCCAGACCAGGATCAGGCACATGGTCATGCAGGCCAGCAGTCCCAGCGCCAGCAGGAGCAGCCAGCTTTTGGTCTGCACCTTGCCCTGTCCGCGGAACGGCAGCCCGACCGACAGCTTCTTCATGAAACCGCCTCGGCTATTTTCTCCACGGCCCGCAGTTTGGCACTGCTGGCACGCGGATTGACGGCCAGCTCGTCATCGTCGGCCTGTACGGGCTTTTTGTACAGGATCTCGACTTCCGGCACATGGTGGCACACGCACACCGGCACATGCCGGGGGCAACGGCAGCCCTCGGCCCAGTAGCGCATGGTCTGCTTGACCATGCGGTCTTCCAGGGAGTGGAAGGAAATGACCGCCAGACGGCCGCCCAGGGACAGACGGCCCAGGATGGCATCGAGGAAGCGGCGCAGCTCGCCCAACTCGTCATTGACGGCCATACGCAGGGCCTGGAAGGTGCGCGTGGCGGGATGGCGGCGGGCCTTGGCGCGCCACGCGGGCGGATAGGCCTTCTCCACCAAAGCCGCCAGCTGGGCGGTGGTATCGATGGGGCTCTTCTGGCGGGCATCCACGATGGCCCGGGCTATGCGCCCGGCCTGCGGCTCCTCGCCCAGGGTGGCGATGCATTCCTTGAGGCGGTCGAAACTTTCGCGATTGACCCAGTGCCAGGCCGAAGGCGCGCCGGAATGCTGGTCCATGCGCATGTCCAGGGGCCCGTCCCCGTAAAAGCTGAAGCCGCGCTCCGCCTCGTCCAGCTGCAGGGAGGAGACGCCGATATCCAGCAGCACGGCATCGACCTTGTCCCAACCCAGGTCATCGAGGGCCTCCTCGAACTGGCTGTAGCGGCAATGGTAGGTATGGACGCGCCCACCAAAAGGCTCCAGCCGGCGCCGGGCCAGTTCCAAGGCTTCCTCGTCCCGGTCCAGGGCGCAGAGTTCCGCCTGGGGGGCCGCCTGCAACATGGCAGAGCTGTGCCCGGCCATGCCGAGCGTGCCGTCCAGGATGCGCACGGGGCGATCCCTTCCGGCATCCAGCACGGGCTGCAGGGCCGCAAGGGTTTCCTTCATCAGGACAGGGATGTGCAGATCAGCCGCATTTCGTTCCTGTCCCTGCTGCTGCATGGTCATGCTTACCTCTAAAGAGCTATATCAAGATGACAGGCCGCCACTTCATCGCTGACGTCCTCCACCAGCAGGGCATCGAAGCGGGCCTGATCCCAGATCTCGAACTTGTCCGCCATGCCCACCAGTACCACGTCCTTTTCCAGACCGGCGGCACGCATCAGGGGCTGCGGGATACGTATGCGGCCCTGCGCATCGGGGACCATCCGCTGCGCAAGACCGAGCAACTTCGTTTTGACGTGGGAAAGCTTCATGGAAGGGAGGGGGACGCTGTTCAGCTTTTCGACGATGGCTTCCCAATCCGCAGGCATGTAGGCCTTGAGGCCTCCGTACAGACCTATGGTCAGCCAGAAGGAACCATCCCCGGCGGCCAGCAGGGCATCCCTGTACTCTGGCGGCAGCAGCAGACGGCCCTTGGCGTCAAGATTGCGATATGCGCTCTGGATAAACAGATTTGCCACCGATCCTACCACCTGTCGCCCACTATTTACCACGTTTTCCCACTTATGCCCCACCCTTTCCCCCGCTGTCAAGCGAACATGACGGGACGGTGACAATCACGTGATTTTGTTTGCTAATTATTCCAATGGGCTGCCTGTGACACGGGGTGAGGCCCCCCTGCCCACCGGCGTTTTTCCTGCCGCTTGACAAGCCGCAGGAAAGCCCGGATAGTTTTTTCTGGACATACAGCTTTATGAGAGAACATCCGTGCCCCCGCACGGGTATGAAAGGAATAAAGATATGAGAACCAAGATCGTCGCCACCATCGGCCCGGCTTCCAATTCCAAGGAAAAGCTGCGTCAGCTCGTCGAAGCGGGCGTCAGCGTCTTCCGCCTGAACTTCTCCCACGGTTCGGCTGCGGATTTCGTCCGTATCATCAATGATATCCGTGAAGTGGAAAAGGAGCTGGACAAGCCCATCACCATCATGCAGGACCTGTCCGGCCCCAAGATCCGTCTGGGTGTCGTGCAGGAAAAGACCATCCAGGTCACCAAGGGCATGCAGCTGCTGCTGGGCCTTTCCGACCAGCGCACCGATGAGATGCCCTTCCTGCCCTTCGACCATCCCGAGATCCTGGAGACCCTGGAGCCCGGCGACCGCATGGTGCTGGCCGACGGCGGCCTGCAGTTCACCGTGCAGCAGAGCCGCCCCGACGGTCTGGTGCTGCTGGAAGCCAACAACAGCGGCATTGTAACCTCGCGCAAGGGCCTGGCCCTGCCCGGCAAGGCCACCAAGGTGCGCGCCCTGACCGAAAAGGACAAAAAGGACCTGAGCGACGGTCTGGCCCTGGGCGTGGACGCCGTGGCCATCTCCTATGTACAGACGGCTGACGACGTGCGCGAAGCCAAACAGCTCATTGCCGCATCGGGCCGCCGCGTGCCGGTGGTGGTCAAGCTGGAGCGCCAGAACGCCGTGGACAACCTGGACGAGATCCTGAAGGAGACCGACGTCATCATGGTGGCGCGCGGCGACCTGGGCGTGGAATGCCCCCTGCCCCTGCTGCCCGCCCTGCAAAAGCGCATCATCCGCGCCTGCAACGCCATCTCCAAGCCGGTCATCGTGGCCACGCAGATGCTGCTCTCCATGGTCAACAGCCCCGCGCCCACCCGCGCCGAGACCACGGACGTGGCCAACGCCGTGCTGGACGGCGCCGACTGCGTGATGCTCTCCGAAGAGACCGCCATGGGCAACTTCCCGGTGGAGACCGTGCAGTACATGCGCAAGATCACCGACGAGGCCGAAAAGCTGCTGGTCAATGACCGCAAGCTGGAAGAACCGGCCGCGGACAAGGGCATCCCCGAGTTCCTGGCCTACTCCGCCTGCCTGCTGGCCGAAAAGGCCCACGCCAAGGCCATCGTCTCCCACAGCCTCAGCGGTGCGTCGGCCCGTCAGGTCTCCTGCCGCCGTCCTCCCCAGGATATCTACGCCCTGACCCCCGACCCGGTGACCATCAAGGCCCTGAACTTCGTCTGGGGCGTGCACCCCGTGTTCGTCGCCGATCCGACCAGCGATCCCAGCCACCTGAGCCGCGCCGAGAACTTCATCCACAACTGCCCGGACTTCCTGCCCAATGAATGCGCCGTCATCACCGCCGGCCAGCTCAAGGGCTCCACGGCTACCCCGCGCGGTACCAACCTGGTCAAACTTTACTGGAAGTAAGACCGCCATAACGGCATCACCTGCCATCCCCAAGGCCGTCCCCATCGGGACGGCCTTTTTTATACCCAAAAGGCATATATCAACATACTAAAATAATTCATCTTTTTATTTATCTCAAAAAAATATCCACTTTTTTCATTTTTTTGTTTGACAAGAGGGCAGGTTTTGCGTAGGTTCCATTTTCGCGATGGGCTGTCGTTCAATTGGCAGGACGGCGGATTCTGGCTCCGCTAATCAAGGTTCGAGTCCTTGCAGCCCAGCCATAAAAACTTCATAGTGCGTCCCCATCGTCTAGCCGGCCCAGGACAACGGCCTTTCACGCCGTCGACAGGGGTTCAAATCCCCTTGGGGACGCCAAATTTAGGTACAAAGAAGAATGCCAAGGTCCAAAAGACCTTGGCATTCTTTGTTTTTTCTTTCCAGTATGGTTTCCCGAAGTCCAGCCTCGTCCGCTTGCATCCAAACATTTTATGGGTATATCCGTAGGTAGAAATGTGGTACGACATTTCTGATACCTACATGAATAACCGCGCGGAATCAAAAATATTTTTATCCATGGGGGTATCTCTTCGTCCAACGACAGCCAAGGAGTGCCCATGCCTCTTACCGATACCCACATCCGCAGTCTGAAACCCGACGTGAAGCCCCGCAAGTATTTTGACGGCGGCGGTCTGTTTCTTTTCGTTCCCGCCAACGGAAGCAAGCTCTGGAGAATGGCCTACCGTTTTGACGGCAAGAGCAAGCTGCTCAGTTTCGGGGAATATCCCACCGTATCACTCAAGGACGCCAGAGAACGCCGCGAAGAGGCGAAGCGTATGTTGTCCAGGGGAATCGACCCCTCAGACCATAAACGGCAGATACGACAGGCCAGAGCCATCGCGGAACGCGACAGCTTCCAGAATATCGCCAGAGAATGGCATGAAACCCGTATGGCGGAGTTTTCCGAAAAGCATCAGGGAACTGTTATGTACCGGCTGGAGACCTACATTTTTCCGGCCATCGGCAAGACGCATATCGCCAAACTTGAGACACGGGACGTTATGGAGGTCGTCAAGCCTCTGGAACAGAGGGGAAACTACGAGACTTCCCGGAGAGTATTGCAAATCATCAGTCAGGTGTTCCGCTATGCGGTCATCACGGGCCGGGCGAAACACAATGTCGCAGCCGATCTGCGGGGAGCCTTACGACCGCGAAAAACTGTTCACCGGGCGGCAGTGCTGGAACCGGAGAAAGTCGGTCAGCTTCTGCGGGATATCGACGCCTACGAAGGTTATTTTCCTCTGGTCTGCGCTTTGAAGCTGGCTCCGCTGGTCTTCACCCGTCCCACGGAACTGCGTGCCGCTCAATGGAAAGAATTCGACCTTGAGGCCGGGGAATGGCGCATCCCTGCGGAACGCATGAAAATGCGCCGTCAGCATCTTGTTCCCTTGTCCAGACAGGCAATATCCATTCTTCGGGAACTTCAAAAATACTCCGGGGAGGGAAAATTCCTCTTTCCCTCCATCCGCACGGAGGTGCGGCCCATTTCTGATGCGACCATGCTCAATGCGCTCCGGCGCATGGGCTACCAGAAACACGAAATGAGCGTGCACGGCTTTCGCTCCATCGCTTCCACATTGCTCAATGAACTCGGCTATAACCGGGACTGGATAGAGCGGCAGCTTGCCCACGGGGAACAAGACGAAGTGCGGGCGGCATACAATTATGCGGAATATCTGCCTGAGCGCCGAAAGATGATGCAGGATTGGGCGGACTATCTGGATGGGCTGCGCAACGCCAAGCGGAAAGGGAGCGGAGATACGGTATGAAAGAGTACGCCATGACAGAACGGGATGTCTGTATCGTTATCGGGAAAACGGAGGATGAAACTCAGGTGACGGATAACGACACTGGCTGGAGTGAAGAAGAAAAGGACCGTATGAGACAATACGGCTATGACGACATGGATATCATCCGGGCATGGTATAGCTGAAACAGGTTTTACAGGAAAACAGCGGCAGCAAGGACATGGGAAGTCCCTGTCGCTGTTTTTTGTTGTCCATTTTTTGACGACAGACTATGCTTTTCTCCATGACAGACCGGCAAATCATTACCCTAGGCAGAGTACGGCAGGCGTATGGCCTGACCGCCAGAGAAGGCGACATGCTTGTTCAGGCGCTCTGGCCTGACGCCGTTCAGCCTCTGGAATTGTGGCGCACCACATATGAATCCTGCTGGCAGGCATTTGTTGCGGGCAGACACGCCGCATATGGAACGCAGATACCGGAATTTCCTTCAGTGCCGGAAGCGAATATGGGCATTCAGACGTATCTGCTTGGTTTTGATGTGATGGAATTTTTCAGAAAGATATCAACGATTGTTCCTCTTAACTCCCTGCGATATGGACTGAATGTTATTCTTGAAGAAGCCTTTGAAGATACGGCGTCTGTCTTTCCCAAGGAACGAGAATTTCTGTTCAGCAGTCTGGAGAGACTGAAAACAGAAGACATCTTCGAGCAGTATTCACCGGACTCGCCTCTCTTTGAGAAGCCGATATTCTCCATGCCCGCCTCAAGTTATCACTTCATTGCGCATATCTTTACCGATACCATAATGGTGGACAGGGACGCCGCCATCAGGCAGCTCCGCCATTATCCCCTGCGCCGGGAAGTAAAAGGCATCGCCCGCGCCCTTGTGGAATCCCTTTTACGGGCAGCTCCGCCGGAATCGTCCGTTGCCGACAAAGCGGCGGCAGTTCCCCTGTGTGAAAGGTCGCCACAGGATGGAAAACTCGTTTTTCGTATTCCCGGAGCCGTTTGGGAAGGAAGGCCGGATGCGGCTGTCCGTGACGCCATGAAAGAAAAGTATCCTCTTTCGGTCATCGCTTATGTTCTTCTGTACTGGTGTGGTCCTCAAAAATCCGAGACCAGTCACAAAACCCCGCAGGGCAGAAAGACACATGTGGGGCGCTTGCTTGCGGGCAAAGAGTACAGGGACGACAAATCCTATCGCAATTTGATGGATATGCTCCTCAAGGAAGCGGAGACATACACCATAATCAAGGCGTGACCAGCCTGTCGCTTTCCCATCTTTTTTGGATTTTCCCGTCATTTTCCCGTCCGATTCCCTCACGGGAATTGTTTGACGTGTGCCAGATTCTCCTGAAATCCAACCAGATTCAGGAGATTTTTTTTATGAAACAGCATCAAGCTCCCATCCCCGTCCACGGCCTTCTGCGTCTGCCTCAGGTTCTCAGCATGATTCCCATAAGCAAGAGCGCATGGTGGGAGGGGTGTCGCACCGGACGTTATCCCAAACCCGTGAAACTCGGTCCCAGAACTACGGTCTGGAGAGCAGAGGATATTGCCGCTTTCATCGAACGTCTTGGCAGGCAGGGGGAAGAGCATGAGTAATCCCCTGCAAACCTTTCGGGACATCCTGACCGACAAGGGATTGATTCCGGCCGAAATCATGGCGGACGGAAAACTGCATCGCTGTCCCACCCAGACCAAACCGCACAAACAGAACGGCGCATATATCGCGCATGTCGATATCCCTGCGACACTTTGGTGGTGCAACTGGGAAAACGGTGAACAGGGCACGTTCTGCACAGAAGAAAAGCAAACGCTTTCCGTGTCCGAACTTTCCGCATGGCGGGAACGTCAACACTCCATACAGCGGCAACGCGAAGCGGAATATGCCGAACGCCATGCTGAAGCAGCTCAACTGGCCAGACAGGAATGGAACTCGGCACGAAGGTGCGACGCCAACCATCCCTATCTGCACCGCAAGGGCATTACAGCTTTGGAAAGCATACGGCAGGCACGGGACGGCTCTCTGCTTATTCCTGTTATGGATGCCGCAAACAATCTGCAAAGTCTGCAACGCATCTATCCTGATGGAACAAAGCGTTTTCTCGTGGGCGGCAAGGTATCTGGAGGACAATTCATCATTCAGGGGCAGTCGGAAAAGCCCGTTGCCGTTTGTGAGGGGTTTGCCACAGGCACAAGTATCCATCTTGCCACAGGCTGGACGGTTTATGTGGCCTTTTCCGCAAACAATCTCGCGAGAGTGGCCAAGACCGTGAAAGAACGCTTTCCGGACAAGACCATCATCATTTGCGGCGACAATGACGAAGCCGGACTCAGGAAGGGGGAGGATGCAGCCGGCCTCGCAAACGCTCAACTTCTGTTTCCCCACTTCACCGACGACAACGGTACGGATTTTAATGACCTTCACCAGATTGAAGGCATTGAGGCCGTCCGCTCGCAACTGGAAACGGCGCTGACCAAACAGCAAGGTCTTATCGCTCTGGACATGGGCGAATTTCTTTCCATGTCCATACCTGAACGGGGGTATCTTTTATCGCCCGTTCTTCCGGTACAGGGCATAGGCATCCTGTACGCCCCGCGCGGCATAGGCAAGACATTCGCCGCGTTGAGCATCGCCGTTGCGGTGGCTTCCGGCGGAGCCGTGTTCAACTGGCGTGCGCCGATGCCCAAACGGACGCTGTATGTGGATGGGGAAATGCCCGCCACATCCATGCAGAACCGCCTTTCCGCTCTTGTCAACGGCATGTCCATTCCCCCTCATACGTTGAAAAACATGGCGCTCATCACACCGGATTTGCAGCCCTGTCCCATGCCGGATTTGTCCACCGCCGGTGGGCAGGCCATGATTGAGCCGTTTCTGAAAGACGTGGACATGGTTGTGCTGGACAACATAGCAACCCTGTGCCGCACCGGAAAGGAAAACGAGTCTCAGTCCTGGCAGACCATGCAGGCGTGGTTGCTGGAATTACGCCGCAGAGGGATGACCGTCCTGCTTATCCATCATGCCGGAAAATCCGGCGACCAGCGCGGCACCAGCGCCAGAGAAGACATTATGGACACGGTGATCAGTCTGCGCAGGCCCAGGGAATACAGCATGGCCGAAGGCGCACGTTTTGAAGTTCACCTGACCAAGGCGCGGGGCATATTGGGCGATGACGCCAAACCCTTTGAGGCCAACCTGATTACCGAAGGCAATGCCCTGCATTGGCGGGTTCGGGACATTGAAGATGTGGAACTGGAGGAATTGAAAAGGCTGCTCGGCGAGGGATACAGCATTCGTGACTGCGCCGAGGAAATGGGAAAATCAAAATCGTCTGTCCACAGATTGAAAAGAAAACTGGAAGGTCTCGCTTGACCATTTTCCAGGTGTCCCGCTGTACCGCTGCCTAAGCACCGGTACAGCGGGACACCTGCAATATTCATCGTATCTGTCATCCCATGAAGTCCAGCCAAATCCGAACAGATTTTCAATTCTTGTCCCGCGTAAACTGAAAAAGTGTCCCGCATTCCTGTCACAGAAAGAACGGGACATCCATTGATACAAGGAAGTATTGCCATGTCCTATCTCGTACTCCACATGGACAAATTCAAGAAGGAGGCCATACGCGGCATCCAGAGCCACAACCGACGGGAGCGGGAGAGCCACAGCAACCCCGATATTGACTACGACAGAAGCGCGGCGAACTACGAGCTGCACGAAGCCGCCTCGTCGAACTATGCCGAGGCCATTCAGAATCGCATTGACGACCTCCTGCTGGTCAAGGCTGTAAGAAAGGACGCCGTGCGCATGTGCGGGCTTATCGTCACCTCAGACAAGGCGTTTTTTGATGGCCTCACGCCGGAGGAAACAAGGCGTTTCTTTGAGGAGAGCAAAGCCTTTCTCACGGAGTTTGTGGGCGCGGAGAATGTCATTTCCGCAATGGTTCACATGGATGAAAAGACGCCGCACATGCACTTCCTTCATGTGCCGGTGACGCCGGACGGGAGGCTCAACGCCAATAAAATCTATACCCGTCAGAGTCTGCGGAAACTGCAATCCGGGCTCCCCCCCCATCTGCAAAGCCGGGGCTTCGTCATTGAGCGCGGCGTGGAACAGACACCTGGTTCCGTGAAAAAGCATCTGGATAGCCGCGAGTTCAAGCAGCAACAGGAAGCATTGGAGAAACTGATTCAGGAATCCGAAGAGACTTCCCGAAATTCACGGCAGCTTATCAGCGCATTGGAACAGCGTGAGGAAGAGTTGAGAAAGAGCATTGAAGAGTATGAGCGGCAGGCTGAGGAAGCGGAAAAGGTACTTCGGGAGGAGACCGATCTACCGAAAGCCTCTTTTCTCAATTATCCGTCCGTGCTGAAAAAAGCCTCATCTCTCATTGAAGAACTGAAAAAGGCGCTTGCCGTCAAACACCTTGTCCAGCTGCGGGAAGAAGCACTGCAACGGGAAGTGGATACCCTTCGCGGAAAACTGACGCAGCTTGAAGCGGGATACACGGCCCACAGAAAACAAAGCCATGAGGAAAAAGAGGAGCTGGAGAAGCAGTTGAAGAAAATGAAGAGAATGATGGCAGGCTATCAGGAATTTCTGCGTCTGCCGGAAATCCGACCGCTCCATATCGAGTTCGTGGAGCGCAAGCGTGCCGAACAGCTCCAGCGCCAGCAGGAAGATGAGCGGCAGCGGCAGGAGCAGGCAACGCGGGACAGGGAGCGTCGGCAGGCGATGACCGCTCGCGGCATGAGGATGAGGTAAGGCGTCGGGGAGAAATCTTCGCACAGGCCGAAGATATAGCCCACTATGCTTCACTTGCGTGAAGCGTGGGCGACCGTCCCGCTCGACCGGAAAAACAAAACACCAATCCGGGGCATGGCCCCGGCGAACCACAGGAAAAGCACCATGACCATTACCGCGACTCAGTTGAAGGAAATCAGACAGGAATTCGCCACTCTCAAACCCGCTTCCGTCACACTGGAGGGGAACAGAGTCATGTCCGTCAAAGAAGCCGTCTTCGTTCTGGCCCCGACACTGGAGCGGATGAGAAAGCGTGGCTTCGACACACAGGAGATTGTCGAACGTCTGCACGAAAAAGGCATTGATGTGAAGCCCCAAACTCTGACCAAGTATCTGACCGAAGCCAGACGGCAACGGGAAGGGCGAAAGTCAAAGATGCAAGACACACCCCCGCATCCTCCGAAACGCGAACAACGCTCCAGCTTCATTACTCCTGATATACCCGATGATGAACTATGAACATAAATCCACTGAAAGGAGAAAATCTTATGGCAGAAACTTACGGATATATTCGCGTATCCAGTACAGATCAGAACGAGAGCCGTCAGCGCATCGCCCTTGAGCGGCAAGCCATCCCGTCAGACCGCATTTTCATGGATAAACTGTCGGGCAAGGATTTTCAGCGTCCACAATATCAGGCTATGCTAAAAAAGTTCAGACCGGGTGACCAGCTATGTATTACAAGCATTGACAGGCTTGGCAGAAATTACGAGGAGATTCTGGAACAGTGGCGGGTAATTACCAAGGAAAAGCGCGTAGACATCTTTGTGCTGGATATGCCACTGCTGGACACACGGCGCGACAAAAACCTGCTCGGCACCTTCATTGCCGACCTTGTTTTGCAAGTACTTTCCTTTGTGGCTCAGAACGAACGGGAGAATATTCGCAGCAGACAGGCTCAGGGGATTGCGGCAGCCAAGCAAAGCGGCGTGCGGTTCGGGCACGCGCCACGACCGCTTCCCCCAAATTTTCCGGAAACATATACCTTATGGACAGAGGGTGCCATCTCGACATCGGAAGCGGCAAAACGTTCCGGCATGGCTCGTTCCACATTCCGCATTCGTGCGGAGTCATTCAAAAAAAATTGTCCATAATATGTCGATAAAGTGTACCTGGCCGCCACCCATTTTTTTACTTCTAGCACTCTTTTTTAGACGGTAAAAACAGCTTAGTCAACGTTATTGGACTGTCACAGACAGCAGAAGTTTCCTTGGCGGCCAAGTACACTTAACCGCCACCTCCTCCGGGATGGCAGGAAGTGGTGCGACTCGAAGATATTACAAGCGGAAGTCTTATTCTTGGCATTGATCCACATGAGGCAGTCACCATTGTGGCAGTCCAGTGGTACGGCAACGCCGTTCTGAATCTTACCTACAAAAACAGCCGGGGCGATCTTGGCAATCGTATCCTCTATCGTGAGGATGAAGGGCAACTATCGCTTCAGGACGCATCCTTACCGTGGAGTTTCGACGCAGACGGTGCAAAGCTCCGCCTCGCTTCGGAAGCATGGCGTATACACTACGCCCATCTCTTCGACCCGTATCTCGCCGTCCATACCTCTGATGTGGAGCCTCTTCCGCATCAGATTTCCGCCGTTTATCAGGAAATGCTGGGCCGACTGCCCCTGCGCTACGTTCTTGCGGACGATCCCGGCGCGGGCAAAACCATCATGACCGGCCTCTTCGTCAAGGAACTCCTTGCACGTGGTGACCTTAGACGCTGTCTTATCGTCAGCCCCGGCAGTCTTGCGGAACAGTGGCAGGACGAACTCTTCCAGAAATTCCATCTGCGCTTCGAGATCCTCACCAATGACCGTTTTGAATCCGCCGTTACGGGGAACGCCTTTAACGAAACGCCGCTGGCCATCGCCCGGCTCGACAAACTGGCCCGTAACGAAGCCATTCAGGAAAAACTGAAGGCTACGGACTGGGATCTTATCGTCTGCGACGAAGCCCACAAAATGTCAGCCACGGTCTGGGGCGGCGAAGTCAAAATGACGCGCCGCTTCCAGCTTGGCCGCCTGCTTTCCGGCATCACGCGACATATGCTTCTACTTACGGCAACCCCGCACAACGGCAAGGAAGAAGATTTTCAGCTCTTCCTCTCGCTGGTGGATCAGGATCGCTTCGGCGGCGTGGCCCGTACCGGCTCGCAGGCTATCGACATCTCCGATATCATGCGCCGCCTTGTCAAAGAAGAACTGCTCAAGTTCGACGGTTCGCCCCTCTTCCCTGAACGCCACGCCGTCACGGTGAACTACAGCCTTTCCCCCGAAGAAGCCGAACTCTACGAGGCTGTGACCGCCTACGTTCAGAACGAATTCAATCGCGCCGACAATCTGAACAACGAACGCCGCACCACCGTGGGCTTCGCGCTCACCGTGCTCCAACGGCGTCTCGCGTCTTCTCCCGAGGCCATCTATCAGTCTCTGCACCGCCGCCGCGAAAGACTGGAAAACCGTCTCAGTGAAGAGCGGCTCGGCCAGCGTGCCCGCGACTGGAACGAACTGCGTAATCTGAACCTTACGGACGAATTCGACGATGACGACCTGACTTCCGCCGAGCTGGAAGACGCCGAAGAACGCGTAGCTGACAAGGCAAGTGCCGCGACTACCATCACGGAACTGGAAGCGGAAATTGCCACGCTCAAAACGCTGGAAGCCAAGGCCAACGCCGTCCGCACCAGCGGCAGAGACCGCAAATGGGAAGAGCTTTCCTGCCTGCTGCAAGACGAAAAAGGAATGTTCGATGCAGAGGGATTCCGAGAAAAGCTGATCATTTTTACCGAACACCGCGACACGCTCCGTTACCTCACGGACAAGATACGCTCTCTGCTCGGCAATGACGACGCCGTGGTGGTCATCTATGGTGGAATGCTGCGCGACGAGCGCCGCAAAGTGGAAGAACGCTTCAAGCAAGATAAGGAAGTTCGTATTCTTATCGCTACGGATGCTGCAGGCGAAGGCCTCAACCTTCAGCGTGCCCATCTCATGGTGAACTACGACCTGCCGTGGAACCCCAACCGTCTTGAACAACGTTTCGGCCGTATCCACCGTATCGGCCAGACGAAAACCTGCTGGCTCTGGAACCTAGTGGCTTCCGAAACACGCGAAGGCGCGGTGTTCCAGCGGCTTTTTGAAAAGCTGGAGCAGGAAAAAGAGGCACTGGGTGGCAAGGTCTTCGACATTCTCGGTAAAGTCTCGTTCAACAACCGTCCCCTACGCGAACTGCTTATTGAAGCCGTGCGCCACGGCAGTGACCCCGACGTGCAGGCCCGACTCAATCACGACATGGATATTGCCTTCGACCCGCAAGCACTGCTTCAGCTGCTGAAGGAACGCGCCCTTACCGAAGACGTGATGAACATCCGCACGGTCAGCGTCATCCGCGAGGAAATGGAGCGCATGGAGGCCCGCCGCCTCCAGCCGTATTTCATCGAGGCATTCTTTAAAGAAGCGTTCCGCGAACTGGGCGGTCGCATGTCGGCCCGTGAGAAAGGTCGTTGGGAGATACTCTCCGTTCCCTTCGCCATCCGCAATCGAGACCGGCAGATAGGCCATATCGAGCCTGTGCTCAACCGCTACGAGCGCATCTGCTTCGACAAGGCTTATCGCAATCCGCCCGGCTCTGTACCTGCCGCGCTCATCTGCCCTGGGCATCCTTTGCTTGAAGCTGTGATCGACATCATCCGCGAACGCTCTGTCGAGCTGCTTAAACGCGGAGCCGTCCTTATCGACGACAGCGATCCTGGCGAGACCATACGCCTGCTTTTCTACATCGAACACACCATTCAGGACGGCACGGCTCTGCCCGATGGTAGCCGCCGCGTCATCTCGCGCAATATACATTTTGTGGAGATGGACGAACACGGCACAGCCGCAAACGCAGGCTATGCGCCGTACCTCGACTACCGCCCCGCAGCGCCTGAAGAGCTGGACGCCGTTCTTACCCACGCCCGCAAGCTGCCATGGCTGACGCGCGGCGTGGAAGATGCGGCCATCGGTTACGCCCTGGGCCATCTTATCCCCAAACATCTGAAAGACGTGCGCGAACGCCGCGAGAACATGATTGACAAGACGGAAAAGGCCGTGCGCGAACGTCTTACCGCCGAGATTCGCTACTGGGATTACCGCGCCGGAGAGTTGAAACAACAAGAACAGGCCGGGAAGATCAGCAATAACTTGAACTCCCAGAAAGCGGAACGCCGCGCTGAAGAACTGGCCGCCCGCCTGAAGCAGCGTACGGACGAATTAGCGGCGGAACGCCTGATTTCGGCTCAGCCGCCCGTGGTCATCGGCGGCGCGCTGGTCATTCCCGCCGGACTGCTGGCTCGACTGACGAACGCTCCTGTGCCAACCATCTGTATCGATGCTGCCCCCCGGAGAGTAGTGGAGCTTGCCGCTATGCGTGCGGTCATGGAAGCGGAGAAGGCCCAAGGCCATCTGCCTCGTGACGTCAGTGCGGAAAAATGCGGTTATGACATCGAGTCCTACGTGCCGGATGTTGGCAACGATCTGCCAGGCCTGCGTCTTATTGAAGTAAAGGGACGGGCGGTCGGGGCCGATACCGTCACCGTTTCCCGCAACGAAATACTCACTGCGCTCAATCTGCCGGAACAGTTCATCCTCGCCCTTGTGGATGTGGATGGTCCGCACACGCATACCGTCTATCTGAAACATCCTTTTGTGAATCCCCCGGATTTTTCCGTGGAAAGCGCCACCTTCAATATGGCAGCGCTGATGGAACGCGCAGAACAGATTTATGAAAACCATGCAATGCTGTCATAAGGATGCGGATATGTATGAAAGTTATACGCGACAGTCGCTGCCTTCTAAAGAATACAGAGAACTTTTGGGAACAGCTATATGTGTATTTAACTCTAACAATGCATTTATAATAGAAAATATATTGATGTGTGATAATAATGAGTCTTGGTATAAACTTATGGATAAAACTTGTATGCCATTACAAGAAAAAATAAAAAATATAATATTTAAAGATTCAAATAATAAAATTTACGATCAATTTAAAAAGATATGTGAAATGAGGAATAGAATTGTGCATTCATTTCAATGTACATATAAAAATGAACAAATTTTAGCGACTAAAGATAAGCAAAATAAGCAATTTTATATAACTAAAGAGTATTTATTGGATTTTATAAAGAAAAATGAGCAACTGTCAGATATGCTTCATAATTTTCGTGGCTTTTAATATTTGAGGAGTATGAAGTATGCCTGTAAAAAAACTTATTGAAGTCGCGCTTCCGCTGGACGCCATCAACGCCGAATCCGCGCGGGAAAAATCCATCCGTCACGGGCATCCTTCCACCCTGCATCTGTGGTGGGCGCGACGCCCGCTGGCGGCTGCGCGCGCAGTGCTCTGGGCTTCATTGGTGGATGACCCATCGTCGCACCCGGAACTTTTCCCTACGGAAGATGCGCAGGTTATGGAACGGCAAAGGCTGCATACCCTGCTGGCAAAGCTTGTAAAGTGGGAAAACTCCAACGACGAGAATATCCTGAATGAAGCACGAGCCGAAATCAGAAAATACATGGGCGAAGAGCCGCTGATCTTCCTTGACCCCTTTGCAGGCGGCGGTTCTATTCCATTGGAAGCCCAGCGTCTGGGGCTGGAAGCGCACGCACACGACCTGAACCCTGTGGCCGTGATGATAAACAAGGCCATGATAGAGATTCCTCCGCGTTTTGCCGGGCAATCTCCGGTGAATCCCGATGCCCGAACCAAGCTGGGCAGTGACCGTTCATGGAGCGGAGCTAAGGGGCTTGCCGAAGACGTGCGCTACTACGGCGAGTGGATGAAGCAGGAAGCCTTCCGCCGTATCGGTCACCTTTACCCCAAGGTGCAGGTTCCTGCCGAACAGGGCGGCGGCGAGGCTACCGTTATCGCCTGGATATGGGCCAGAACCGTAAAGTGCCCGAACCCGGCCTGCGGCTGCGAAATGCCGCTGGCAAGCTCCTTTGTGCTGTCGAAGAAGAAAGGGAAAGAGGCGTGGATTGAGCTGATTCCTACAGATGATGGAATTGAGTATGTGGTTCGATATGGCAAATGTCCCAAGGAAAAAGAAACGCTGAAAATTGGTAAGGGAGCATCTTTCCAATGTCCCATTTGTGGAACCGTTACAGACAAATCCTATATTCATGATGCCTTTATTGATAAGCAGACATCTTCTGTCCTCATGGCGATTGTTGCCGAAAGTCGGAACGGGCGCATTTATCTTTCACCGAATGACGAACATAGCCGAATAGCCACTTCCGCAGTTCCAGCATGGGAACCAGAAGAAGAAATGAATACCAAATGCACTGACTTGGTGAGTGGACGCGGATATGGTATCACGCATTGGAAGCAGCTTTTCACCAATCGCCAGCTTACGGCCCTGACCACCTTCAGCGATCTGGTGGCCGAAGCGCAGGCAAAAGCCACACAGGATGCACTAGCCTCAGGTATGCAAGACGACGGCAAGGGGCTGGATGAAGGCGGATGCGGCGCAACAGCCTACGGCCAGGCCGTGGGTGTGTATTTGGCGTTTCTTGTGGATCAAGTTGCAAATCATTCTTCATCCGTATGTGGATGGAACTCACCTAACACTCAAATGCGCGCAACTTTTTCAAGACAAGCTATTCCCATGACATGGGATTATGCAGAATGCAATATATTTAGCAACTCTTCTGGGAGCTTCTATAATCTTTTTGAACGAATGATAAAAGGGTTTGAAATACTTGGCCACGGAAAAAGTATATTTGTGGAGCAGTATGATGCTCAAACAGATTGTAACCTAAGAAATATCGTAATTTCTACAGATCCACCATACTACGACAATATCGGTTATGCCGATCTTTCTGACTTTTTCTATGTGTGGCTGCGACGTTCCTTGAAAAATACTTATCCTCAGCTTTTCCGAACTATGCTGGTTCCTAAAGCTGAAGAACTGGTGGCGATGTCGTACCGATTTGACGGCAGTAAGGCAAAAGCACGAGATTTTTTTGAAGACGGTATGTTCAAAACATGCTGTCAACTCTATCGGTACGCGCGGGAAGATGTACCCGTCACCATCTACTACGCCTATAAGCAGAGCGAATTGGGTGAAGGCGAGAATGGCAGTCAGACCGCTTCTACAGGCTGGGAAACCATGCTTTCAAGTATCATTCATGCGGGCTTCAGTATCACAGGGACTTGGCCAATGAACACAGAAAAGCCAGGAAGAACTATTGAAATTGGAACCAATGCACTCGCCTCCTCCATCGTGCTGGTCTGCCGCAAGCGCCAGAAAGATGCGCCGCCCATCACGCGCCGCAATTTCCTTGCTGAACTGAAGCGCGAACTGCGCGGCGCACTCACCAAGCTCAAATCCAGTAACATCGCCCCGGTAGATATGGCGCAGGCCGCCATTGGGCCGGGCATGGGCGTGTATTCCCGTTACGCCAAGGTGATGGAGGCCGACGGCTCTGCCATGGGCGTCCGTACCGCTCTGCAGGTCATTAACGCCGAGCTCGACGCCTACTTCAGCGAGCAGGACGGCGCGCTGGATGCCGAAAGCCGCTTCTGCGTCGATCTCTACACGCAGTTCGCCTTCAATCATATGAAGTTCGGCGAGGCCGACGTACTGGCCCGAGCCAAGAACACTTCTGTGGAAAAGCTGGCGTCCATGGGCCTCGTCTATGCCGAAAAGGGCGTCGTCCATCTGCTGGAACGTACCGAACTGCCGGAACTCAAAGTCTCACGCCTTACGGCGAATCGCTGTCTGTGGATGATCACGCAGTACCTTATTCAAAGCATGGATACTGGCGGCATCGAAGCCTGCGCCCGGCTCGTGGTAGAATTTTCCACCTCTGCCGAGAGTGCCCGCGACCTCGCCTACCGCCTCTTCTCCCTTGCCGAGCGCAAAGGCTGGAACGCCGAAGCTTATGCCTATAATTCCTTTGTGGTCGCATGGCCCGACATCCAGCAGAAAGCAGCCGAACTGCGCGCCGCCCGTCGTGCAGCCAAGCAGGGTTCTCTTATCTGACAAACGCCTGAGGGTGAAATATGTCTAACAATAACGAACTCGTTTTCAAAGGTTTCCGCCATCTCCTGAAGGCTTTTGCTCCCTATATCTGCGCACTACTCAAAATTGAGTACGGAACAGACTGGTGGCGTGTTGCGGTCATGGGTAAACTCTGGGATGAGCAGAAGCGCGACCTCCCCGAAGACGGCCCGGAACAAATGCTTGTCGACTCGCTGGACATCCAGCGCTGCCTTATCCTGTTTGACTTATACTGGGGCGAGGTGTTCCGTAAACGCCTCTCCATTGACCACCGTACTTGGGCCAAGGAACTCGTGGGTGTGCGCAACAAGCTGGCCCACATCGGCGCGCAGGACTTCAACGACAGCGACACGTGGCGCGCACTCGATACCATGTCGCGCCTCTGTGAACAGATAGACCCGGAGCACACGGAAGAGATACGCTCCCTGCTCCGCGAGTCCCGCTACGGCTCTTCTGCTGGTTCCACCACGGTCACAGCGCAGGCTGTGCAGGCCGCACCCAGCCCTGCAAAAGCAGAGGGGATGCTCACGGTGTCGCCGTCCGGGCTTCCCTGCTGGCGCGACGTTATCGAACCGCATCCCGACGTGGCGCAGGGCCGCTACCGCAATGCAGAGTTCGCAGCCGACCTAGCGCAGGTGTCACGTGGCGAAGGATCTTTTGAATACCGCGACCCGGTGGAATTTTTCGCCCGTACCTACGTTACCGAGGGCATGTCCGGCCTGCTGGTACAGGCTTTAAAGCGTGTTTCCGGCAAGGACGGCGAGCCCGTCATCCAGCTCAAAACGGCCTTCGGCGGAGGCAAGACCCATAGTATGCTCGCGCTGTATCATCTTCTGCGCGGCATGGTCTCGCTGGACAAGATTCCCACCGTGCGGCCCGTGCTGGAGCGGGCCGGACTCGCCAGCCTACCGAAAGTCCACGCCGCCGTACTGGTCGGCACGGCCCTCGACCCCAGCCGCAGCAAGCGTCCTCAGAATCTGCCCGGCGTCACCATTAATACGCTGTGGGGCGAAATGGCCGCCCAGCTCGCACTTTCCGTCGGCGACCCAAAACTGTACGACTTCGTGAAAGAGGCCGACAAGAAGGGCATCTCGCCCGGCTCGGAATCGCTCAAAAATCTTTTCGACGCCTGCGGCCCCTGCCTCATCCTCATGGACGAACTCGTAGCTTACGCCAAGCGCATCTATGGCGTGAACGGCCTGCCAGCCGGATCTTTCGACAATTTCATTACCTTTATTCAGGAAATAACAGAAGCCGCCCGCGCCAGCCGCAACAGTCTGGTGGTGGCCTCCATCCCGGAATCAGATATCGAGGTGGGTGGGGAAGCTGGTAAAACCGCTCTGGAAGCCATTGAGCATACCTTTGGGCGCATGGAAGCCATCTGGAAGCCCGTGGCTGCCAGCGAAGGTTTTGAAGTGGTACGCCGCAGGCTTTTTTTGGATTGCAAAAATCCTTCCGCACGCGAAATGGTATGCAGCCATTTCAGCGCCATGTACCGGGAAAATCCAACTGATTTTCCTCTGGAAGTCAGAGAAGTGGAGTACAGGAACCGCCTGCTGGCCTGTTATCCCATCCACCCGGAAGTATTTGACCGTTTGTATGAAGACTGGGCCACGCTGGAGCGTTTTCAGCGCACACGCGGCGTGCTGCGCCTGATGGCCGCCGTCATTCATGAATTGTGGATGGGCAGCGATGCGGGGCTGTTAATCATGCCCGGTTCCCTGCCTCTGGACGTGTCAGCCGTGCGCGACGAGCTGACGCGTCATCTGCCGGAAGGCTGGAACAGCCTTGTGGACAGAGAAGTAGACGGCAAGCGCTCCATTCCCTGGCAGCAAGATAAAAATGTTCTTCGCTACGGCAAGACTCTGGCCTCACGGCGAGTAGCCAGAACCATCATGTTGGGCAGCGCCCCTACAGTGAGGCAACAGAACGTGCGCGGCATAGAAGCCTCACGCATACGACTCGGTGTGGTGCAGCCCGGCGAGCAGATTGCCGTGTTCAATGATGCGCTCGGTTCTTTGCAAAACAGCCTTGCTTACCTGTACACGAACCCTTCAGGGGATCGGTTTTGGTATGATACCAGGCCGACGCTACGAAAGACGGTAGAGGATCGTGCGACACAGTTCTCGGCTTCTGAAGTGGAATATGAGATAGAACGCCGCATGAAAAAATTGCGGCTGGAACCTCCATTTAAAGGCATACATATTTGCCCTGCTTCCTCATTGGACGTGCCTGACGACCAGACAGTCCGCTTAGTGATACTCAGCCCCAGCGAGACAGTGACGACTTCATCTCATGCCTGCCCAGCCTTGGACGTTGCTGAAAAAATTTGGGAAGGAAGGGGGAATTCTCCTCGAATTTTCCGCAATATGCTGGTCTTTCTTGCTCCTGACCAAACATCCATGTCGGCATTGGAACAGGAAACCCGTCGCTATCTGGCGTGGCAGTCCATTAAAAATGACAGTCAGGACTTAAACCTTGATGCTGCACAAAACAGAGAGACGGAAAACAGCCTCAAGCGCAGTGATGAGACTGTTGATCTACGATTGAACGAAACATGGTGCTGGCTTCTGACTCCGGCCATTACTCGCTCTGACATGAAAAATGTGGAATGGGAAAAAACAAGGCTCAGCGGCGCTATAGAGGGAATTATAAGCCGGGCCGGCAAAAAGCTGCTGGAAAATGAAACTGTAATAGACAAGTGGGCTCCTGCGCTTCTGCTGATGGAGTTGGACAGCCTACTTTGGAAAGATGCAGACAGCCTGCAAATAAAAAAATTATGGGAGTATCTCTGCACCTACTGCTATCTGCCGCGTCTTTCCGATTACAGCGTACTTGAAAAGACCATCCAGGAAGGTGTGCAGGGGGAAGATTACTTTGCCTATGCAGCTGGCGTAAGTGAAGGGCGGTTTATAGATTTAAAATATGCTCAAAAGGCATCTATAGATCGCAGTGGCTTCATAGTGCGTAAAAGTGCTGCAAAGAAGCAACTCGAACTGAAACATATGCAGAGTAATCCATCATCTTCTGAATCTATTACCGATAAAGGGGAATTGAATGCTCATTCTTCCGGGCAACGGGAATGCGGGACGCCTTTGGTCACGGAGCGGTCGGGTACAAAGTCCTCCTCATCTCCATCGCCCCTACCTACGCCCAAAAGTATGCGATTTTTCCTCTCCGCACCCTTGGACGATACCCGCGTTAATCGAGACGTACAGCGTATCCTTGAAGAAGTTATTTCTCAGCTCGCAGCAGACAATGGGGTTACGTTGAGTCTGCGGCTTGAAGTGGAAGCTGGTGCCTCAAAAGGCTTCTCACAAGAGACAATACGGGCAGTATCCGAGAATTGTCGGACATTGAAAATCAAGGAGTTTGGCTTTGAGGAAGAAGAGTAGCTTTGCTTTTGAAATAATTACCTTATTGGCCTTATTGTGAATTGTTGTAATCAAGCTAATGCGTTCAGCGTCTAACGGCGTCCCTAGAAGTTTTTTGAACTATTTTAATTTTTGAGGTACTTTTGTAGGTATTATCTTTTTGTATATATAAAAATATTTTTAATTTTAGTATGTTATAATTTAAAATTTATCCGCCTGGGGACGCCAAAGATTTCACTGCGTTACAGAAGCGCTTTCCTATTGGAGTCTGTTGTTTACAGACCCATGTTTACAAAATGCCTCGCGGGGTTCCGGCCTGCGGGGCATTTCCATTTCCAGCAGCTGTTCGGCTGCGATCCCTATACTGCTCTCGCCCAGAGCGTCCATCATGACGCTTCGATCTCCGTACAATCCGGCGCTGCGGACATAGATGTCCGTCGTGGTGGCACGGCTATGCCCCATGAGCGTCTGGGCCACAGCCAGCCCGCCGGCAGTGAATGTTATGGCTGCGGCCTTGTGGCGCAGGGCGTGGAAGCCGAAGGGCTTGACCCCTGCCTTGCGGCACAGGCGCGGCATCAGTTTGCTGCGCTGCTGGAAGGGCTCTCCAAGCATCCCGTCGCAATGCTCCTGCATGAAGACGTTGTCCACCACGCAGGGGCGGACGGCCTGCCACCAGCGCAGGGCCTTGGCCAGTTCCGGGTGCATGGGCACCCAGCGGGCCCGGGAGCTTCCGTCCCGGCCCTTGTGATCCACCAGCCGGATGCTCCCGGAATCGAAGTTCACGTCCGACCAGAGCAGGCGGAACACCTCGCCCCGCCGCGCTCCGGTGTAGTAGTACGTCAGGAGCATCACCAGATCCTGCCCGTGTGCCTGCTGGAGGACTTTTATCACGTCCTCCTCCGGGGGGACATAACGCACCCCGGCTTCCACGGGGAACGGCCTGATCCGCTCCAGGGGGCAATGCGCCTGCGGAAAGCCCGGAAAGCCGCTGTCCACAGCCCAGTTCCATGCTGCCAGCAGGTTCTTGCGGTAGACGTTGGCCCTCCGTGGGCCGCGTTCACTGGCCACCTTGGTCAGGAACAGCGTCCATGTATTGCGGGTCAGGTCTCCGATGCCTGTCAGCCCTGCCTCGCGGCAGTAGCCGAACAAGGCCTGCATGACCGTCTGCTTTTCCGTCAGTGTAATCCGCGACATGGTACGCCCCACATGGTCAAGATAGGCCTCGCCCCATGCCAAGAGCAGCCCGAAGCCCGTGAGGGTCTTCCGCTGCCGCTCCCGCAGCTCCAAAAATTCTTTTTTTCGCTCGACCTCCCATGTCTTGGCCGCCATCCACTCCGGGCCTTTGCTGCGGCCCGGAGGGAAAACCTTGCTGTCCACCTGCTGGCCGTCGATGACGACACGCGCCAGCCAGCAGTTCCCCCGGCTCTTGAGTTTCGTGGGCATTGAAGAACTCCATCACTGTGCCCCAGCGAAACCGCCAGCGTCTTCCAAAGCGTTTGCCGCCGAGCTGGAAGGCTACCCGCCGCACGGTTCGGCGGTCAAGTCGCAAGGCTGTGGCGACCTCGTCCAGAGAAAGCACATCATCCGCTTCCCAGACAGGCATGGGATACACTCCTGCGCCGGATGTCCGGCTACCTCTTCACGTCGTTTGGCCAGCCGAAGTACTCCGGCAGCATCTCCGCGTCCGGAGCGGCCATGTCCGCCTCGCTGACGCGGATTTTCCGGCGCTCCCGCTTGTCGCGGGCCATGAAGTGGCTGTTGATCTTGCGCGCCCGCTGCAAGGACGTGCGGGCCTCCTCAAGCTCCTGATGGAGCGCGGCGTTCTCCTCCTGCAGAACGGCCAGCTTGCGGGCCTGATCCTCCAGCTCCTCGACAGTGGATTCCGAGCGCAGCAGGCCGACCAGCTCCATGATCTCCCCCACATAGAGGGGCTTGGGGTGCCGCTTGCGGTAGAGGGTGCAGCTGTAGTTTTCGTCGATTTTCAGCATCCCGCGCGGCCCGAATACCTGCCCGCGCCGGTTGATGCAGTATCCGGGATAATGAGGGACGGGATAGCACGGGATCTCATGCGCGGTCGTCATGGCTCTCCTCCTCCGGTTCCACGAACACGAGCCTACCGTTCTTGATCCACGATTCAGGCACCCAGAAAAGGGTGTCCAGTCCGCAGTTGGGGCAGCGCCACTTAAGATGCAGAAGGAACTCATGGCCGGCGCCCTCCGAGGCGCGACGCTCCATGAGGCAGACGGCCCCGTCCGGGGGGCTTTTCCGAAATTCGGAGCGCACATCAGAGAAATCCTCGGCAGTGACGTACTTCCCCTTGTAATCCTTCTTGTAGCGGGGCGTGGCGACACGGCGCCATCCGGGGGCAATCTTTTGCATCATCTGGGCAGACATGGCTACATGACCTCCAAGGCTTCTTCGATGTTCGAGGCAGCGTCCGTGAGGGAATCCACGGCTTCCTCCAGCTTCTCCAGCAGTTCTTGCATCTGCTCGCCCTTTTCCGATTCCTGCCAGCGTTCGCTGTGGTTGTCGTAGCGTTCCTGTTCGGCATCCACGAACTCGCGCAGGTCACTGGTGATGTCGTCGATGCGGCTTTTGAGAGCATCGAGCTTTGAGCGTCGGCTAATGGACATGGACGGCCTCCTTTTGCGGGAGAGCGGCAAGCTCCTCAATGGTCTTGCCCATGCTTTCGAGACGATCAAGGAGGGCGAGCATAATTTTCAGGTGGTCTTCGGGGAGGATCGATCCGCTGGCCATGCTCCCACGGCGGAACTGACCCTTCGTGTTCTGGGCACAGAAGAGTACCTCGATGCACACGGTCTCAGGGTTACGGATCTCTTTCTCTATATCTTCGACAAGCCTTCTCAGCGTGTCGAGGCTTAACGGGGTACGGTCTTGGTTAAACATCTATTTCCTCACTTGACGCCACTCGGAACAGGCCGGGCGGCTTGGGGCAAAATTGTAAGCGGGACAGGGCAACGTCCGGCGCATCTCCAGAGTGCAAAGCTCGCAGTTGTCGCAGCAACGCCATTCTTCCGGGACAGGTTCATGCCGGTGACGGCAGTGTATTTCATGCTCACGACAGTCCTGCTCTTCTTGAAATTCAAAGCCCCAGAAAACACAGTAATAAAGGTCGAGTTTGTAAACCTCGCCTTCATAGTGGCTTTCAAAGCACTCTTGCGCCTCGTCTTCCGTGGCATAGTCGCTATCGCAGTAAGGACAGGCGTAACGAATCTCTTTTCTGGGCATGACAGCCTCACTGCTTTTGCTCACGTTCCTGCAGCGTCTGCTGCAATCTCCTGATGTGCCGACGGTTCGACACGTTCCAGACGAGGGCCAGAGCCAGCCAGCAGCCCGCCAGAGCTGCGAGCAGGATGGCCCCCAGAAGCAGGCCTTCGCCCATCACGCCACCGCCTCCTTGAGCTGGCGGCCAGCGCAGATGAGGGGCAGCAGAGCCATGATCTGGCGGAAATTCGCCATGATGCGCACCCGCTTGCCATCCAGGGTCACGATGTAGGTGGCCTGATTGACAGCCGTACCGGGTTGGGAGTAATTCTTGCTCATACCATTTGCTCCTTCGGGAGTTTGGCCCCTTGGCTGCTGCAACAGCCGAGGGGCTTTTTTTATTTGGCGGCCTGCGCCCTGTCGCTGAGTTCCATCACCTTCAGGATGGCTGACAGGGCCATCTGGCCGTCCCGCGCGATGCGGGCCTGTTCCTCTGCCGTGATGATGCCGTCGTCGAGGCTTTGCGCCACCTGTGCGGCAAACTCGCCGAACTGGCGGACGCTCTCCACCAGCGAGGCCGTGACCTCGTGGCTGCCCGGAGAGACCGGCGGAAGCTCCACATACACACCGCCCATCTGCCGGGCCAGATGATGCATGGGAGCGGATGCGCCCGTCAGCTGCATGATGGGCAGGACGATCTCCGCCCCCAGCTTGTGGCCCGGCTGCGCCGACAGCTGCGACATCAGCGTGGCGTAGCGCATGCCCAGCGCATCGGCCACGGCCTCGGCGGAGATGCCGTTGGGCGCATACTTGACCGCGTGCTGGCACAAGATCCTGATCTGTTCATCCTGCATTGCGAAAATCCCCTACTCATTGGCGAGACATGCGCCCGTCAGCCCGCTATCATGCCGGAACAGCCCTTCGGGCTTGCGCTGGCGTCCCGGCGCTTTGTCCACCGCAGGGGGCAAGAGTTCCGCCGGGATACCGAAATCCACCAGCTGCCGATGCCTCCAGGAGGAGATGCTCTCCGCCCGGAACCAGCGGCTGATGGCTATGGCGGAGACGTTCAGGGCCTCCGCGATCTGGGCATTGTTCAGGTTGGCCCGGCGCAACCAGATCAACAGCCTCTCTTGCCGGGTCAATTCCTCGTATGTTATCGCTGTCTTCATTGTCATAGTGTAACCCTCTGCACCAGGGGAGTGGAAAATGGGTAACCGTATCCTTGCCGGGTTCTCCTTTGAAGAACACACTGCCTTTGCCGCCGCTCTCGAAGAGCTGATGGTCCTTGCCAAGCGGTATCCCGTGCCGTCCGCCGAGGTGGATCAGCTCCAGGGCGTCCTTGAGCACAATATCGACGAGCTCAAATCCGAAATGGATGAGCATGTCTACAAAGACTGCGGGGAGGTGCCCGAACGGGAACGCCTTGAGGCCTACTATCCCCATACCCGGCCCGAGAAATGCGGCTTCGAACGCCCCCGCAAGATCCTGACCGAGAAGCTTGAAGCCCTGGAACGTCGTGCGCCCCACGGCAAGGCCGCTATGCTTACCCGCAAGCTCCTGCGGACGGTGGATACGTTGGCGGCCCTTGAAACTTGCCGAACCACCGCAGGATCTCGGTAAGGGAGGGCGATAATTTTCTCCTGGTCCGGGAGACGATCTCCGTGAGTTCCTCCCCCTCGATGTAGACCGTCAGCGTATTGAGGGCCTTGATACTGCTTCTGCCGCGATAGAAGTAGATGATGGCTTTCGTCTTGACGTGGAAATTGCCGACGTGCTTGACAGTTATGCGCAAGAACTCGCGTTGGCTGTCATCCATGCAGACGAATCCGCGCTGCGACATCAATTCGAGATCTTCCTCTGACGGGGGCCAGACAGATACGTTTTCCTGCATGGCTTTCTCCTGTGGTCAGGCTGGTTAGGTGTGTTGGCAAAGAAAGGAATAACTTGAAATTTAATTTGTGCAAATTAAAAATACAAAAATATGGTTGATTTTTCACATCGTTTTGACATCATTTACAAAACCTTCGCGACCCGGGCCCTTGCGAAGAATGAGCCGACCAGCAAGCTGGCCTTCGCCCGCTTCATGGGTGCTTCCCAGGGGCGCATGCAGAGCTGGGAACGGGGCCAGTTGCCCCGCCCTGATGACCTGCAGCGCCTGCATGAAACGCTGGGTTTTTCTTACCACTGGCTCATGACCGGGGAGGGCGACCCCTTTGGGGCCCCGACGGATACGACGACAGCGGAACTTCTGGACAGGATCGCCGCGCTGGAGGCGGAACTGAATGAAGCCAACCGCCTGAATCGCAAACTCGCGGCCCGCCTGCTGGTCGACGGCGTTGGGGACAACGCCGCTGCGAGCGGTACCGGCAAGGCCAGCGACGGGCACGGATAAGCAAATTCTCCAGCAAGTGAGCGAACCATGAAATATCTTCTTCCTTTGCTGACCATGCTGACCGCCCTGCTCCTTGCGGGCTGCCATCACGGTCACGGTTGCTAAACATACCGCCGGGACCGGGCCTTTCCCCTCGTGTCTGATCCTGGTTGTTCTTGGCGGGCTTTGATGGGGCGGTCCCGGCGGCTCCGGGTTGGCCCGGAAAGTTGGGTTGTTTGGTCAAGTTGTTGAAGTGAGTTTTAACAATATTTTTTGTCATAATCAACAAAAAAATTTGTCATCATGGAACTGTACGAACGCCTTATCAAACTCACTGAAATCTTTACAGATAACTCCCAAGCAAAATTTGCTAGGAGCATCGGGCTATTCCAGCAGACTTTTCATGGCTATCTCAATCCTGACGGCCAACAAAAAATTCGAAAGGTTGTTCTTGATGCAATTTTGACCACCTACCCAGAAGTGAACCGCGATTGGCTTTACTTTGGGGAAGGTGCGATGCTTGCCAGCGACGCCCCGGCAGAAACGCCTGCTGCATCTGACTGCCAGCGGCGCATCGCCGAACTGGAAGCCGAGCTGAAAGAGGAACGCGCCCTGAACCGACGGCTGACGGAACGATTGCTGGAAATGGGGAGATAATTCAGGATATTTTATTAAGGCTTACAGTATATGATAAACCGTATTAGCAAAAGACATAGATATAGAAGTATGTTTTACCAAAGGCGTACTTCCATCAAATTAATTGATTGCACTACTCGTATCTCCATGACACGGTTTACTCCTAGAATCGCAATCCCTGAACAGATTGGCATCTCTAAAGAAGAATCAAGGCGTCTTCTTTTAGATGCTGTAAAAAAAATTCACAACAGCGTTAAAAATAACAAATGTGTGTATATAGACTTTTCAAAAACAGTAAAAGTATATACAGAAGGAATGTTATACCTCTATGCAGAATTAGAAAATATCAAAAATATATATAAAAATATAATCATAAAATGTATAAAATCTAGAGTATCAAAAGTAAATCATGTTTTAAATCAGATTGGTATTTTCGAAATTTGCTCATATACCTTTTCGCCATGTACAGAATATAATGATGTTATACATTGGAAAAAAACTTCTGGAGTTGATGTAACAGGTGCAAAATTTGATGAAATCATAGATCCAGATAGTGAACTCATGGAACTACCATTGGCTTTAAACGTATATGGTGGTTTTATTGAAGCTATAAAAAATGCTCGTGAACATGCCTACATAAAAAAGCGTGAACTTTCAGATGTTGCATCGTTGAAAACAGCATGGTGGGTATTTTCACAAATCAAAGATCAATATATTCATGTATCTATTTGTGATTTAGGTATTGGCATTCCAGAAACTGTTCATATCCAATGGAAAGAAATAATAAAATCACTTTTGAAAGAAATCAGAACTCCTAATGATGCGGACATCATCAAAGCCGCAATAGAAACACCCTCTAGCAGAACAGGAGAACGCAATAGAGGTAATGGCTTGAAAACAATCTCAGGTATTGCCAAAGACGACGAAAGAGCATCATTTTCAATCTATTCAGGAAGAGGACTCGTCTTTTTAAGAAGGAAAAAGATCGTAAAGCTCAACTTTGCTACATCTCTACCTGGAACTATTGTCTGCTGGAAACTTCCATTAAGCGCGCCACATCAGTCTCCAACTGAAATGGCTCTGCAAAAAATATTACACGAGGGATAGCAATGAAAACAATTAACATCGCAAATGATTTTTCTGTGTTTCCTGGAGGACGCTATCGAAGTGATGGCGAATTCAGTGGAGAAGAGTTTAGAGATAATATACTGATTCCAGCACTTCAAAAATATCAACAAGTTATAGTTGAGTTAGATGGAACTAGAGGCTACGGATCTTCTTTTTTAGAAGAAGTATTCGGCGGTCTTGTGCGTGAAGGGTATGATAGAAAATTTATAAAAGCACATCTAACACTTAGTTCAAATCGAGAAGGATTAAAAAAAGAAATTTTTTCCTATATTGAGAAGGCTTAGATGTATATTGAACAGCAAGGAATCGTCTTTTCCCATATACCCTATGAATACATAATTAACATTATGGATATTCACTTTAAAGACATACTATCACCCCTTGCAGTTATTATAGGTTGGTTTTTGGTTAATCATCTGAACAAACGACGTGAGCAAAGCGCTGAATGGAGAAAGTTCGCAAGATCGCTTTCTAGTAGTGCTGAATTAATAGAAAAAAAAGCTCTCGAATACCATAAAAAAAATACTAGAGATAGGGAGCTAGAAGAAGAGATCCTTTTCAGAATCGACAGATTTGAAGCTAAGTATTCTTTGCTATCCAAAAACATGTCCGTTGATGTTTTTCTTGCTGCACGCTTACGTGCAGCTATCACATTAGATAATTTTCAAACAGATCAACATACATCACAGAGTATCACCAGTTCAATCTATGGTTCGATAAAATCTGGAACAATGGCAATTATTGATGATTTGCATAATGCAAAATAAACAATTTTTTAATCTGAAATACATATTACAACTCAATAAATAACACAATTATTATATAATACTATTAACAATATCTATAAAAGAATTACCTATTATCCATGAGTACGCACCTGCGCAACAGACGCCTTCCCCTCTATCATCGCGAGCGAATACGGGAATACAGATTTCCTTTTTCCCATAATCTCTAATATCGATACTTATAATAAATGTTAATGAAGACTTCGCTTCATGGATAGCGATGACTTCATAAGTATGTATTTTCAGATTTTTTATATTTTTCATAAAATCATTTTTCATTTTTTTATGCGACATACTTGTTGATTCCATAGCATCCAACAGCATGGCATAGCGGCCATTTTTCCAGTTATCCATAAAGGTATGAAACGTCCATCCTACAGAATGTTTTTTATACCTGGATATATCCTGGTATGACATTTCATCGAGCCACTCTTCAGGTTTCTTTATTGGTACCCATGTTGATAACTGCTGCAACTTGCATACTAAACGCAGGAATTCTCCTAGAGGGTCCTTTGCAAACCTTGCCCTATCCTCTTGTTTTTTCTCCTGCTGCTCATCGTATTTTTTCTTTTCTTGTACAGAATTTTTCTTGTTTATGATCAAATCACAAATATTAAAAAGAAGTGCCCAAGCTTTTAATGCAACTTTTTCAGTACCATAGCCGGTATCCCGACCATGCAGGATGCCATTTCTGTAAGGGATGGTAATTTCATCTCCACGAGTCATTTTTCGCGATTGAGTAAAAGACTTAAGATAGTCTACAATACCATATTCTGTCCCTACACAATTCCATATCTCCATATCTGTCCCCTCTGCAAATATGCCTTTTGGCAAGACGTCATTTGCAGCACCATCTGCCATCATGAGCACGAGAGGAACACAGGAGATATAATCCCCCTGCAAAAAATGAGCATGAGCTTTTTCTATGATATCCTTCCTCAACTCATAGTTTGGAAGTCGAACCAATCTTATATAGCGTACTTCAAAATCAGTCCTGTAATATGAGACGAGAGTGTCTTCAGCCTCATCAATCAAGCCTTTTCGTATTTTATCTTCAACTTCAAAAACTACATCTATTGGCTCATCACCAATAAAATGAAGACCTCTCGCATCAAGGATATGATTACAAAAATGTATTGCATTAAATACACGTAATATTTTTTCCGCATTAGCCTTTATTTGTAACAATTCTTTCTGATTTTGTTTATCCATAAATTGAAGTACTACGTTAACTTGAGCTATCATTTCTTCTATCTCTTCTTTCGAAGGAAGTTTTTTGCCATTTTCAGCCATCACAATCTCCTTATTCAATAAAGCTTCCATGACATATCAGTACTACTTGCTATTCTATGACTTTTCCTCGCCGCTGCCGCGGATAAGCTGTGGAGGAATCCAGTGCAGGATGAACTTTTGCGGCACTTCACTTTTGCGTGGGCCTGTCCAGTAGCCATGCCAGTGGCCTCGGCGCAGATGGGGACGCCTGCTGCGCCCACTGCCGCAGGAAGTCTCCTTCTCCTGATTATCCTGCTGCACCTGTCGTAACTGCTCACCGATATTGTTCCCTACAGTCCAAAAACGCGGCGCACTGGCAGGGAACAATCGAAAACCACCTTTGACCTGCTTTGCTTGAGGACGCTGGGGAGACGTGCCGGGCTGCCGGGCATCGTCGATGTCCGGCTTATCACAACAGCAGTACAGGATGATATGCAACAGGCGCTCTATATGAGGATACGATGAACGCCACTTGCTGAACAGCATCCTGTTTTCAATTTGTGCAGGAAACGTGTAGTTGCCCACGACCTTGCTTTCCATCTCTGAAAATTCACGCTCAAAGGCTTCATCTATAGGCCAATTTCCAAGAGGTACTCCTGGGATTCTGCACTCACCTTGGGATGTAAGTAATAATATGTTTAATTTTGGATAATTATGTTCTTCAGAATAAGAAATATGAGCCCAAAATCCCAAAAGTTCCACACTATTTTTCCACCGCTCATCAGGAGTCTCGACATAGATGCACCATTCGGGCATATGCATCAGAACATCTGCCGGGATATCCTTTCCAAGATCACTTTCAAGCAATGCCTGCTGAAAAGTCTTGTCGACTCTATAAACCCCCTGCGAAAATTTCCATGTCCCCACAGCTGAAAGCAAATACAGATCCCGAAACTTGACCTCAATCGGCAATGCGTTACCGCTAAGTTGCTCCTGTTGCTCAATGATACGTGCCCATTCGTCCATAGGCAGCAGGCACCACTCTGGCCAGAGGCCGGGATCAGCAAGTTTCTTGCTCCAGGCGGCGTTTACCTGCTGCGTCAGATTGGGATAGCGTTTGCAAAGGGCATTGAGCGTCTGTACTGGATGTAGCGTGTGCTGAGCTATCATAGAATCTTCTCCTGCTCCTTTCGGCTTAGGAGAAAGTCCGCACCTTGGCAAGCTGCCAAAAAAGCCCCGCCGAAGCGGGGCTTGCTCATCAGGCGTCCAGCCTTTCACGGACGCGCATGGCGGCGAAACGGCCACGACCGTTCAGCATCCGCACCCACGCCTTTCTGGTGGGAGACCAGCGGAAGCCGTAGTCCTTGAGCATCTGGCGGGTATCGTCATCGGGCTTGCCCGGAAAGAGGAACATTATCCGGTTTTCCTCGGTGTCTTCCCGGTAGGTGTATCCCTGCCCTTCCTCTTCCCTGCTCTCGGCAGCGGCGGCCCGCTCCAGTTCGCGGATGCGCTGCTCCACCCGGCGGATGTTGGCGTTGCTGTTCTGGAGGGAGTAAGGCGCGAAGCCAACACGCCCCAGACAGTCAGGCTTGAGGATGTCCTGCGCTTCCCCTTCGCTCACGCCCAGCGCCATGAGGTTCGCCAGTTTGGCTTCGGTGGTCTTGCCCTTGCGGATGGCGGCATTGGCCGCCTTCATGAACTCATGGTTCCGCCGCAGGTTCTCCAGCTTGTCATTGAGTTTGTCCAGGGCATCAGGATCATCGCTGGAGATGCCGCCGCTCCCGACCTTGGCAGCCTTCTCCTCGTAGTAATCGGCCTTATCCATCGTGGCGAAGGCCTTGCCGAACGTATTGTGGATGCGGTCGCGGTAGCGCCGGTCCCGGCCCTCGGAGTGATGCCCCACAAGGATGGGCTGGCCAAAGGGAATGGCCGAGGCCATCTCGTGGGCCTGGTCGTGGAGCCGGTGCGCTTCGTCACGCAGCCGGCTGGCCTTTTCTTCGTAGCGTGCCCGGCGGGCTTCCTGCTTTTCTTCGTAGCTGTTCATGATGGTGTCCTTTTGGTTGAGGTTGTCCTGCCCCGGCGTGTGGCACCACCGGAGCAGGGATGATACGGCCTAGGCCCCTTCGATGATCTCTTCCAGCATCTCGTTGTTGATGATGTCCAGCAGGATGAAGGCTGCCTTGATGTCCTTCATTTCCATGTTGGACTTGAGATCACGCATCAGCGAGGTCACAAGAGGGGACGCCCCTTCCATGTCACCCGTGCGGAAGCGGTAGCCCGCTTCTCCGACCGCCGTTTCCGGCAGGCCGTGCCAAGAAACGCGGGACAGGATGTAGCTGGCGTGGCGGATGATGTCGTAGCTGCTCATTCTCAGGCTCCTTTGAGGTAAGTTGTTGAATTTCAATAACTTATCTATACAATATAGCGGCGTTGTCGTACACAAAAAAGTGAAGAAAATCGGCTAAATGGCAAAAAAAATGCCCCCCAGAAAACAGGGGGCATTTGAGGTCACTTCACGCGCAACCCCGGCCCCGCGTTGACGGCCCGGCGGCGCTGGCGCAGCAGCGTATGCTGATAGATTTGCAGCAGCATGCCTTCGTTCTTGTGCCCCATGACCTCGGCGACGCACTTGCGGTCAGCACCGTGATCCAGGGCGTGGGAGGCGAAGGCATGGCGCAGATCATAGGGGCGAAGGCGTCTGCCGATCCCGGCTCTGCGCAGGGCGTTGTGCCATGCCCTGCTGATGGACTGCACCGGACGGCCACGATAGTGGACGACGAACTCCACGCCTGCTGCGGCATCCGTCTGCTGCCAGCGCCGCAGCAGGGGCAGAAGATCATCACGGACAGGGATGCTCCGGGCCTCGAACTCAGCCCCCTTCCGGGCATTCGGCATACGGATCAGACGGCTGTCGAGGTCAACATCCAACCAGCGCAGTCGAAAAAGCTCGCTGGGGCCGATGCGCGGCCCCATGCCCATGCCCAGAGCAATCACCCGCTGCACATGCTCCGCAGCCACAGCGTACAGACGCCGGGCCTCCTGCAACGTGGGAGGGTCGATGCGCTGCGAGCGCACGGTGGGGATGCGCAGCACGGATAGCGCGTTGCTGTCCAAATGCCGGCTGCGGCAGGCCCATGCCCATGCCCCCTTGAGGATAGCCGCCCTTCGGCTGACCGTGGCGGCGCCAGCCCCGCGCTGGCGCATTATCTCCATCCACGCCAGAACGTCGTCCACGCTGATGCAGTGCGCCTTCCGGTGGCCGTAGATATCCATAAAGCTGCGAAGGTGCTGCATGGCCGTCGTCCTCGTGGACAGGCTCTGCCGGGCCTCGATATAGGCTGACAGCAACTCGGCCACAGTGAGCGTCCTCTCCGGCTGACGACCTTTGTATCTGGCCCGGCGCACCAGAGCTTTCTCCCGCTCAAAAATAAGGCGCTGGACCCTCTCGAAGTCCAGCGCCTCCTGTTCGCTGCTGAAAGAGCGGATGCGCGGACGCCCGCTCCATGGTTCCCGAAATTTGCAGATCCAGGGCTTCTTCTTATACGGCAAAAAAATCACAGGCATAGTACCTCTCCTTTCCGGCACTATGCGAGCGAATGCCCCTACCGTCAAAGCAGCCTGCCTTCCAATTCCGCCATGAGGGCCAATGCCTCCCGTTTGGACATCCTGGGGCCTCGATGCCCCTGCAGCCTGATCCACCAGCGATTCGTCCAGCAACGACTGGCACTGACCTTTCCCTTCTGGCTGGCAGTGAGACCCCGGCAAACACCGGGCAAAAGCCAGTGCAGCGGGTTCCAGTCCCGCCGGTTGAAGCACCAGCCAATCCAGTTGGCCAGATCGACCACAAAGCCCCGCAGCCCGGACTGCCAAAAGCCATCCTGCCAGAAAACGCAGTCTTCGGCCCGGATACTGGCCCCATCGTGCGCCCACGCCCCGAAACTCCGCACCGTGAAGCGGCTGCCAATGCCCCAGTTGCGGATCACGCAGCGACGCATGATGACGCGCACACCATCCTGGGCCTCCGGAGCACGGCGGCCAACATCCCGGATGATACAATCCTCCAGCACCAGCTCCGCGTCCGGATCCGTATCCGGGTAATCGCCGTTGCCCCACAGGATGGCCTTTCCCACTCTCGTCACCCGTGTACGGCGGATCACGGCACGCGCCCCGTCCACGCCGGAGATGCCTTCATCCAGCTTGTCCAGGGGCCAGCGGCCCATATCCACCGTGCAGTTGCGGATAATTACGGGGCCGTCGCTGCCGTACACCGTGATGCCGTCCCCTCCCCGGCTCAGGGGAGCCGTGATGTACTGCTCCTCGATGATGCCGCAGGATCTGTCCGCCCCTTCACCGCCGGTCATCGCTGCCCTCCCAAGCCGTGCTTCATCCGATCCCGCTCCTCTGCACGCTTGGCGTTGTTGAAGCGATTAAGCGTACCGACCAGATAACCGGTGATTCGACGAATCCTCTGGAAGGGGACGCCTTCGCCCCGGGCCCGGGCATCTGGGACGGGCTCAGACTGCATACGTCACCTCCACGGACTGGACAGCAGCGACGCTGTCAGCCGCATTGATGAGGGCCAGCAGCTCGTCCCGACGAGCCGCATGCAGCGCGAGGATAGTGTCAGGGCCATCAGGATCAACAGCAGCCAAGGAGGCAGCCGCCACCGATACCTCAGTCACGGAAGGGCTGGCGGCAGGCATGGTGAGGCTGGCGATGATGGCCGCATCGCAGGCAGACCTGACCTCCAGCTCCTTTTCTTCCTTCACCACAGACAGGGGTTTTTCCGGGCGCATCGTGACCGCACCATCCGGCAGCGGGCCGAGGTCTTCGGTGTAGCGGGGCTGGCTCTGCCAGTCATCGCCTTCGGACGGCAGCCAGTACGGCGTACCGCCCTGCTTCGTCCCCTTGCTGTCCAGATGCTGGCGGTGATCCTCCACCAGCTCCCATTCACTCCCCGTCCAGCGGGCGACATGTCCTTCCGGGATGGAGGTAGGCGGCGGGGTAGGAGTAGCGAAGGCACTTTTGGTCAGGGCCTTTCCGTTGAGTTCCTGTGCCGGACGAGAGCCCTTGTACTCGCGGGTTTTCGCATCGAACATGTACATCATGGTTGCCATATCAATCTCCTTTTAGGGGTAGTGGTTAGAGATAGACGAAAGTTTTTCCGAAATTGGGCGCAGGGGCAAACGATTGATTCTGGACGTCTGGCTGGCTCTACCCAAGAAGATGCGTTCCAGGGGCATCGTCATGGCTGGATTGGGGATGCTGCTATTACGTCCAATGAGATAAGCGCAAGCGGTGGTGCAGATAAGGGACGTGCCCGACAGCTTGCAACGATTGGCGACCCTACTCCTGGCAAAAACGGAACTCCTCGAACTGCGGGGGAAACACGTCCTGTAAATATTTCTCAGCCTATTATCCTATACCTAGGCAGGCCTTCCCAAGTATAGGATGGCGGGTTGCCATGCATGGATAGGAGCAAATTCTTGTCCTGAATGCTCTTTCCACACGCGAGATGCATCGAAGGCAAAGTTCGACGCCCATCCTTTAGGTAATACAGTAAGCTCCCCCCCATTATTATCATTAGTAAGAGGATAGAATGCTTCATAAAGATAAGGGACCCCTAGAGTATTAAAATTCACACTCCCTGTTATATTCCGACCTGTATCTGTATTCGCTATCCCAGCTGCTGCGACTGCTCCCGGCGCCCAATTTCGGAAAGACTGCTGGCTTTCTCAAAAGCCCAGTTTTGACAGAATGTTATGGGCCTACAAAAAGTTTTTCCGAAATTGGGTGCCAAGCAGTGGTAAAGATGCCGGGGTATGGGGCCGCGATGAGATTCGCAATATTACTGGCACGTCAGGTTCAAACAATTCGACCGGTGGATACTTGAGTCCGACTGGTGCATTTGTGGCTGGCAGTGGATGTTATAGTGCTGATGCGCGTACATCTTCCCGTAATGTTTACATTAAGTTCGATGCATCAAAATCTGTACCCACTGGCCCGGAAAATGTTCCTCCCCATGTCTGGCAGCCTCTTATGATTTATTTAGGTAGGCCTGCCTAGATAGATGATAACCGGTTGGTTGACGCTGGGAGGAACTACCGTCGCGGAAGCCCCATAGATGCTATTTGATTTGGATGGGAAAAAATTTACTCGGCAGTCGACTAAGCCAGTACCTGCCGTGGAACTCCAATAAATTTTTCCGGCGGCCCCTGATACAAATGAGCCAGTGTAAGTATCGTCTACTTCACCATCTAGGCTGTATGCCCCCCGGAATGACCCATCAAGAGCAGGTAATCCCGGCGCGTTATAACCCCCGACATTCTGCCCATCTCCCGGCGCCCAATTTCGGAAAAACCTTTGGCCCCTGCCTAACCACCGGCCAGAGTTTGGCTTTTGGGGATGCCGCAAGTCTTTCCGAAATTGGGGGCCGGGGGACGATACCGCCGGGGGCTACAATAAACCGGGGGTCCCCAACATTTCTGGTGCCGTTAATGCCGATGGATCATATGGAAGCGGAAGCTCCGGGGCATTTTATCGCTCTGGCACCTCAGAGGCCCCGAACGGACAAAACCGGCAGGCGGCTATGACGTATATGGATGCATCTCGTTCCAGCAGCATCTACGGAGCATCCCCCACAGTCATGCCCGCCAGCGTGGATCAGCCGGTCTGCCTATACCTGGGCAGACCGGCCTAGATAGATCACAAGCGGCTGCCAGACGTGGGGAGGAACATTTTCTTGGCCGGTAGGAACGACCGATGCTGCGGAGAATCTGACGGAGTCCTGGCGATTTGAGCCGTTATTGTTGGTAGTCGAGCTTTGAGCGCCTGTGTAAGAGAATGCTCCGCTGACTCCCTTGATTCCGGCATAGTCGATGCCAAATGTCCCCGTAATATTCCTGATCTCGTCGCGTCCCCATGTGCCAGCGCCTTTTTCACTGCCCGGCGCCCAATTTCGGAAAAACTGTCCGCTTAGGTTGGGCGTGAACAATCCCGTAGGCTTAGCTGCATCGGGACGCCACATCCCCAGGTTGGCAGCCTGGGTTTCTTCATCGGCATCCCACGCCATCAACATCCCCTTGAACCCGCCAGCATCATAAACTTTCTTCAGCTCCGGCCAGTCGGCGAACTCAACGAAGTCGCCGTTTGCCCAGCAGTGATGGGCCGGGAGCGTGGTGCTGCGCCAGTAGCGCGGGACGCCGATCATGGACAGGCGCAGAGCCTCCTGTTCCTCAGAAACGCTACCGGCATGGATGTAGATATCGCCCACGATGTTCCAATACGATCCGTCATAGAGCAGGCGGTAGATACGTCCTGCTGCGAGGTACCCGGCAGCGACGGCGGCACCGAGGTAGCGAATGCCCTTGGCACCAGTATTATTGACGTTGAGCGTGGGGCTGCTGGCCGTGTTCGTGGCCGAAAATTTGACCGTGATTTCCGCTCCCGTGGCCAGCACAAAACCCGAGAGCGCCACAGTCTTGGCCGCCGTGCCTGCGGCTGTGGAGCACGTCCCGAAGTGATGAATGTTGGCGCTACCGTCGAACTGCACACCACCGATGGTGCGCTTCGTCGACAACTTAGAGGCAGAGGCGGAATTGCCTGAGCAGGACCCGGAAGACCCCGTCACCGATTCTTGCACGGGATGGACATGGTCTTCCCGCGCATACTTGGCCGACGTGCCGACAGCCGCAGACGAGGCCGGAGCCTTGGGAGCGGCGGTCGCGGCGGTGTACGTCGTATTCGTATCGACGTCACCCACCAGCTCATAACTCGATCCGTCATACACGAACCTGTATGTGCGGTTGGCCGCCAGATAGCCTGCCGCAATGGCCGCATTGCGGTACTGGATGGGCTTGGCGCCGGTGCCGTTGATATTGAGCGTGGGGCTGCTGGCCGTATTCGTGACAGTGAAACGGACAGTCACCTCAGCGCCCGTGGCCAGCGCAAAACCAGGGATCGACACGACCTTGGCCGCCGTACCTGCGGCCGTGGAACATGTCCCGTAATTCAGGGGGAGGATATCCCCCCGGAGCAGGGGGCCTGCCCCATTGTTGGCGAACAGGCGGCGGATGATTCCGGGAAACGACATGGCTGACCTCCTACTTGCAGCGGACCAGGATGTCCCGATCCGTGGCGACTTCGATATTCCAGGTGATTTTCGTACTGGTCTGGCCCTTGCTGCCGACCTCGGCGTACTGCTCGCCGATCATGCAGGCGACGCCGTCCAAAAAGACCTCCAGCGCCACGCTGCCCACCTCATACTGCGGCACCGTGAACTGCGTGCCGGCCTCGATGGCTGCCGAGCGGCTCCCGGCAAGGGAGCGCAGCTCGGCAGCCTGGGCCACGCGGAGGGAGTCCGGCAGCATTCCGATTTTCTGACCTTGGGCATTACGGATAATGTACGACACAGGACTCCCTCCCTGCCTTAGACGGCGGCGGCCTTTTCGAACACGATGCCGTTCGGGTTCATGTCCGCCGGGATCTCGGCGCCATTTTCGATGATGGCCACCATGCGACCGGAGTAGTACGTTTTGCCGTTGACGGTCATGGTGTCGCCGCTGGCGGAGATGCCGTTGAGGATGTCAGCGTTGGCGTGCTCGTGGGCCTTGGCCATAGCCGTTTCAACGGCTTCCTTGCCCTGGATGTCGGCCCAGTTGACCACAAGATCCAGGCTTTCGGCTTCGGCGATCTTCACCCACGCACTGCCGTCGTAGATGTACTGGGCCGCGCCGGTGCTGACGGTCTCATCAGCCGTGGCATCCTTGACCCAGCACAGGTCCCCCTGCTTCGGGCTCTCCAGACCGTCACGGGCAGCGATGTCGTTGACGATATGGCAGGGGACCTTGCCGCTGATAGCGGTTTGCAGCGATGCGAGCTTGGCTTCGACATTGCTGCCGTCGGCCGTTTTGACCTGGGTAGCATCGGTTTCGGGATGGATGAGGTTGCCGCTCGCATCTTTCAGCAACACCTTGATGGGATCAGACATTTCTTTGCTCCTTGGGCAAAAATGTTAGTCATCTACATAGGCCACGTTCGCGGCCACGTCCTCGAGGCGTGTCTCCAGCGCGTCCACGCGCTCGGCGATGCCTTCCGGCACCTCCACGCCCTCCAACTTCGGCTGGATGCTGTAAGCCCGCACCAGCACCCGCATCTCGCTCCCGGCCGGAGCAGCGAAAAGCAGGCGGATCGCGGTCGATTCCAGCGCGTCAGCCGAAGAAATCTCTTCATATTGCTGGCCCGGATAGCAGGCCACGCCATCCCAAAACACATCCAGCAGATGCTCCCCGGGGAGGTATGCCACCCCCTCCGGCAGAGTGAGCGTGCCGCCATCCTCTACGGCCTCATCCAGCGTCCAGACGGCCTCCCGGGGATGACGCAGATCCTCCACCACGCCCGCGATCTGGAGCAGCTCCAGCCGTGAGGCATAGCCGCTCTCGCTGACGATGATCTGCACCTCGGCCGTACCGGACATGATGACCGGCACGGAAAGCTCGTGCGTGGTGGCCTGGCCCAGCACGCTTTTGGCCTTGTAGAACGGGGCGTGGTTGCCGTAGGCGAACAGCACAGGCTGGCCGCCCTCTTCCAGCGGTTCGGCAAAAATGCCGAACTCGCGTATCCAGAAACCGCCCTCCGTGGCCGGGATGACGATGTGCGCCCAGCAGACGTTGGGGTCATCCGCATCCTGGCTCAGGCTGTCGATGGGGCGGCGGTAGACCTCGTGCACGAGATCCACGGCATCGTCGGCGGGCACGGGTACCTCGCCGTTGCCGTCGCCCACCGCGATGACGCTGAGGCGGATGGGCTTACCGGCAGCGTGGGCCGCGGCCTCCAGCACGGCCCCGGCTTTGGTGAGCAGGCAGTAATACTTAGGGGTATCGGTGGCGACACCGGGGACGGTCTGGGTATCCTCCAGACCGCCGGGAACTGTAGCTAGGGCTTGGGGCATACGATACTCCGGCTTTGTGAGATGATGGCAAAAGCGATGCGGCCGCGCAGAGCAGGGACAGGCCGGGGCGGCGTCCAGGGCCGGATGACGCTCCGGGAGTAGCGCGTGCTGCCCAGCCCCACATGGACGCGTCCGGACGGCACCGGCTTGGGGGGAAACCAGAGGCGCACCCGGTTCATGGCCCGCATGATCCCGGCCACAGCGATGCTGACAGGCAGGGGCCGGGTGGTGACGGTCTCCAGACAGTCCAGCCAGCTGCGCGTGTTTTTGTAGTCAAAGATCAGCCGCATGGCGTCGGTCACACCGGTCTCATCCAGACCGGCCTCACTAACGTCCAGACGCACGCGGAAAAAGTACGGACGCCCCTCATACTCCCACCACTGGCGGATGACCGTGGGCAGGCGCAGGGCCGTCTCCAACGCCGTGCGCACGGCCCAGGGAGTGCCCCGGCGCCGGTGCAGCAGCAGGCTGCCCGAGATAAGCTGGCGCTTGGCGGCCAGATCCACAGCCGTCTCGTAGCCCTCCACATGAAGCTGCCATGCCAGCAGATCCAGCACAGGCTCCGGGAGGCTGGCCAGACCGCCGGACAGCTCCGACAGTCTGGCCAGAGGCGGAAGCATGGCCACGGGCTCCACAAAGCCCGTGTCATGCGCGAGGCGGGCGTACAGCAGCACACCCGGGATGGCGCGCGTCGTCGCATCCAGCACGGTGTCCAGCGCGGCAGCGGCGGCGCGGATGGAGGGATCGCCGCTCAGGGAATCGGGCAGCAGCTCGCGGAAGGGCGTAGTTCCAAGTCGGCGGGCCATCACTCATCCTCCAGCCCGCCGAACAGCAGGAAAATATCGGTCTCGCGGGCCACCTGCGTGGCCTCCAGTGCGCGGAAGGCCGGGGCATCCAGCTCCACGCGCTTGGCGCCGGCGGCCTGCACGGCGGCAATGAGCCGCGTGGGATTGATGTCGCGACCGGGCTGGGAGCGTTGCCACAGCCGCCAGTCCTCAACAGCCTGGGCCACGGCGGCCGTCACCCCGGAGAGCAGCACGGCATCGCTGCGGCGCAGATACCAGCGCCCGGACACGGCATAGTCCACGGTCTCAGGCGCGGCCACATCCACCCTGTCGGTGAGGGGCCGCACGGTCTCGTCGGACAGGGCCTCGCGCACCATCGAGATCATGGCCTCGTCCGGCAGCTCGCCACCGGCCAGCACAAAGCGCACGTCCACCACGCCCGGCTCCGGGGAGGTGACGGACACGGCCTCGATGTCGGCGCTCACGGCCAGCACGCGGGCCTCGTAAGCACCGGTGCTGCCCGCCACGGTGTACGTCTCCGGGGCAAGGCGGATGCGCTCGCGCAGGCGCTCATCATCCTCGATGTCGGCCCCTTCCACCGACGTGGTGGTGTTGCTGACACTGACCACATAGGGGATGGGGTCCACCAGCTGCGTCACCTGTCCGGGCACGAGGCCCGTGGCCTGCGCGCCGGAGGTGGTACACAGGGCCGCCACGTCCACCTGCAGCTCACCGGCGGCGATCTCGCTGTCCGACACGGTGGCGAAAGCGATCTGGCCGTCCTTGGTGGCCACACGCGTGCCCTCCGGGATGGGTACGGCAAAGCCCAGGGGCTCGCCCAGCACAAAGCGCAGGCTCAGGCGGGCGGACTGCGCCGGGATACGGGACACGCCCATGAGCGCGCCCAGATGGTCGAGGTGCGCGCCCTGGGCATAGGCCAGCAGGCCCTGCTGCCCGGCCAAGTTGAGCAGCCGGTTCTGGACGCTGACCACATAAGCCAGAGATTCCAGGAACAGTCGCACCGGATCACCGGGCTGGAGGCTCACGCCGGTCAGCCCCTCGTAGGAGGTCAGGATGGACGCCTCGACTTCGGACGTGGATAAGGGC
This sequence comes from Desulfovibrio sp. SGI.133, assembly GCF_050313955.1. Taxonomy (NCBI): domain Bacteria; kingdom Pseudomonadati; phylum Thermodesulfobacteriota; class Desulfovibrionia; order Desulfovibrionales; family Desulfovibrionaceae; genus Desulfovibrio; species Desulfovibrio sp. SGI.133. The sequence continues at coordinate 463,408 of NZ_JBNPMK010000002.1, read as the reverse complement.
GCGAAGGTCACGGCAGACAGGGCGCGCAGATCGACGCTACTGGAAATCGCCACGGTACTCCTCCCTGATCTCGACGGTCACGCGGGGGATGAGCTGCCCATCCACCGCGTCGTTGCTGGAAAACGAGATGTCCCGCACCCGGATGCGCGGCACATAGCGCTCCAGCTGCTGGCCGATCTCGGCCACCATGTACTGCATGGCCTCGCCCATCGGCCTGTCCACATGATCCCAGCTGAGGCCGAAATCACGATCCAGCGGCACGGAGCCTTTGCGCGTGGCCAGCACCATGCGGATCTCCTGCGCCAGACCGGCCAGACCGGTGGCGCCGATCTGGATGCGCTGGCGCTGCGCCATGTCCACGGTGAGCGTGATGGGGGGCATCAGTTGTACTCCTGCAGGGCCAGCTGGACCTCGGCGGAAAGCGTCACGCCGTAGTGCAGCTGGCGGTGGGTGATCTCGTAGGACTTCAACACATACAGGCCGTAGTATTTTAAGCCGATGACCAGGGCCATCTCATCGCCGCTGGCCGCCACGCTCTCCAGCAGGCGCAGGCGCAGGCCCACGGTGGAGACGGGCGTCAGGGGCACGATCTGCACGGTCAGCGATACCGGGTCGAGGTTACGGCCCATGTGCTGCAAACAGGGGATGCCGGCCAGCACCCGATGCTCGGCATAGACCTGCTCGCGCGAAAATTTGAGGTCGCGGAAGGTACTGACCTCCAGTTCTGTCACGGTGAACGGGAAAGCGCCCAAAAGCCCCTGGTACATCAGTGCGGCTCCCCTGTCTGACCGCCGTGCGGGCAGTCGTGGACGTGATGCAGGAAGGAAACGCCCTCCACGATGATGTCGCCATGCTCCAGCCGGAACGTGCCCTGCATGGCCGCCTGGGTCGTGCCGCCACCGGTGCCGCCCAGCTGCATGGCCGGAGCCATGAGCGTCAGGCTGGCCGCGCTGGAGACGCTGACATCACCGGTGGCCTCGGCCTGCACGCTGCCGGTGGCCTTCACGGCCACATCGCCCTGCACCTGGGCCGTGAGCTTGTGCGCGGCCCGGTCGTACTCCAGCACCGTGCCGTCCTGAAAACGGCGGTGCCACTTGTCCCCGCTGGAAACCGGCGGGCTGGCCTTGCCGTACATGGCCCCCAAAACGAAGCCCTGCTCCAGCCCGTAGGGCAGGAACAGGCACAGCACCTGATCGCCTACATCGGGCAGGTCATAGACCAGATCGCCGGAGGCCCGTGGACAGAGTACCGGCAGCCATGCGGAGGACAGGGGCTGCGTCACCGTGTCCCGCAGCTCCACCTGCACGCGCATTTTTTCCGGCTGGCGGGCCGTCACAAAGCCCACGCGGATGACCTGGGCCAGCACGTCCTGCACATCACTCATGGCAGTACCCCCACAATTCCAAAGCCAGCCAGCAGCCACCGGCGGCCATGAACAGCAACCCCGCTGCCAGCAACAGGAAAATGGGCCGCATCTCCCGTCTGATCTGTCGCAGATCCTGATCCATGTCCGCCCCCTAGTAGTCCAGCGCCTTGACCAGCTCCACGCTGGTGCGGTAGCCGCTGTCGCGGCCCAGGTTGTGCGTGGCCTGCTGGATCATGTAGTCCGTGTCAAAATTGCCCCAGCCTGAGAGGCGCAGCACCGTGCCCGCCCGCAGGCGCGTATCGCCCATAGTTTCGAGAGAGCCTGTCATCTCCTGACAGTTTTTGGCCCGCAACTCCGCGATGGCCACGCGCTCGGCCTGTGCCGGATGCTCGATGCGTTTGTTGATGGTCAGCACCCGGCCCGTGGTGGGCGGCAGCTCCGGCTGATAGCTCTTCTCCGTGGTCTCGGAGCTGGCGGCGTCGGTGTAGCCCACCACGCATTGCGTATAGACGCCGTCCAGCGTGCGCTTGAATCCGGCCCGCTCCACGGCCAGTTCGCCGCGCTTGAGCTCCAGGGGCTCCAGCTGGTCGGCCGCCTGCCCGGAGTAGATGACGCAGAGATTTTTCTTCACGGCCACGCGCAGGCCCTGCTCCTTGCAGATGCGCTGGAGGAAGGCCAGGTCGGCTTCCTGCCGCTGCTCCACGCGCCCAAAAACGATCTCCGGGGCTTTGTAGAGCAGGTCGAGGCCCGCAGGCCCCACCACGTCCGCCGCCACCGTGGACAGAGGCACGTCGGCCCAGGCCCGCGTTTTTTTCTGCAGCATGAGGCTGGACTTGACCGCCGCCGGCACGCCCTTGATGGTCACCACGTCGCCACCGTCGCGGCTGGATTCCAGCGTCAGTTCATCCACCTCAAATTCCCCGCAATCCAGTTCCTCCTCTCCAGGGGCGCGGAAATTGCTGGCCACGATCACCACGCTGATGATGTCCCCGTGTTTGGGCAGCCAGTCGCCCTGCCAGAGCCCCTCGCGGTCTTCCAGGGTAAGCTGGAGGTCGTCCAGCTCATCGTCCGCCTTGTCCGTGTAGGAGAGGGACAAAAGGTGCGGCCAAAGATCCATGCTCACGTCCTTGCCCTGGATGCTGATCTCGACGGTGGCGCGACGCATCACATACGCTCCCACGGCGGAAGGCTGCGCACCCGCGCGTCAGCGGCCTGCTCCGGCACGCTGACGCGCGTCTCCCCGGAGAGCAGCAGCGCGTCCAGCTCATCAACGTTGAGGGCCAGCACATCGCCCATCTGATGTTCCCCGGAGAGGCGGGCCAGAGCGATCTGGTCCCATGCCTCGCCCTGTCGGCTGACGTACTCACTAGGCATAGGCCGTCCTCCTGCGGTCGGAGGCGATCTTGTCCAGCGCCCGGCGGATGAGCGCCTCCATGTCGGGCTTGATGCTCTCCAGCACCCGGCGCACCGCACGCGGGTCGGACGACATAAGCGAAAAATTCTGGGTCAGATCCACCATGATCTGGCCGTTGCTCCCGGCAGCCTGGGCTGCATTGCCGCCGCGCCGGGCCAGACGGGCGGGCGTCTGCGGCAGAGCCGTGGGCGTGCCCACACGGCCGGATGTCTGGATGGCCGTGCCCGTGGTCGTGGACAGGCTGCTGCCCGTACGGCTACCCGCCGGGATGAACAGGGTCTGCGGCCGGGAATTGTCCCCGGCCAGCGTGACCACGGTGGTGCCGCTTGCAGAAGCGCGGGAGCCACCGCCACCACTTCCCTTTTTGCCTTTTTTCTTGGCCGCCTCTTCGGCAGCGTTGAAATCGTTAAAGCTCTGCTTGAAATATTCTTCGTCGCCGCCCCCGGCGGCCAGTCCCTGCAAACTCGCTAAGTTTTTGGTGTCCGGTGCCTTGGGCAAGTCGGGCATTGGGGGCGCCTCGATGGCAGAGGCCTTGTCCGCTGCGGCCTTGGCATTAGGAGCGGCGTTCTGCTCCGCCGCAGCCTTGGCGCTGGCAGCCGGCTGCTCTTTTTTGTCATCGCCGCTGAACCAGCCGATGGCCTTGCCGATGCCGCGCTTGGCGCTGCCCAGCACGGGCATCTCGTCGATCTTCTGGCCGATCCAGGTCACGGCCTCGGCAACGGAATCCATGATTCCCTTGATGATGCCCCACGCCCACTGAAACACGCCCACGATGCCGCTCCACAGGGAATGGAAAAACGGGCCGACCGTGCTCCAGTTGTCGATGATGAGACCGGCGGCCACGGTCACAGCCGTGAATACCACGCCCATCGGCCCCATGGCGAAACGCAGGGCCACGCCCACCAGACGAAGCCCCCCGGAGAGGATCGCGGCACCAGCGGCACAAGCGCGTTGGACTGTGCCGAGGGCTATGGTGGACAATGTGGCACCGCGCAGAAGGCCGGTCAGGGCCATGAGCCTGCCCCCCACACCGGCAAGGACATCCCGCCACGAGAGGGAGGCCAGAGACGAGGCCCGCTGCCAGAAGGTAAGCGTCTGCGCTCCACCGGCTGCCGCGAGCTGGGCGGCATTCATGCGCAGCAGCATGCCGCCGAAGCCGTTGGCCGCTGTGCGCAGCACATTGAGGACAAGGCCCAGGGCCACACCGCCCACCGCCAGCGTGGCGATGCCCGCGCCTGCGCCCATGACCACGCCGGTCAGACGCGGAAAACGCCGGGCCAGATCGCGGACAACATTGAGGACGGACGCGCCCCCTTCCGCCACAGCTCCGACTACCGGGAGCAGCGCCGTGCCTACCGTGACACCGAGGTTGCGGGCGCTTTGCGTGACCTTGGCCAGCGAGGTGGCCGTGGTCTTCATCCGGTTGGCGTATTCCTGATCCACGGAACCGGCCACATCACTGTTGGCGATGCTCACCGCCTGGCGCAAGGTCATGATCCGCTCCATGATGGGTGCGATGGCCGCGATGCTTTCATCACCAAACAGCAAGGAGGAAATGGAATTGCGCTCCTCCGGACGCACGCGCTGGAGGGCCTGCAGCACGCGCATGACCGCGCCCATAGCGTCGGTCTGGAGCTGTTTCTGCAGATCGTTGGGGTCTATTTGCAAATATTTGTAGATGGCCTTGCGCTGATCCGTGAGCCCGGCTTCTCCGGCGGCCATGACCTTGATAAAGTTCTTCATGGCCGTGCCCGACACTTCCACTTCGGCCCCGGCGGCCTTGAAGGCCGTGGCCAGAGCCGCGATGTCCTGGGTGGCGAAGCCGGAGGCCTTGAGCAAAGGCCCCATGCGCGTGAAGATCTGGTCGACCTCCCCGGCCTCGGCGTTCATCTCGTTGCTCAGGGCATTGATGACATCCGCCGTGTGGCGCGACTGCTCCGCCGTAAGGCCCATAGCGGCCTGCCATGTGGCCAGCGACTTGCCCGCCTGCTCTGCGCTGACGCCCCAGGCGATGGACATTTTCGTGGCCTGCTCGGCCACGCCCAGCATCTCCTCGCGGGTCTTGCCGAGACCGGCCTGGGCCGCCGCCGTCATGATGGTCACGATGTCCTCAAAGCTCTTGCCGGTGCGGCTGGACATGGCCTGCGCATCGGCAAACAGCTGCTGCATGACCTCTTCCGGCGCATCCATGACCTTGCGCAGATCGGCGAACACGTCTTCCGCGCTGACGGCCAGCTTGACCGGAATGGCCGCCGTAGCCCCCACAGCCGCTGTGCCCAGCAACCGGCTTTGCAGCTCCTGCCGCTCCGCCTGCAGAGCGCGGGAATTGGCCATGTGCACCTGAAGGGCGGAACGCGCCGCCCTCGCCTGATCCATGCGCTTGACGAGGCCAGCGTAATCAGCCTGCAGGGCCTGTACGCTACCGCTGACCTTTCCTGCCTGCAGGGCAAGTCCCTGCATTTCCTCTTTGTTGAGCGCCAGCTCTGCCGTCAGGTCGAATACCCTGCTTTCCGCCGCCTTGATGCGGGAGGCGAAGCGGGAAGAGGAAGCTCCCGCGCTCTCCGCCTGGGCTCGCAGACCGGCCAGCTTGGCTTCCGCCTTCTCCAGCTTCCCGGCCAGACCGGTGAGCTTGGCCCCCTGCTTTTCCAGAGCCGCGCCCAGCTGTCCCACGGGCGTGTTGCCCATCTCGCGGATAGCCTGCGAGACCATGCGCGCCTGGCCGGCGGCATCCTGGAACGCTGTGCGGTAGCTCCCGGCGAGGGTCGCGCCCAGCTTGAAGGAAACGGAAACTTCTTTGGCCATGATACCCTTTATCCGCCGCTGGCCGCCTTTTCGACGGCTGCGGCGGCATCAAGATAGTGTGTGAATACCTCCGGGCTCATGGCCCGGATCTCGGAGCGTGGCCAATGGGTGATCTTGCCCAGGGCCACCATCCCCTGCCTCAACTCCGCTAGGCCTGTTCCGGCGTCCCAGCCGCCTCCGGCGTAGGGTTTTCCTGGGATTCGTTGGTGCCGTTCACGACGTTGAACGCGGCCCGCAGCTTGAGATAATCGCCACTGCTCAGGCCGCGCAGGGCGTCATAGGGGACCCGCACGATACGGGCCAGCAGGGCCATCTCCGCCGTCAGCGGATTGTTGCCCCTGCGAATACCTACGGCGTCCTGCATGGCGTCTTCTTCGTCCCCGATGGTGGACGGGCGCACGGTCAGCTCCCACACGTCCTTGCCGCCCACCTGCAGGGGAGCGGACAGCTTCACGGTCTGCATACGATTTTCACTCATGGCGTCCTCCTTAGACGTTCAGGCCCATCTGGGCGCGCACCGTGGCCAGCAGATCCGTGCCGTTCACACGATGGATAAAATTGAGCTTGTCGATGAGCAGTTTTTCCTCGCCATCCAGGAGCACTTCCAGACGGGTCACTTCCAGTTCCTGCTCGTTGCCCTGCTTCTTGCCGGGTTCAAGGCTGCCCAGAGGGAAGCTCTTGGCGCGGCCCACTATGTTGACGCGCAGGGGCACAGAGGTGCGCATGGACGTGGCCGGATCGCTCATCTGCACGGCGGCATAGCACTCGAACAAATTGGAGCGCGTCCAGTCCAGCATGTTGTAAATTTCGGGATACACGGAATTGAACGACATTTTCAGCGTCATGGATTCCGTCATGCCCAGGGTCGGACTGTCGATCTCGCCAGCGATGCCAGCACCGGACAGGCTTTCCGTCATGTAGGACAGCTCAGGCAGGTCGATGGTGGCCACGCCGATCTGGTCAGTACCGTCATGATAGATGCGGAAAGCGATTGTTTGTTCAGGGAGATACTTGCCCACGCTATGCCTCCTTAACCGAACAGGGCGGAGAGGTTGTCGGTGTCAAATTCGAAGACGGCTTCAATATCCCGGGCAGCAGGAGGCGGCGTGATGCGCAAGTGAAAACGCAGGATGCCGTCGATGAGGTCGGTCACGGGGTTCTCGGACTCATCAAAGGTGATGCTGCCGCCCAGGATGATCTCGCGGGCGGTGTAGCCGTCCAGTTTGATCTGCTCGGACTTCAAAAAGGTCTGCACAAGGCGACGGGTCAGCGGCTCGTCCACCTTGGAGAAGTAGGTCAGGATGAACTGGGCCTGATACCAGTTGAAGAAGCGCCGGATGCTATCCTGCGCGTCCTTGGGGTCGGTATTGGACGGATAGCAGGCCATGCGGCCACCCCAGGTCTTCATGCCGCCATCGAAGTTGCTGACCGTATAAATTCCCTGCCCGTTCAGGTAGTTAGCCCTGGTCAGGTCGAGCCACAGCTCGTTCCACTGGCCATCAGTATCCACATAGCCGCTGGAGGTGATGTCCAGCCGTTTATTGCTGGGGCTGGCGTAGGGGATGCCGTCATGATCGCCGTCCGTGGCCGCCATGACCCCGGCCAGATGGGTGGCGAGGCCGTACACGTTATCGCCCAGCTTGACCTTGGGCCAGCAGACAACCATCAGATCATCGGTGAGGTTGTGCTTCTCCTTGTAGCCGGGCACGTCGCTGTATCTGGTCACGGCATTGTCGCCGCTGCTGGGGATGTCCACCAGACAGACGGCCTTGAACAGGCCGTTGATGCCGTCGCACTTGGCGGCCATGACCACGGCCACAGCCGGGTCCTCGCAGAACTGCGGCGCCAGAACAATGGACGGCACGAGCCGGAAACGCGGGAACACTTCGTCGATGAGCTCAAGACCGGTGCCCTGCCCGCTGACGGGGTCGATGCCGCCGATCACGTCCTCAGACGTGACCTTGCTCACGTCCGCGTAGACGTAGCCGGCCTTGACCGTGCCGCCTTCGGGGATGCTTCCCTCGGCCAGACGGGTCAGCAGACCGCTGACGGCATCCACGCTGTAGTCGGTGCCCGCCTCATAGGTGGTCTCGCCCAGCTCATCCGTCAGCTCCACGGCACTGACGCCGCCGTGGGCCAGCTGGGCGGTGTCCTTGTCCAGGGCCGACGTGCCGAAGGTCAGGCTTTCGTCCGCGACCTCGGTCTTGTGTTTTTCGGGGTCGAAAACGTTGACGCAGACCACGGGCGCGCCGCGGTAGATGGCGAAATGGCTGTAGATCAGCTCTTGCAGGCTGTAGTCGCTGAAATGGTCGGCATCCCAGCCCATCGCCTGCACTGCTTCGTCATAGCTGTAAAAAAGCTGCGGCACGTTGACGGGACGGGCCTTATCCTCGGCCAGCGTATGCACGGCCGCCGTGCCCACGGCGAAGACGACCGCGCTGTCCACGGTGCGGGCGGGCAGGATGCTGGTGGCCTGCTCGGAGGTGTAGATGCCGTGACGGTATCCGGTGGTTGTCATGTGATATTCCTCCTACTTCCTGGCCTTGGCCGACGCGCTCTTGATGGCGGCATAGACATTGTGCAAGGCCGTGCCCTGCATGGTCAGCAACATGCGGGACGTGGCCAGTTCCGCCACGGGAACGAACAGGGTGCGCAGCTCTTTGTGCTGCTCGAACAGGGCCGAGAGCTGCGGGAACGTCTTTTCGGGATCGCCGCGAAAGATCGCGCGCGTCACCAGCGGCAGCCCGAAAGGCCGGTTGGGGCCCAGATACATGTACTGCGTAGGGGTCATGGTCTCTCCATTTTTGTCAGTTCTTCCAGGCCGCGCGACGGCCAGACGTAGTTCCAGACAGTCTCGATGGTGGCCAGGTGGTATTCGTTCCAGCGCGTGCGCGGCGTGGGGATCTCGGCCTTGACCGGCTCTTCCAGCTCAAAGCGCCCCGCGAGGATGCGCCCCTTCCAGAGGGAGCGGCGCAGGCAGTCGAGCAATTCGGCCAGCAGGATGCCCGCCTGTTCCTGCGTTTTGGAGGCGTAGACGCCCAGGGCCAGCCCCACAGTCTCGCGCAGGCGCGTGACCTGTGCTGTCTCCTCCTCCACCGAACCGCTGATCCAGCGCACGATGACGAAGGGATAGCAGGCGTCGCCCTGCTCCTGCGGCAGCCCGTGCAGGAACACCCGGACATCACCCCAGCTGCCGTCAGGGGCCGGAAAGGGGTAGCCGGCCAGTGCCTCGCGGACAGCCGCGCAGATTTCTTTCAACAGCAGACGTGTGGTCGCCATGGCCTACCCCTTCGTCAGACTGGCCAGCAGGGCCTCGACTTCACGGCGCAGATTTTTGGTAAAAACCCCGGATGCGTGGTCGATGATGCGCTGCTGGGTCTTTTCCGGCATAAGTGCCTGGATGGGAGACGGCCCCCAGAGCATCGTCACGCTGTTCTTCCAGAGGTTTTTCGGTTCGTCCCGGGCTGCTCCCCGTACGCTGCCCCAGCCTGTACCTGTCACATGGGCGAACAGGCCGTAATCCCCCTGTTTGCGCCGCATGATGAAGGGGGCATCGAAGCCGTCCAGACGTTTCGCGTAACGCCTGCCGCTCTGATGCACCTTGGTGGTCACGCCGCCGCGCGGACGCCTGCCGGGGATGGCCGGAAGCGGCTCGAAATGGTACAGATGCAGGCCCCAGGAACCGGTAAACTCCAGCACGCCTTCCTGACCGTCGTCATCGCTGTGGTAGCCGATGTCCATGTTCTCAAAGAGCTTTTTGGGAGTAGCCGTGTATGTCTTTTGGGCAACATTCCGTGCATCCTGTTTGGCGACATTCACGGACTTTTCCAGCGCCCGCCGCAGCGCGTGCGACTTGTGGACCTGCTCCATGCCGATCAGGGCGTTCATGGCCCGCTTCACGGCCTGATCCAGACCAGGGGTACTGATCGAGAAGAATTTGTTCTCCTTTTCAATCCAGTTGCTCATCACCATGGTCATGTCCTCTCTCGATAAAGCCTGATGGTGCGCATGGTCTCCCCGGAGGAGGATTCCAGCACGAACCAGCGCTGTCCCCGGAAGGTCGTCTCGCGGTGCGGGCGCAGTTCGTCCGGCACATCGGCGGCAGCGACATAGATGGTCACGCCCTCATAGCTGACGGCGGGGCGGTCGTGCCCTTCGCTGGGGGTAAGTTCCAGCGGCTCGTAGACACACGGGACGCCCTCATGCCCGGCAAGCTCCACCTGCTCGCCGAACTCGGCGGGGTTGAAAAAGACCGTGTGCAGATCTTCTTCAAGTTGCTCTTTAAAGCTCATGCCCTACCTCTCGCAGGAGCAGTCCCTTTTGATTTCCTGCATCGCCTCCAGCCGGGCCAGGCGCTCGGCATGATCCGCCGTGACGGCATCCAGATCATCCAGACGCTTGTGTGCCCGATGCACGGAGGTTTTCGATGCATACACTTCGGACAGGCGCGTGATGCTCTCGTCCAGCTGCTTGTGCTGGGCCTTATGGTCTTTCCACCACTCATGCCCCATCCACAGGGCCAGGCCGTACAGCAATGCATTGGCCGTCCCTAGTAGTACCTCGGTGGACACTCCTGTCGCTGGCAAGGTGGTCATTGGTTGTCCTCCACCCACTCGATCCAGAGCAGCAGTTCTCCAGCTTCATCCGCGGGCAGATGCAGCCACTGGCCATCCACCTGCGTCAATCCGCCGTCCTCCGCATACCACCACTCATTCGTTACTACGGCTCCCGGCGTCATCGGCACCGGGGGAAGCGCGCTTGTCGCTGCCCCCGAATTTGCGCATCCACTCACCACCAGGGTCAGCGCGCACAGCGCGGTAGCCGTTAGCCCGCTTGCCGGGCTTACGGATAGCGACAGCGCTTTCATGGGCTGTTTTGCCGCGTAACGCATTGCTGTCTTCATCCGTAGCTTCCTGCGTCGCAACGGCTGAAGCATCCGTGCGAGACCGCGCGCGCTCCCGGCGGAAAAAAGCCACCACCGCCACCACCAGCCGCAGGAGCGCCTGTGCCCAGACCGGCATGGCATCACAGCCTGCGGCTGGCCGCCGCGTCGTCCGCGTTCTGCGCCTTGCCCGCGTTGAAGCCCAGGGCGTTCACCACGGTGTAGAGGAAGCGCACCACCACGTTGGCGTCGTCAGCCGGGCGCGGCCACACGGCCGAAATGGCCGCGCAGATGGTCACCACGAACGTGATCCACTGGCCCCAGCTTTCCGGCAGCCAGCCGATGATGGTGGCCACGATGTCGGCACCGGGGACAGCGGTGTCCGCCTCCGCTGCCAGAGCGAGGCAGGGAAAGAGGCAACAGAGGCAGAGCAGCAGGGTCAGGAGATTTTTTTTCATGGCATCCCTCCTAGTCGGGACAATGGGTGCGTTTCATCCAGCCATCCACAAACTTGCGCTGGCTGGGATTACGGGCCGCGACCTCGATGTAGTGCGCCCCCTGCATGCAGTTGAGGGCATGCACAAGGGCCTTTTCATCGGTGCGCCTGGCCAGCAGGGCCGCCAGGGCATCAAGCGTGCGGGGGCCGATGACCCCGTCAACGTTGAGGTCGGCGAACAGGGAGTTTCCGGCCTTCGCACGGTTGAAAGCGTTGCAGACAAGCTGCACCTTTTTGCCGGAGCCGCCCTTGCCCAGGTTCACCGACTGCTCGAAGATCTCGTTGGCGAGGTCTTGCGGCAGGGCTGCGAGCCCGAGGCGATCCCACCACTCGCTGCGATACCAGCTCGACACCAGCTCGGAGAGGCCGGGCACCTTGGCCAGATGGCGCGTGAACGCGCTGGCCCCGGAGGCGAACGAGCTGTGGCCTTTCTCGCCGTCGATGAGCTTCCAGCCGGGCCAGTCCGGCCAGTAGCGGCGGGCGATGCCCGCGTAGGTCTCGCCGCCGCTGTCCCCCTGAACGTTGCACCAGCCGCCTTCAAAGCCGGCCAGCGGTGCGTAGGCAATGCTGAAATCGGCCATTTTACGCCGCCTTGAAGGTCAGTTCCACGAGGGCTTCGGGGAACATGCAGATGGTGAGCGGGTTGCTCTGGACTTCGAGATCGTAGCCACGGCCGCGCCCTCGCTCGTCCATGCGGGCGTAAAACGGAAGCCCACGGGTATTGACCGTCTCGACCCAGTTGGCGGGGGCATGATACATTTTCCAGATGCCGGGACCGGTGGGGTACAGATGCCCCTTGTCGTCATCCACCAGCTTGCGGCCGCCCACCACGTCCGAGGCCTCGATCCAGAGGATGCCGCCATAGGGAAAGCCGCGACGGCGGTAATCGTTATCGCCAAAGCTGCTCTGGTTGGCGGCCCAGAGGTTGTAAGCATCACGCACGAGGGCGTGGCTGGTCAGCATGTCATAGGCATTGGAGCCGATGACGGCGCTGATGCCGGTGAACGGATTGCCGCCCATGGCCGTCTCGATCTTGCGCTTGGCGGCCATGATGCCGCTCAGGATGGGGTTCTTGTCCGCTTCCACAGCGGCGGGGAAGCTCAGATTCTGCTTTTTCTGGGTCACGCCGAAGGTGTCGAAAATGTTGTGCAGTACGGTGCTGCCGTCAGCGTCCAGCACGATGCCCTTGATGGCACCCAGGCGGTGAAACTCCAGCGTCATATCCAGATTGCGCTTGAGGGCGGAGAGCTTGTCGTTGATGATACTTTCCACCGTCACAGGCTCCGTGGAGCCAAAGGCCCGCACGTCCTGCAGGTCTTCAGGGGCCAATGTGTCGGCCTGGGACAGGTGCGTGCAGCTCAGGATTTTGGTTTCACGCTTTTCGGTCTGTCCGGTCACATACTCAGGATCGGCGTTACGCGGAGAATCAGAAATCAGGATGATGCGGCCGCGCTTGCAGTCGAAGGCCATGTGCGTGGTCGGCAGACCGTATGTCTCGAACATGCCGCTGAAACGCAGGGGCATCAGGGGCAGCTTGTTGACGGCATCGGTCATCTCGACCACGGAAAACGTATCCGGCCAGTTAAACATCGTCTTCCACCTCCTCGATGGCGCGGATGGCAAAGCCCAGGTCATGCAGGGCCTGCACGGCTTCATCCTTTTTGACCACGCTGCTGTCGAAAAGCAGCTTGTTCTTGTTGATGATGGCGTAGCCGCGCAGCACGGTCACTTCCTGGGGGGCATCGGCATTGGGGGCGGTCTGGATCAGCACGGCCTTGGCATCGCCCAGGGTGCCATCAGCTTCCTTGAGGGCGGTATAATTGCCGTCCGCATCACGGGTCAGTACCGTCCCGAAGCCCAGATCACCGCACGAAGCGGCCAGCATGACCTTCTCGCGGCTGTAACGGGTGTCTATTTCATGGATGACGAGCTCGGAAAAACGGAGACCGAACTCATAACTATGGGCAGTAACTTTGCTCATGGGTCCCTCCTACTTGGAAACTTCGGCGCGACGCCGTTCAGCATCCTCCACCAATTTGCTCTTGCTCTTGGTGGAGGGCGCTTCCGGAGCGGCAGGAAGCGCCTGTGCGCTCTGCTCCTGCAGGGCGTTGAGGATGGCGGACTTGCTGTTCTGCGGTTCCGCAGGGGCCTGCTGGACGGCTGGGGCCTGCGGCATGAGCTTGCCGAGACCGGCCAGCTGCTTTGCGGACAGGCCCAGCTCTTTCGCCTGGGCCACGAACGCGCGCACGGCTTCGGCCTTTTCCTTGCCGCACACCGTTTCCATGGCGTTCAGGGCATACTCAACGCCATCGTTGCTGGCCGAATCCCGGCCTTCTTCAAGCAGTGCTTTAAGCAATTCAGGGGCCTCGGCGGCCAGACGGTCGCGCGTCATGGCCTGCGCGGGGGCATCAGGACTGTTATCGGGCATCGTTACCTCCAAAAGCCGGTTGATGGCCTGATCCTCGTCCCGGACAATGGCGGTCACGAGGCCAAGCTGCTGCGCGGACTGGGCGAACAGGATCTGTGCCTCTGTCCACGCGGGGTCCTGGCTGATGCCCATGTGTTGGGCCACATCAGCCTTAAAAACGGAATGCAGGGCGTCCACGCGCTCCTGGAAATAGGCCGTCTGTTCCGGGGTCAGCTTCTCCACGGGGTTGCCCGCCGTTTTCCACTTGCCGCTGGCGATGTAGGTGATGGAGACCCCCATCTTGTCGAGAAAGCCGCTGATGTTCCGCACCTCGGAGATGACGCCCACACTGCCCACCTGGGCCATGGCCGGGGCGTAGACACGGCCTGTGGCCGAGGCCAGCCAGTAGGCGGCGGAAGCGGTCAGCCCGTCGGCATAGGCCGCCACAGGCTTGTCGTCGATGCTGGCGATGTAGTCCGCCAGCTCCTTGACCCCGGCGGCCACGCCGCCCGGAGAGTTGAAGGAGAGCAGGATGCCCCGGACGCGCTCATCCTGACGGGCCTCATCCAGGGCCTGCCGGATGCCGTCCTGCCCCACATCAGCCCACAAGCTCTCCTTGCGGGAGATCACGCCGGTGATGCTGATGACGGCCACACCATGCCGCAGGCGGTAACGCCGGGGCTCCTGCCCGGCAGGAACGGACATCCTCCCGGAGGTCATGCGGGTCTGGATGTCGCACAGCACCTGCTCGGCGAATTGGGGGGCCAGAGCCCACAGGCCATCAGGCGTCGTCATCAGTCGTCTCCTTGGTGTTCATGTCATTGCCGTCGGTGCGGCGTCCGGGCGTGGAGGCCGCTGCCTGCGAGGTCGTCCCCGACACAGGAAGGGCCTGCCGCACTTTTTGCAGCAGGGGGGCTTCCAGAAGGAGCTTTTCCATCCCCTCCTCGAAGTCACCGCCATGCTGCGCCCACGCCTCGCTGTACGTCATGAGGCGGTTCTCCAGGGCCAGGATCGTGGCCGAGATCTCCTTCACCGGGTCGATGAAGCCACGGGCCGGGCCGATCCAGTCCGCATTGCACCAGAGGTCGCGGGCCTCATAAAAATCAGGCGCTCCGGCTGGCAGCGTAAGCTCGCCGCGCAACCACGCCTCTTCCATGACCATCTCGTAGATGGGCTGGCAGTACGCCCGCGCCAGCCAGCGGCGGTAGTAGCTGTAGACCTTCCACGCCTCGTTGAGCGCGGCCCGCATGGAGCTGTAGTTGGTCTCGGAAAAATCCTTGGTCAGGCTCTCGTAGGGGATGCCCTGGGCCGCCGCCATCGCCCGCTGCACGATCCGCACGAAGGCGGCGAAGTTGGAGGACGGGCGCTTGGATTCCAGCACATAGGGCTTTTCGTTTTCCTTGCCGTACCAGACCTGGCCTTCCTCGATGCTTTGGAAGTAGGTCGGCCCTGCTCCCTCTTTCTCGGCCAGGTCTTGCTGCTCCTGCACATAGCCGGGAAGCTCGCCGCCTTCGGTGGCGATGAAGATCGGGAACTGCGCCGCCATCACCTGGGCGAACAGCTCGAAGTTTATGGTATCGGACAGGTTGCGGAACAGGGCGATACTCTTGGCGAAGGTGGAGCAGCCGCGCTCCTGTTCGTCCGCCTCCATGCGGTACAGGTGGAAGACCTGCTGGCGGTGGCCCAGCCGGGCACGCACATAGCGAAAATCATCGGCAAGCAGCCCCCCACCACGCAGCCAGCTGTCCAGCACGGAGGGCGGCGGGCAGGCGATGTAGTAGCCCTCCGGCCTGCCGTATGCCGTATAGCGGATGCCGTCGCGCACGTCGGGATCTGTCGTCATGTCCGTCGGGGTCTGGAGCCGCTCCGGCGTGACAGCCTGGATGGCCAGCGAAAAGCGGCGCTGCTGGCCGACACGCTCCTTTTCCGGGAGCATGACGGCCAGATGCAGCAACTCGCCCTTGCAGAGGATGGAGCGCAGGCCCAATGCCTGCAGATCGAAAAAATGGTTCTGGCCGCGCACGTCGGCCTCACGCATCCAGCGGTCGAAGGCCCATTCCATGTCCTCGCCCACAGCCCTGGCCTGCTCCGGCGCGATACCCAGACGGGCAGCCGGGATGCTGGCCTTGGGCAGCAGGCCCGTGCCCACCGCGTTGCTGGTGATGGTGTCCACCGTGGCATTGGCCGACCAGTCGTTAGCCATGAGGTCAGCCGCCCGGCGCTGGATGACCTCGCGCTCGCGGGAAGTCCCGTCACGGCTCTGGATCTGCGGCCCGCGCCAGTGGGACAGGGAGCCGCGGAAGGCCCCCGCGTCACGAGAGGCTTCCGGCATACGCCGGGACGTGGAAAGCGGTCTGCCCTGGGCATCGTACAGCATGGCTACCTCACGATCCGGGCGGCGACACGCACAGGCCCACGACCACGCGAGAGCGCGGCCAGCTCCGAGCTGATCCAGTCGATCTGGTCGCGTATCTCCGCTAGATCGTAACGGGTCAGGGTGCGGCTGCCGATGGTGTACGACTTGCCTGTGGAGGCCGCCTTGTAGGCGGCCTTCCAGTCGGCAAGCAGGGAGAGGAGTTCTTCACGGGTCCAAGCAGACATGGGATTGCTATTATCATCCCCGCATTAGCATGTCCGCGTGTTTGGGAATCGGGAGAATGAAAATTTGCAGCAGCCCCAAAAACAGAAAGCCCCCACAGGAAGGGCCATTCCTGCAGGGGCGCAATTCGAGTAACCAGACCCGGAGGGCCATTGGCTGCGGCAAGCGTTACCAGCACTGACCGCCGATTTGTTATATCCTTTTTCGCCTTGCCCGGGCAAGGCCTGACAGATTAACCTCGTGACGACACGTCTGCCGTCTTATTCAAGGAGCTGTAACTATGTTTTGTCCTGTATGCGGTGCAGCGGAACTTGTCCACGGTATCCATGCCATACCCTACACCTACAAGGGACGCACAACTTCTTTCCAGCTTGAAGGCGACAAGTGCCCGGCGTGCGGTGAGATCGTTCTGGCCAAGCCGGAATGTGACAGGCTGGACGCGCTGATGGAGGCCGTTGAGCGTTCCATCAATAAGGAATCACAACCATAACAAAATGCCCCCGAAGGAGGGCATTCCTTCGAGGGCGTCTAGCGAGTAACTCAAAACTCGGGGGGCATTGCCTACCGGCGGCAGGTGTTAGCAGCACCTGCCGCCTTTTTTCTTTCTTGGCTGTTTGCCCCTACCTTGGCAAGAAGGCTACGCCAGAGCCGCGTGCACCATATAGGCGGAGCGGGTCATACCGGCCTGGTGGGCCCGCTTGTCGATCCGGGGAAGCAGGTATTCAGGTACGGAAAGGCTGATACGCACCACACGGTTGTTCAAAAAGCCCGTATCAATATCCGCCATCATGACCCAGCCATCCTTTGCACCATCCGAGGCCAGAACTTCCGCCAGCGGGCTGGGTTCAGGCAGCTCCTTCAGTCCCTTCGCCTCACACACCATCTCCACAGCTTCCTGTACATTGGTCAGGCATTCCTCGATGGAGTGCCCGCCGGAAAACACACCGGGAATATCCGGTAGAAAAATACCAAAATCAACATTGTTGTCCGTATGGATAACGACCGGGAATCTCATTTTTTCCTTCCTGCCCTGATTGTTATTGGATATAGCGCCAAACGTCTTCTTTACAGGGGAGGGGCACCTCCCCTGTGTTTAGAGGTCTATTTGGGTCTGTTTCCTGATTTCCTTAAGGGTCCCCGTCGGGATATCCGACGTACTGCGCGAGACCGATGTCATGCGTCCGTCCGGGTGGACGTACAGGTCATGCCCGGCATTTTTTCGCCCTTTTACCAGCTTGAACCCTGCCTTGGTCAACTTTCGTATCAGTTCGCCCCGTTTCATGACTTTTTTATATAAAGTATATACCAATTTGTCAAGTCTTTATTATGTAAAATATATAAAAATCCCGTCCACGGCAGCGGCCACTGCCGTGGACGGGCAAAACGGTCAGGGCGGCCCTATCCCATCCAGCGTCTGTACGTCTGTCGATCCCTGACCGTGCGCGGGCCGAAGCCCGAACTATGGTCAGGCGGCGGGCTTGAGGCGCACGCCGTCATAGAACGAACCGTTGGAGCGGCAACGCTGGGCGAATTCCTGCATCAGGATACCGAACGCCTTCATGCTGGGCACATCCCCCTGTCCGGTCTCCTTGCACCAGCGGCAGAAGGCCCCGTACAGCGTTCCGGCCGCCACGCGATAATCCTGGGCCTGTTCGCAGCACTGCCAGAAAAAGGCGCGTACCTTGTCACGGGCCGGTGTGGGCGCGGGCGGCATGGCCGCCACCATCCCGCACAAGTAGGCGAACCAGCGCAGCGCGGCGGGCGTACCGCCGTCATCCAGACGCGCCGTGTTCAAAGCATCCCGCCACAACTTCTGCCGCATGGCCGGACGCAGGCGCAGCGCCTCGGGCGGGAAGGACGCCGGCGGCTCCAGCACAGGCTGCCGCCCGGAGACCTCATAACGGCCGGTCTTGCGCAGAGCGGGCAGGACTTCCCCGGCCAGCCACTTCTGGAAAGGAAGGGCCGCAGGCTTGTCGCTGCGGGCCACGAAAAAGTAAAGGCCCTGCTCCGACAAGGTGAGCATCCGCTGTGCTGCGGAGGGGGTCAGAACCGTTCTGACCCCCCTCCATTCTTCCGGGACATGGGCGATGCATACCGCACCATTCCACCGGTAGCCCAAAGCCTTCGCCACATCCTTGGCCACGAACCAGGGTTCACCGTTCCCGTCCGTAATGACCCGGACGACGTTCTCACCAAACATAAAGGGCATGATCTCGTTCATCGTGGCCTCCTTACTGGGCGTGGACAGAGCCCTGTGCGGCCTTGTAGGCGCGGCAAGCCATATTGAAGCAGGTCCCCAGCCGCTGCTGTATGTCGGCAATGAGGACGAGAAGCAAAAGGCCCTGTGCCCTGTGCTCACCGGAACCGGCCAACGTGTCCGCGTATTCCATGAGCGGCGTCAGGATGTCGATGATGAGATCTTCGGAAAAGTCTTTGGGGAAGGCGGGAAACATAAGGCACCTCGTGGTTATTAAGGGGACGGAAAACAAAAAAGGCAAGGCGACGCTCCCCGGCTAACCACAGCCGCCGGGGCCTCACGGACACCCGGACGTCGCCTTGCCAATATGTACCCGCACCCTTCAGAGGTGCTCTGGTGGCAAGAACAAAAAAGACCGCACTTCTTGCCGCGTGGGGCACGGCAAAGGCGACGGTGACGCCTGTGGTTATTTAGGGGATTTCAGGGTGCCCGAAGCGGGCCGGGATGTCAAGGGAGGGGTATCAGGATACGCGACTCCGGCAGTGCCAGCGCACCGCCGGAGTCTTTGCATCTAATTCCGGTCTACTGCAACTGTGCCGCCGCATCCAGTTCATCCTTGATGCACTGCTCAAGAATCATGTAGGAACCGGCACCCAGCGTTTGGGAAATCTGGTCACACGTCCTCATAGTATCCGCAGGGACCGAGGCTTTTTGCAATCTCTTTTGCGAGGCGGCTTCATCCTTGCGGCACTGAAGTTCAATCATTTTGCTGCCGCCACCTGCAGCCGCGATTTCCCTGCATGTTTCCTTGATATCGTATGCGGGAATATCTGCCGCCAGTGCAGGCCCTGCCATGCATATGACCAATGCCAACGCTCCAAACACACTTTTCATGGTATCCTCCTTGCCCTAATATCTACAAGGATATACATGAAAAGCCTTATAGCACAAGCGCCTTGCCAAGAACCTCTTTGTTCAGACATCCATCCGCTGTTGTTCCGCCAAGTTGTGTGTGCCGCGCGGGGCAAATCGCCCTTGCGCCGCTACCTTTTCACACTCGCTGCGCGAATACCAGCGGCGCGTCGTACACAGGCCATGCGCCTGGATATGCCCCGCCGCTACCATGCGAAAGAACGTGCTGCGGCTGCATCCCAAAACCTCGCAGGCCTCACGCCAGTTCAGCCTTTCCTTCATCGCTACCTCCCGAACCTGCCGGCCAGTCGTGAGCCGCGCAGCTTCTCCACCTGCCGCACCGGTACGGAGCGGGTCTCTCTTTTTTCCTCCGGGCGCTTGAGCTGGCGCACGTTGAGGATATGCGCCAGCGCCTGGATCATGGTCTCGCAGTCCCAGAAGTGGTTGGGCCTGTGGTGCGGATTGAGCCAGGCCATTTTTTCATCGTCCCAGACCTCAGCGCACATCTCGCGGGCGTACTGCTCCAGGATGCCCCCCTCCCCGCTGTGCAGGTGGAAAGCTCCTGGGTCGTCCGGAGCGATGCCCAGCTTGTGGCTCAGGTCGGACTTGTAGAACGTCGTGTCGCAGCGCCAGAGCATGAGGCCGCCGGGGATCTTGACCTTGTTGCCGCGCACGTCCGGAAAATATTCCTGCGGCGCGGGCGTGTAGGGCTGGGTCATGCTGCGCACGCCCTGCCACGGGAACACGCGCCCCCGGTGCCTGATGGCCCAGGCATAGACCTCCTTGGTGCGGCCGCCCATGGCGTCGATCATGCAGGCCCGGACGCTGTACTCCCGGCCCTGCGGGTCACGGTAGACGGAGCCCCACAGCAGGTCGTTGAGCGCCGAGAAGGTGGGGGCCGTGCCCGCCTGCACCAGCCACGATTCCTCATCCTCGCCGTAGCCGATGGCACGGATCACATAGCGGAAATACCCCTTCTCCGCGCTGCCGCCCTGGGTATCCACCCCGGCCAGCAGGACGCAGACACGATCCCTGCCGTCCACCGGGCCGGGCACCGCGCCGCGAGGCCTGTCGTCGCACAGGGCAAGGATGGCGTCCTCGGAGCGATCCACATGTTCCTCTTTCCACGGCTCGGCCTTGTACTGGTTCTGGAGGTTCTTGAGGTCGTCCAGTTTGCCGCTCTCCTTGTACTTGAGGGCCGCAGCGGCCACTTCGGACAAGCTCACGAAATAGGACAGCCACGCCGGGATATGAAAGCCCAGCTTGGTGGGCCGGTGGGCGGCCAGATGGGCCGACAGCCCAAGGCCGCTGGTCCGCTCGCGCCATTCCCCCCGGCGCACGGCCCGGTCACGGTCGCCGTCATCCCAGACAGTCCCGCAATGCTCGCAGGGGTAGGTGGCCAGCCGCCGGGCCAGCACGTCCTCGGCGGTCGGCTCCCGATCCGTGTCCTTGTCCGGCCAGCTGATGCGGTCGAAGGCCATGAGCTGATAGAGGCCGCAGTGCGGGCAGCGCACCCAGAAGTCGAAACGCGCCCCGGCCTCGCGGGTAAAAGCCACCCAGATGGGGCCGTCCTCCGTGGTGGGGGTGGAGATCTTGAGGATATGGCAGCGCCCGCGCCGCCGCCATGTGGTGGTGCGTTTCTCGGCCAGCGATTCCGACGAGGCCTCGTTCTTGGGGTTTTTGTACTTGTCCAGTTCGTCCAGGATCAGGGTGCGGATGGGTTTGTTGCCCAGACGCGACACCGAGCCAGACCAGCCCAGATAGATGGGCATGTGCGCCAGATTGATCCGCAGGCTTGAGGCATCGTCCCCGTAGCCGGTCATGTACTCGCGCAGACGCGGCGAGGTCTCGATCATGGGGATGATGCGGTCTTTGGCATTCTCGCGGGCCGTGATCTCGTCGGGAAACACATACATCACCGGCCCGGGGCTGCGGTCGATGCACCAGCCCACCAGATTGTGGCCGGATTCCGAGCCGCCCGTCTGCGGGCTCTTGCAGATGATGACCGTCTCCACCCCCGGCGTCCCGGCGGCGTCCATGATGCCCACAAGATACGGAGTAAAAATGTTCTTCCATTTGCCGGGGATGCTGGACATCTCCACCACACGATGGCGCTCCGCCCACTGGCTGACAGGAATGGGACGGCGACGGCGCAGGACCTTCTTTTCGCCCTTGGAGAAACGGATGCTGATGCTGCCGCCATGCTGCCGCAGATAGTCGGCGGCAGCATGGGCCACGGCGGGAGGGAGCCAGTGCGGCAGGGCCGTCGTCAGACGTACCCGCCGCACCGGCTCCGGCTGCGGCAGAGGCATCAGCTCAAGCTGGCCTTTCATTACACCCCCGTCACTGGGCCAGAGCGATGATGCCCGGCTTGCCACCGGCCAGAGAAAGCAGCTCGCCGGCAGTGCGTCCATCGGACAGCCGTTCGCCCAGGGCGATGCCCTTCACCGGCAGGCCCACGAGGCCCGTCTCAACACGCAGGATCTCGCGGGCCTCGGCCTTGGTCTGGGCGGAGATCCAGAACCGCTCCCCGGAGAGATACAGACGCATCTCCGGGACAGGCCTCGACGGCCAGATGGCGGCATGAATCCTGTCATAGAGGGGCTGCACCTCATCCACATGAGGATAATCCTCAGTCCCGTCAGGGTCACAGTAGTCGTAAATGCCGTCCAACTGGCGCTCGATACCGGCCCAAAGACGCGGCGCCCGCATCTCCGGGGGGCATTTCGCCCAGAAGGGGCCAAGCCGGAACCGCAGATCGCTGACGAGCGAGCTGAACACCGCCGCTACATGCGTGATGTCCACAGGAACATCTGGAGCCCACAGACTGTAGAGCAGACGCATGGTCGGCTTGGTGGCCGCGTCAAAGGAAGAGTTGCTGTAGGCAAAGAAGCGCCGCAGATCCCTGTAGAGCGGCTCCATGCAGGCATCCAGCGACATGGCGCGGGCCGCAGGCGACGTTGGGGATTTTCCTTCAGCGGGGTCAGGAGAAACCAGACACAGATGCTCGTTTTCAGCTGGGCATCCATGAACTCTTTGCGCAGCCCTCCAGGGGCGTTATGATACCGGCACCAGAACGTCTTCTGGCAGGCACGGGCCATCGAGCCATGCCTGTAGAACGTCTTGCAGTACGGGCAGCGGGCCCCTCCCCGGGGCGTACCCTCCTTCCTACTCCTGTTCATCTGTCACCTCCTCGGCAGCCTGCTCCAGATCTTCAAGCACCACTTCAAACTCCATCTCCCGGCTGTACTCATTGAGCGCGTCATCACAGATGCGCTCCAGGGCCTCCACCAGCGTGACGGCCTTTTTGGGATTGCCGTCCACCAGCGCCACCAGATCGAGGTTCCGGGCTTCAAAGGCCGTCTTGAGCCCGGAAGAGAGCGTCACCGCCCGGGCGGCCAGCTCCGCATAGACCTGATCCCGGCGGATGTAGCGGCCTTTTTTGACCTGCAGGTCGAACTCTTCCCGCTCGGCCGCGGCCTCTGCCTTGCGGATGTCCGCTTCCTCCTTGCGGCGCTGCCTGTCAGCAGCCTTGCGGACAAGGGCATCCGGCGTCCCGGCCATAGGCAGGCTGGCCATGTAGCGCTGCACGTCGCGCAGGCGGAACGTGCCGTCGGGCTGCCTGCGCAAAAGGCCCCGGTTGATGTCGCTGTACAGCTTGGTCTTGCTGAGTTTGCGGCCGTTATCGGCCACATGATCCAGCACTGCCTGCCAGTTCTTGAGGTTTTTGGTTGCCTCCATCGCACTCTCCAGCATTTTGGAGGCGCGATCCAGTGCGGCGAGGTTCGCCTGTGAAGGTTCATCAAGCGCGGCCCGCTTGGCGCTCTCCTTGGCGGTCAGCAGGACCTGGATGTCTGTACTGGCGCTTCGGGCGAGCAATTCCTCCACATCGTTCGGCATACTGTCTCCACATGCCCGCGTCCGTACCGGATCGCGGGGCTTCATTCCCGTCCGTGATGAGCCACGGCTGCCTCCGTTTGATTTTTGCAAACGGAGGGGATAGGCTTCAGGTGTTCTTGGTCGGGGCCCTATCCCCTCCAAGCCAGGGGATGACAGGCGGCCACCTGTCATCCCCACTTTTTTTAGAGCAGGCTCCCCTGCTCCAGCGAGGTCTCCCTCCATTCGGGCACATCCAGGCCCAGCATCTCCTTGAGGTAGGCGGCCAGGATTCGCCGGTGGCACTGCGAGGCGTCGGCCTCGTAGCAGCACAGGATGGGCTCCGGGGTCAGCGCAAGGACGCTGCCCAGATAGCGTTCAAGGCTTTCCGGCGTGGGGAAGCGGCTCTCAAGGTTCTTGCGGTACGCCGCCCGCCAGTTGACCGCCCTGGGGTCTTCCGGCGCGAACAGGCGGGCACGCGGGCCACTCCAGTATCGTGGTGGCCACTTGGCGATGCACACCTTGCGCTCACGCGGGGCCCTGCTCGAAAAATAAGAGGTACAGATCATCGTTCTCTCCTAGAACGGGACTTCGTCCACCTCGATCATCGGGGGGACAGGTTCTTCCTGCGAGGCAGCCACAGCTGCCCCACCCTCCAGCGCTTCGGCCAGAAATTGTTCGTAGCAGCGTTCCTCCACCGGGCCTCTGGGCTTGTAGTCCAGCAGGTAATCCAGCAGGTCGCTGATGCTCTCGAAGCCGAACTTTTCGGCCACCAGATCCACCGTATCGACCAGAGGGCTGCGGGAGAGCAGGTTGGGCATCTTGAGGTTGATCTCCTGCACGATCTCCTTGCCCCCCTGCCGGATCAGCTCCGGCGTGATGCGGATGCGGTTCCACCAGATGTCGTCATACTTCTGGTATTCCAGCAGCATCATCTCGTGCGCCATTTCCCGGCAGGCTTTCTTGATGGCGCGAATGCCCTTTTGGGCAGTCTTCATGGCAGGCTCCTTGACTTTTGCCAGCGGGCCTGCCAACCTGTCCTTTGTGCATGATGGTGGCTGAGAAGGCTCCGCTACTATCGGGGGCGGCAAGTGGCATTGCCGCCCTTTTTTATTTTGCGATACCGGGCAGCAAGAGCTGCCCTGCCTTTCCCAGCCCTTCCGGCACGGGCATGCCGGGGAGCAGGAAGCGGTTGCCTATCCCCTTGTGCCAGACAGTACGGGGACGGCTGTCCCGCCAGACGAGGCGCAGGGCTATGGCAAAATACAGCACGGCACTCCCTCCGAAGCGGCTGGCCCCCAGTCTGGCTAGGGCCCACGCTTCGCGCATGAGGCGGGCAAGGAACGCACGACGGGATGTCTTCATGGCGGTCTCCAGTGTATTTTGATAAGTATTTCGCATACTTAAACAATACCATATTGACACCCCGGCGCAAGTAAAAAGCCTGCAAAAACGGCTATTTGTGGAATTTTTTCCACCAGAGGGCATAGGCCTCATCGAGGCTCCACAGGCCCAGCTCCCCGTAGTAATTGAGCCGGAAGCCCTCGCCCTTCTCCCCCTCAAGACGCTTGTGGAGCTTGTAGACGCCCCGGTATTTCATGCTGACCGGATGCCTGGAGAAGGCCGTGGTCACGGCATAGCGCACGTCATCCTTGAACGTGGCGTCGATGAGCTGTTTGACCTCATGCGACTGGCACATCATCAGCACCAGCTTGGCCAGCCGCGTTTCCACGCTGGGCACGGCCAGATCCGAGCGCTGGTAGATCTGGTGGCCCGGCTCCGGCAGCGCCCATTCGTGTTTGGTCAGGTTGAAATCCAGCTTGCCGATGATCCTGCCGTCCAGACAGAGGCCGATGGACAGGGCCACGTCGGCGAGGAAGTAGTCCACCCGTGCGGACATGAACAGCTCGTTCATCCGCACGGTCTGCTTCTTGTCCAGCAGCACGAGGCCGGGCTTTTCCGTACCGGTCAGGACGCGGTCGCCGGGAAAGATCGGGCCTGGGGAGCGCGACGGCAGGTAGCCGCGGGTCACGATGCGGCGCCGGCTGTGTCCCGCGTAGGCGTAGGTGATGCTTTTGCGCCCCTTGTGGACGACCGCCACAGGTTCACCCAGGATCTTCTCGATCTCCGGCAGGGGGCGCTCCATTATGATCATCCACTCGCGGAAGGACGTGATCTGCTCATAGATGGGCACGTCCCTGAAGCTGATCTCTTCATACTCCGGGGAGGGCCACGAGGCCGAGGCCGCCAGCATACGCTCCTGGTTGATGTAGTCGCGGCTGCCGAAGGTGGGCGGTGCGATGAAGACCGCATGATCCGGGCCATGATCCCGCAGAAAGGCCACGGCGTCCTGCGGGACGTAGCCGAAGCCCTCCCCCTGCGTGAGGTGGGCGCGGTAGGCCTCCAGCTTGGCCAGCGTCTTGTCCATGAGCGTAGGCCAGTTCCGGCGCCAGTTGGCCAGTACCCGCCGGTGCCAGATGTTCTGGGCCTTCCAGACCTGACGCAGGTCGAGCATGATGGCTACCGACGCCGCCAGACGGGCGGGATCGCTGCAGTCCAGAAGGCCGCGCAGATGCTCCGGGCAATCCTCGCGCTCGACCACGGGCAGCCTTTCCCCGGCGAGGTAGGCACCAAGGGCCGACGTGTAGAGCGTGATGTCACAGCCGGTTATCCGCCCCATGTAGCCGCCGGAACGCAGGGCCGCGCCCACCGTGAAATTGCCCGCACAGGGCAGCAGCACGGGGACGGTGACCTCATCCGCATAGGAGGCCAGTACCCGGCGCAACGGCCCGGCGATGGAACCGAGAAAGCTCATTATTCCCACCTCACTGCTTTTCTGGCGGCCTCCCGCCATGAGGCCACGGCTTCTTCCCGCGTCGGGAACTGGCGGTAGCCGAAATCATCCGCGCAAGGAGCGCCGACATATTTGCCGTTGGGCTTCTGGTAGACCAGCTTGTCCGCCAGCCAGTCCGCCTCCCTGCCCAGAAAACAGAGTTCCGCCGCTGATGTCCGGGGCCGAATGGCCGCTTTGCCTGCGCTATCCATGACGCGCCTCCTCCACCTCCTGGTCAGCAGCGGCAAGGGCCTCCTGCTCAAGATACTCCGCGCCGAGCTTCAGCAGGAGCAGCATGGCCAGTGAGCTATCGCGGATCTTCTCGGCGTCCTTCACGTCTGCGAGCAGCTTGGTGAACGCCTCATACTGCGTCCCGGGGAAAACATACACGGCGGACGATTTTTTGGCCGCATCGGACAGCATATCCAGGATCTCCGACAGCTGTTCCTTTTCCCCATCCGTGAACATGAACGTGACCATGTGGGCCGGGACCTGCGGCGTGGAGAAATTCACCAGCTCCACCTCGCCCAGCTCCTTCGTCACCTCGCTGTCGAGACCGCTGTAGAGCCTGTCCTCAATGGTCTCTATTTGCGACCAAAGGTTGGCCAGGATGCTCTGGTCATCCTCTCCCACCAGCGCGTTATGCGAGAGCTGGATGGCGATGCGGCGGCTCTGGTCCAGGGTCTCCGTGATGACCAGCACGAGGATCACGGGGATCTTGGCCTCGATACTGGCCTTGACCCGGTGATTGCCGGACAGCACCTCCAGCCGGCCATCCTCATGCCGGTAGCACAGAGGTACGCTGGACAGGCGCTTGTCCGATGCGATGTTGTCCCGCAGCTGCCGGAAGGTCTCCCGCTTGAAAAAGCGGGCATTGTCCTTGAGCAGGCACAGCTTGGCGGGTTCCACCGCCTGCAGCAGCATCCCTTCCCCGAACATCTCCCGGCTGATGGCAGCCAGCTCTTCATTCCGTTGCGTCAGATCCATTCGTGATCCCCCAGAGGTCAAAAAGGTTTTCGGTCGTGACTTCCTCAGCCCAGTGGTCATGCAGCCACTGCATGATCTCTGGAGAGGACGCCACCTTGCCCTCAAAATCATCACACACGCCCGGATTCGCCAGCCGGAACGCGCCATCCCACAACCATTTGCGCCTGTAGCGGGCATAGACTACCGGGAGCCGCCGCCACTGGAGCCAGCAGCGGCATACGGCGGCGGGCACCAATTCGAGTTCCATCCCCGGAGGCAGGGCGGCCCGGAGCTGGCGCAGGACAGCCGCGGAAAACATGCTCGCATCGGCCCAGATGAAATCCGTGAAGCCCTCGACGCATCCCCCCCTGGCACGCTGCGATGGGCCTTTTCCTTCAGGCTCAGGGCAAAATTCCTGGGCCACCCCGCCCCCCACATCCATCTTGCCAGCGACAGAAGTGTCCACCTGCCCATCATCCTCATCATGCTGTTCAAGGTCGCCATCCTGTGCTATGCTGCTCCTGTGGGGCTCCCTGCTGTCAGGCAGGGCAATGCTGTCAGGCAGGCAGGAGCCGACCCACTCCCGGATGTCCACACCCAGGCGGAAGGCATCGCCTGGGTCTTTGCCCTCCGGCGTCGGCCAGCGCAGGCTGGCCGGGTAATGCCGCTCCCAGAACTCCACCCCGTCAGCTCCGGGGCCGTCGTAATCCAGAGCGATCCCGATCCTAACGGCCTGCCGCAGACGCTCATGGGCATGGGCATCGGGCTTGCCCCGGTTGGTGCGGACGGCCAGAGCCCCCACCACGCCGCCCGTGGCGTAGTGGATCAGGATGGCGTCCAGCTCCGCCTCGGTCACGAAGTAGGCCGCCAGCGGGGCCGGGCGTGAACTGGAGAGCAGCAGGGGGGCCTTGCAGGAGCCTTCCAGCTCAAGGTATTTGGGCGAACGCTCGCGCAGATCCTGCTTGTGCCGCCTGATCCGCAGGTTCATCACCCGCCCGTCGGCCCCCAGCGTCGGGATCACGATGCCGCGCGGGATGAAGATGCGGGTATGCTCCCTGCCGTCATCCCCCTTGCGCGGGGGCAGCCCCAGGGCCGCACGAGCCCGGAACCGCCCCGGAAAGCGCCCGCTCTCCGCCTGGAGGTAGCCGATCCGGTACGCCCGGACGGCCTCCTCGCTGATGCCCCGCTTGGCCAGCCATGCCAGCGCGGTCGGCTCCTCCCAGATCACCGCCTCGGCTTCGGCCAGCAGCTTCCCGGCATACTCGCACCACGGCTCGGTAGGTTCCGGCCACTGCTGGGGCTCCCAGCGGGAGCTTTCCCGGCGGGGCTCTGCCGGAGCCCGGCGCCGCCGGAAGGAAGAACGCCTGCCCTCGATCCCCAGCTCCGCCAGCGCCGCCTTGAAATCCATGCCCTCCACCTTGGTCAGGTAAGCGATGGTATCCCCACTGGCACCACACTGACGGCACGACCAGATCCCCTTGAGCCCGTTCTGGGCACAGACTTCGCCCAGGTTTTCGGCCCTGTCCGGCCAGATCATGAAACGGTCGGACTTCCCCGGTTCACCACCGCACAGGGGGCAGGGGCCGTTCCATGCGCCGCCCTGCCGCTTCACAGCCTCGCCAAAGCGGCTCTTGTAGTAATCAAGCAAAGTCATCTGTCCGCACCTGTCCGTTGCTTCATTTCATTAACTACCTACTTTATTATGCTTTTTTCTTATCTGGACAGATGGACAGATACATGGGACATGTTATGCGCAAGTGTGCGCCCATGCGGGATGCGTGTGGAAATAGGTATTTGTCCTGTCCATCTGTCCATTTTAGTTTTTTGCCAACAATCAAGAGTGGTTACATTATCGCACCTGCGGACAGGTGCGGACAGGTCATCTCTAGGCACGGTGGCTGTCCAGCTCTGTTTTGGCCTCGGCGGTCAGGTCGATGCCAAGACGCCATGAGCCGTTGGACCTCTTGTAGGCGATGTCCTTCTTGTTCAGGGCTTCGGCGAACTTCTTGGCGGAGATGGAATAGCGCCTGTCCCGGTAACGGGCATACCAGATGCAGAATGCCTCATGCAGATCCGTGGCGTTGACCTTCAGGGTGTAGTTGGCGGGGTTGGCCTGATGGGATTCCGAGATGCACCATTCCGAAAGGAACAGGCCCACGTCGTCCCAGCTGGCCCGCTGCTCCCGCGTCCATTCCCGCACCTTGTCCGGGATCTTGAGGCCGTCCCGCAGGTACTCCATGCTTCCGCGTACCATGCGGGCCAGCACCCCCTTGGCCTCGGCCCCTACCTTCTCGGTCAGGTCTTTGTCCGCAGGGCGCTCGTAGGGCTGCTCCGGACGCTCCACGAAGGAAAGCGGCCACTTAATGAGGATGGCTCGCGACCAGAAGGCCGCGTCGTCAGCCTTGGCCTTGGGCAGCTCGTTGGTGGTCATGATCGGCAGGTGGGTCTGGAGCCATGTAGTCTGGAGCTTGTCCTGGAGGCCGCGCGCCGTGATGTAGCCACCGCCGGTCAGCTTTTTGAGCTTGGCCAAGGCAAAGCGCTGCCCCTCCTCCGCTTCGTTGATCCACGCCACGCACATGCCGCGCAGGGCCAGCACGTCCGGGGACGGAGCCGAGGAGTTCCGCGTCTGCTGCATCTGGAGGAACATCTCCACGGGCACGTCGCCGGAGAGCGTCTGGCCCAGCACATGCGTCACCAGCTTGATGAGCGTGTCCTTGCCGTTGCGCCCGTGTTCGCCCCACATGATGGTGAAAATGTGGTCGCGGCGCTCCGTGATGAGGCCGTAGCCAAGGAGGCGCCAGATGAAGTCCACCAGCTCCTGATCCCCGTCCATGGACGACAGCAGGAAGCGGTTGGTCTCCGGGCAGGGGTCATCCTTCCGCAACAGCTCCGGGTCGTACTCGGTCACGATGGCGTTTAGGATATACTCGTCAGGCCTCCCCGGACGCAGCTCTCCGGTGCGGAGGTCGATCACCCCGTTGGGGCAGGCTTTGACGTAGTGCTGCTGGTCGATCTGCTTGGGCAGCACCACCAGCGGGTCGCGGATGCGGCGCAGCATCTGGAGCAGTTTGTCCTGCCCCGGCGTGTCGCGGAGCTGGCTCACCCGACGGAAAACCGCCGAGGCCAGACCTTCGAGCTTCGACCGTATATCCTTGTCGGTCTCCTCATCCGCTTCGGCCTGCTTGCTTTCAGCCAGCCGCAGGTACAGCTCACAGACGTCCTCGATGCGCTGGGCGGCCATGTCGAAATCATCCTCGATCCAATGGTGCCCGCCCCATATCAGGAAGCGATCCCAATACTTGACGTAGATCACCGTGCCGCGATGGAGGCGGCTGTACAGCTTGGCATCGCCCACGCGGTTCTCATTGAAGTAGGCCAGCAGGTCGTCGTTCGTGATCTCGATCTTGGAGACCTCCACGGGCTTCCTGCCCTTCTCGGCCCTCGCCGCAGCCTCTTGCTTACGGCGTGCTTCGACCTTGGCCTTCATCTCTGCGCTTTTTCTCGCCATTTATATAACCATCTGAATTTATGAGCGAAAAAAGAAAAAACGGAAAAGGTGAGGAAAAATGGCTATTCCTTTTTTCCACGCTTTCCGTTCCACAAATCGCGGCCGAGGGCCGAAGTACACAGTCCCTTGCCCGAAAGGGAGGCCCAGAAGGACCCGCAGGCAAGGTGAAGACGCAGAGCGACGAAGGGCGCAGAAGGACATTTCTGGCCCGGCCGTTCATGCCGATGGGGGAACAGGGGGAAGGCACTCGCCCCTGCTGTCAGATGGGGGGATGGTTGGGCAGAGACGCCCAAGGGATGTTTACAAGATGCGTTTACAAATTGGTGTGCATAACGGTGCATTTTGCTGCTCCGGTACGCTCATGAAACGCAGGAAATTCAATGGCGGCAAACGCTGCCGGTTGGCCTTTCACGCCGTCGACAGGGGTTCAAATCCCCTTGGGGACGCCAACGAAATCATGCCCTTACGAGAGATCGTAAGGGCTTTTTTCGTATCTGGAACGATCTACGGCCAGGCCAGCTTCCTCAGCGTGCAGGCCGCATACCTTCATTACGGACGCAACACTGCGCTGAACATTGTTATGCCGCCCGCCATCTCCTCCCACTCCCCTCTCGTCATCTCCGCCAGCCGTGCCACGGACATCCCGGCCTTCCACGGGGAATGGTTCATGGCCCGGCTGCGGGCGGGCTTTTGCCGTCGGCGCAATCCCTTCAACAGCCGGCAGGAAAGCCTCATCTCCTTTGCGCGCACGCACGTCTTCGTCTTCTGGAGCAAGCATCCCGCGCCCTTCCTGCCGCATCTGGCGGAGATCGCGGCCACAGGGCGGCAATTTTACTTCCAGTACACCCTCAATGCCTATGAGGACGAGGGGCTGGAGCCCGGCCTGCCCTCCCTGTGCCGCCGCCTGGAGACATTCAAGCGGCTGGCGGACAGCATCGGCCCGCAGCGAGTCATCTGGCGTTGCGATCCCCTCATCGTGGGCGGCCGCCTGAACACGGCTGCCCTGCTGGACCGCCTCGACCGGCTGGGGCGGGAGCTTTCTCCCTACACGGAAAAACTCGTCTTCAGCTTCGTGGACATGTACCGCAAGACCGCCGCTGCCCTGCGCAGGCTCGATCCGGCCTACCGCGCGCCCACGGCGGACGAGATGCGGGAACTGGCCCGGGGCATCGCGGCCCTGAACGCCGGCTGGCCGCACCGGCTGGAGCTGGCCACCTGCGCCGAAGGCATCGACCTGAGCGCCCTGGGCATCCATAAAAACAAATGTATCGACGATGCCCTCATCCGCCGCCTGTGCCCGCAGGATGCCCTGGTACAGGCGGAGCTGGCGCCCCGCCAACAGCTTTCCCTGCTACCCGGCCGGAAGGCTGCCGCCAACGCCCCCAAGGATGCGGGCCAGCGCACGGCCTGTGGCTGCATCCCCAGCAAGGACATCGGTGCCTATGACAGCTGCCCGCACTTCTGCGTCTATTGCTATGCCAACCGTTCGGAGCAGGCGGTGCGCGCCAACCTTCAACGCTGCCGCCAGCAGCAGCCCGAAATACGGGAATGTCTGCTGCCGTAGCGTGGTGTGCTCCGTGAGCCCGCAGGGGCATCCATTTATCATGAACGATTTTACGGGGCATTTATTTAGCGTAAACTATAAAAAACTTTTCCCGCACTTGTCGTGTCCGCAAAGAGCATTTGAATTTTTTTGCCCCCTGGCCTACACATCATCCCAGACAACCAAGCAAAGGAATGCCCATGCCGACGAACCGTACCTCTGATGCCGCAGCACGCGGCAAAGGCCGCCCGCGTGCCTTCGACCGGGGCCTGGCCCTGCACCGTGCGCTGGAGGTCTTTTGGCAGCAGGGCTACGCCCCGGCCTCTGTGGCATCCCTGTGCAAGGCCATGAAGATCAATCCCCCCAGCCTCTACGCCACGTTCGGCAACAAGGCCACGCTCTTTCTGGAAGCCCTGCGCCATTACGAGCAGACCTACTGGGAGGCCCCGGCCCAACGCTTTCTGGCCGCCCCCGACATCTATGCGGCGGTCGAGGATTTTTTCCAGGAAGCCGCGCAGATCCTGCTTTCGCCGGAAACGCCCTGCGGCTGCATGGTGGTCTTGGCGGCCGTCAACATCGCGGCGGACGAGAAAAAGATCATCGAGACCGTCCGCCAGCTTCGATTGGCCACCAAGCAAATGTTTGCCGAAAGGCTCCGCCGGGCCATACACGACAAGCAGATCCCCCCGGATACCGATGTCCCGGCCCTGGCCGGTGCGCTGAACACCCTGCTCGAAGGCCTGTCCCTGCAGGCCCGGGACGGGATCTTCCAGTCCGAGCTCAAAGCCATCGCGGCCCACGCTGTCCGCATGCTGCCGCCACGCCTCCCATAGGCCCGCCCGGCCTGCTCATTCTCCTCGCTCTCCCGCTGTCCGTACGTCTTAGCCCTGTTGCCGCTTTTCCCGTTGCCTGTCCCTGGGCATCAGGTGTGATAAGGCTATTGACATTTTCTTAGTGATTATTACAAAAATATCCATACGGACACGACAGCTATCATCCGTCCGCCGAAAGAAACAAAAGGCATGACCGCTCTTCCTCGCCAGCAAGCCCGGACAGCGACTCCAGCCACGGCAGACGCCCAAAGCACGCTCCGGCCTGCCCCGGCAGGATACGCGCAGAGCCATGCCACCATCCAGCAAACCATAGTGCCGCATATGACGGCACAGGAGGAAACGCCATGAGCAAGAAGATCCTCATTCTCAACGGAAGTCCCCGCAGCAAGGGCAATACGGCCATGCTGTGCGATGCTTTGAGCGCCGGTGCCCGGAGCGCGGGCCATCAGGTGACCCGGTTCGACCTGCACAAGCTGGATATCCACGGTTGTCTGGGCTGTGTGAAGGGCGGTAAGGACCCCGCAAGCCCCTGCGTGCAAAAGGATGATATGGGGCTCATCTACCCCGCTTACCGGGAAGCCGATACCGTCGTACTGGCATCGCCCATGTATTACTGGGGCTTTTCCGGCCAGCTGAAAACGGCTTTTGACCGCCTTTTTGCCGTGGCCGAATGCTTCCCCGGCTATGCCAACCCGCACAAAGAGTGCGCGCTCATCATGGCGGCCGAAGGCAACAGCGCTGACAACTGGAAACCGGTGCTGGATTACTATCACGCGCTGCTGGGCTTCCTTGGCTGGCAAGATCGCGGGCAGGTCCTGGCCGGCGGTGTGTTCGAAGCCGGTGCCGTGGCCGGACAGCCTGTTCTGGATCAGGCGTTCCGCTTCGGGGCTTCGCTGTAGACAGGAGCCAGATACATCCGTTTTCCCCGTGACGCCGTACCCGCTGCGGCGTCACGGCCATTTATCACGCACATGCGTACCACGCGCCTGCCCGGTATGACGTCCCGATCCATGCTGGCCATCCGGTGCACCAATCTGGGAGCATCATCGCAGAGCTTTCCCGCCCTCTTCCATAGAATAACGGTACACTGCCGTATATCTTCTTGCCCGTCTGCCAAAGGCTGGCGCCAGCACGCCTGCCTGTCTCCATCAGACAGGCCTCTCCTTCCCGAGCATCTCTTGTGCTACTGGTGGCGCCGCCCCGCCCCTACTTCTCCTCTTGCACAGCACGCCGATTTTCTGCATTCTTGTCGCGATTTTCCCGACCTTTCTGACTGCTGTTCAGCAGGATATCCCATGGAAACGATTCGCTGGAACATGAGCCCCGCAGAGATCGAGCAGGAGAGCTTCCGCCGCATCGAAGCCGAATGCGACCTGCACCGCACCCTGTCCGCCCCGCACTGGCGCGTGGCACGCCGCCTTATCCACACCACGGCGGACATGCACATCGCGGATACCCTTGTCTTCCGCCATGATCCGGTGTCCGCCGGACTGGCCGCCCTGCGCCGCAAGGCACCCATCTTCTGTGATTCGCAGATGCTGCGCTCCGGCCTGTCCCTGCCCAAACTGCGCACGCTTCATCCGGGCTACGGGCCTGAAGACCTGCACTGTTACATCACGGATCCCGATGTGGTGGAACGGGCCCGCGCCGAAGGCCATACCCGCGCCCTGTGCAGCGCCGAAAAAGCCCGTCCCCTGCTGGATGGCGGCATCGTGCTCATCGGCAACGCGCCCTTGGCCCTGGCCCGCATCGCCCGCTATATCCTTGAAGAAGGCGTCCGCCCGGCCCTGGTGGTGGGCATGCCCGTGGGCTTCGTCAACGTGGTGGAATCCAAGGAGCTCCTGGCCCGCTGCCCTGTGCCCCAGATCGTGCTGGAAGGCCGTCGTGGCGGCAGCGCCCTGGCCGTCACCACCCTGCACGCAGTCATGGAGAGTGCCTAGACCGCCATGGGCCGCAAAGACCACACGTCCCTGCGCTGGGGCTATTCCACCGGCGCCTGTGCCGCCGCGCTGACCGTGGCCTGCTGGCAGTCTCTGCGGACGGGCACGCCACCGGTCGTGGTGCCCGTGCTGTTCGGCGACGGCAAGGAGCGCCTTCTGCCCTTGCGGCCGCCCGCTCCGGGCCGTATGGCCGAGATGGTCAAGGACGGCGGCGACGATCCCGACTGCACGCATGGTGCGGTGCTCTTTGCCCGACTCTCCGCCTGTGCGCCCGAAGATGCCCGACCTGAGGACCATCGCCTCGATATAGGCGCAGCGGTGCTCATCCTGCGTGCCGTGGAAGGTATCGGCCGCTGCACCCGACAGGGCCTGGACTGCCCGCCCGGCAAATGGGCCGTCACCGGCGGTCCGCGTCGCCTGCTGGCCGAGAACCTGGCCCGCGCGGGTATGACCGACGGCTGCTGGCTGCTGGAACTGGGCGTGGAGAACGGAGCGGAGCTGGCCCGCCACACCCTCAATCCCCGGCTGGGCGTGGAAGGCGGCATCTCCATCCTGGGCAGCACGGGTCTGGTGCGGCCTTACAGCCACGCCGCCTATGTGGAGACCGTGCGCCTGTGCGTACGGGCCCGGCAACGTAGCGGCGGCCGCGAGATGGTCTTCTGTACCGGCGGCCGCACCCAGGCGGGAGCCCGCCGCCAGCTGTCCCACTGGCCGGAAAGCGCTTTCGTCTGCATCGGGGATTTCATCGCCGACAGTCTGGGCATCGCCGCCCGTCACCGGATGCAGGAGGTGGTCGTGGCCTGCATGGCGGGCAAACTCTGCAAGTATGCCGCGGGCTTCGCCAACACCCACGCCCATCAGGTGGAACAGGACATGGCCCTGCTGCGCCGTCAAGTGCAGGCCTGCCTGCCCGGAGAGACCGCCCTGCACGAGGCCCTGCATCACAGTGCGTCCGTGCGCGAGGCCCTGCTCTCCATCCCCGAAGCCGGGCGCCTGCCTGTGCTGCATGGCCTGGCCCGGGCGGCCCTGGAACACTTTTCCCGCCGGGCTCCCGGCGTGCCGTCCCTGCATCTGCTGGTCTTCGATTTTGACGGCACTTTCCTGTTCAAGGAAAGCCTGCGGCGCGCTCCCGGCACGGTGGCGATCCCTCTGCCGTCCCCGGACGACGGCACGACCGACAGCCCGGAAGACACTTCTTCTGATGGACAGGCCCCGGACATCGGCCTGCGCTATTTCATCGACAGGCCCTGACCGCCCTGCGGCCGGAGCCCCTTACCTCTCCCTGTGAGTTTGCCCATGAACATGCCCTTTGTGGAAATCGTCGGTGCCGGTCCCGGTGCGGAAGACCTCATCACCGTGCGCGGCCTGCGGGCCCTGCAGCAAGCCGATCTGGTGGTCTATGCCGGTTCGCTGGTGGCCCCTGCCCTGCTGCGCCACTGCCGCCCGGACTGCCTTTGCCGAGACAGTGCCTCCATGGATCTGGCGGAACAGGTGGCCGTCATGAGCGAGGCCGCGCTGGCGGGCAAGCGTGTGGTGCGTCTGCATACCGGTGATCCCGCCCTTTACGGCGCCATCGACGAACAGATCCGGGGGCTGGCCGAACGGGGCATCACCGTGCGCATCACCCCCGGTGTGAGCAGCGTGTTCGCCGCTGCCGCGGCCCTGGGCTGCGAGCTGACCGGCCCGGAAACGGCCCAGAGCGTCGTCCTGACCCGCACGCCCGGCCGCACGCCTATGCCCGCTGGCGAGCAGGCCGCCGCTTTTGCCCGCACCGGGGCCACGCTGGCCTTTTTCCTCAGCACGGGCAAAGTGGCCGAGCTGATGCAGGAATTGCAGGATGCGGGCGGTCTTGCGCCGGATACGCCCGCCGCGGCCGTCTACCGCGCCTCCTGGTCTGACGAACAGGTCGTGCGCGGCACGGTGGCCGATCTGGCCCGCAAGGTGGAAGAAGCAGGCTTCCGGCGGCAATCCCTGATTCTGGTGGGCCGTGCCCTGGCTGCTTCCACGGCGGCCTCCCGCCTGTACGACGGATCTTTTTCCCACGGCTACCGCAACAGCCTGCCCGACGAGGCCTTCCACGGCACCTGCGCGCTCTATGCCGCCAGCCCGACGGGACTGGCCCAGGCGCGTACACTGGCCGCCGCACTGGCGCAGGGCGACGCCCCCGCTCCCGTGATCTTCGCCGCCTGCCCGGCCGATGACCAGCAGCCTGCCCCGCAGCCTGTGGCCGACATGGCCGCTGCTCTGGCTGATGCCCTGCCTCGCTTCGATGCCCACATCATCCTGGGCACGCCCCGTCAGGCCCTGCCCCTGCTGCCCGCCGCCACCGGGGACGCTGCCGTCATCTGCTGCGCCGAGAGCGGCCGCCATGCCGTCTGCCTGCTGGACGGCCCGGATCATGCCGGTGACCGGCTGACCCGGCGTGTGGCCCGCATCACCGGCGGGCTGGCCATCACCGGCCCGACTGAAGCGGAGAAAGAAAACGACACGCCTGCTGCGGTCTCTTCGGCAGCTGCCACGGCATCCACGGTCCCCTCGTCCCCGCACGGCGAGGTGCTGGTGGTGGGCCTGGGCTCCGGCGATCCCGCCCAGCTCACGCCCGAAGTGGATGCGGCCCTGCGCCGCTGCGATACTGTGGCCGGGTACAGCAAATATGTAGATTTCATCCGCGACCGCATCCACGGCAAGCGCCTCATCGAGACCGGCATGAAGGGCGAGGTGGAACGCTGCCGCGACGCCCTGGCCGCTGCCGCTGCCGGGGCCACGGTCTGCATGGTCTGCTCCGGTGACCCGGGCATCCTGGCCATGGCCGGGCTGCTGTTCGAGCTGCGCGCCCGCGAACAGGCCTTCCGCGACCTGCCTATCCGGGTGCTGCCCGGCATCACGGCTGCCAGCACGGCCGCCGCAGCGCTGGGGGCCCCCCTGCAGAACGGTTTTTCGCTGGTCAGCCTTTCCGACCTGCTGGTGCCCGCTGACGAAGTGCGCCGCAACCTGCGGGCCGTGGCGCAGTCGGCCCTGCCCGTGACCCTGTACAATCCTGCCGGGCGCAAGCGCCGCCGGCTGCTGGCCGAGGCCCTGGACATCTTCCGCGAAGCGCGCGGCGGTGACATCCTCTGCGCCTTCGTGCGCCATGCCGGCCGCCCGGAAGAGACGCGCTGGATCGGCCGTCTGGCCGACCTGCCCGCCGATGACGTGGACATGTCCACGCTGGTGCTCATCGGCAGCGCACGCACGGTCACGGATCAGGGTGCGCTGTTCGAAGCCCGCGGCTATGCGGAAAAATATCTGGACAAGGACGCCCCTGCGTCCGCCGTGGACGGTCGCTGATGCGGGACTTCCACGCCTTTTGTCTGGCCGCTCCCCGCTCCGGCGAGGGCAAGACCGCCGTGGCCGTGGCCCTGATGCGGGCCCTTGTCCGCCGGGGCCTTGCCGTGCAGGGTTGCAAATGCGGGCCGGATTACATCGACCCCACCTTCCATACGCTGGCCACCGGCCGCCCGGCCTGCAATCTGGATACCTGGATGATGGGCGAGGCCGGTGTGCGCGCCCAGTGGCGGGCCGCCGTGCAGGGAGCCGACGCCGCTGTTTGCGAGGGCGTCATGGGCCTGCTGGACGGCCGCGCCCCTGACGACCTTTCCGGCAGCACGCTGGATTGCGCCCGTGTGTTACACCTGCCCGTGCTGCTGGTGGTCAACGTGCGGGGCATGGCCGCCTCGCTGACGGCGCTGGTGGAAGGGTTCCAGCAGCAGGCGGCACGTCATGGTGTCCGGCTGGCAGGCGTCATCGCCAACAATGCCGGGAGCCCGCGCCATGCGGACATTTTGCGTCAGGCGCTGGAAAAGGCCGGGCTGCCGCCCCTGCTGGGCGCTCTGCCCCGCCACGAGGCCTGCCGCATCCCCGAACGGCAGCTGGGCCTGCTGCCCGCGGCTGAAAGCGACTGCGATACGGCGTGGACGGACCATCTGGCGGAACTGGCGGAAAATCATGTGAATCTGGACCGCCTGCTTGCCCTGACACGCCAGCTCCAGCCTCTGGCGCAGCCCCTGCCCGCTCCCGGCCGGCGGCTCCGTCGTCTGGCTGTAGCCCGGGACGAGGCGTTTTGCTTTTATTACCGCGCCAACGAGGACGCCCTGCGCGCCCGCGGCTGGGAGATCGTCCCCTTCTCGCCCCTGCGGGATACGGCCTTGCCGCCGCAGCCGGACGCCCTGTATCTGGGCGGCGGCTACCCGGAAGCCTTTGCCGCCCGGCTGTCCGCCAATACGGCCATGCGTAGCGCCATCAGGGACTTCGTCGCCGAGGGCGGCGAGATCTACGCCGAGTGCGGCGGCTACATGTATCTGTGTGCCGGACTGGAAGCCGCCGCCGAGGGTCACGGTCTGGACGGGGAGCGCCGTATCTGGCCCATGTGCGGCGTGCTGGAAGCCACGGCCCGCATGGGACAGGGCCTGCGTTCGCTGGGTTACCGCGATGTCCGCTTCACGGGGGGTGCTCCCCTGGGCCTGCCTCTGGAGACCTGCCGAGGCCACGAGTTCCACTGGTCGCACATCGAGCTGCACCGGCCTTACGCGCCTCTCTATGACGTCACGGACCGTGCGGGCACCCGTCCCGAAGGCGTGCATCACGGCAATGTACGAGCGGGCTATGTGCATCTTTACTGGGGCGGTCTGGCCGATACCGCCGCTGGCGGGGATATGGATATGGGAACGGCTCCTGCCCCCCACAGTCCTGCCGGGCAAGTGATCTTGCTCAACGGCCCCTCCAGCGCAGGCAAGAGCACCCTGGCCCGCGCCCTGCAGGAAAAGCTGCTGGCCGACCACGGCCGCCACAGCATCGTCCTGTCCATGGACGATCTGCTGCGAGCCTGTCCCGGCCGTCCGGGGGCCCTGCTGCAGGGCCTGGCCGCCACGGGCCTGCCCCTGACCGCCATCCTGCACGCGGCCACGGCCGAAGCCGCGCATGCCGGGGCATGGGTCATCGTGGATCATGTGCTGGGAGAGCGCCCGGACTGGATAGCCGACCTGTGGCAGCGTCTGCGGGGCGTCCCCGTCCTGCCCGTGCAGGTCTGCTGCGAACTGGCCGAGCTGGAACGCCGGGAAAAGAACCGTACCGACCGCACGCCGGACTGGCCCCATGCCGCCCGGCAGGCACGGGACATCCACACGCCCCTGCCCGGTGAGCTGCATGTGGATACCAGCCGCACCAGCCCGGAACACTGCGCGGCCCGCATCCTTTCCGCCCTTGGCCTTCACGGCAAGGCCATGCCGTCACCGCCCCTTGAGGAGGATCCCCATGAAGCCTGAGGCACACGGCGGCGACCGGCTGCGCATGGCCGCACTGGCCGGGCGCGCCCCTGACAGTTTGCTGGATTTCAGCGTCAACGTCCGTCCCGAAGGCGCACCGGAATTCCTGCGTCTGGCGCTTTGTCGCGCTCTGGACCATATCTCGGCCTATCCTTCTCCCCATGCGGAAGAGGCCATGGAGGCCGCCGCCCGCGTCTACGGCCTGCCTGCGGACTGTTTCGTGTTCGGCAACGGCACCAACGAACTCATCCACCTGCTGGCCCGCGTCCTCAAGGAGGACGGCGTCCCCTGCGCGGCCGTGATCGAACCGGCCTTCAGTGAATACGCCCTGGCCTGCGGGCTGGCCGGGCTGGAGGTACGCCATCTGGACTGCGGCGTGCGCCGCGACGGGGACAGCGATGAGGACATGCTTCGGCAGCTGCTCTCCCTGCTGGCGGACGTCCCGCCCCGCGCGGCCGTCTGGCTGGCCAATCCGGGCAATCCTTCCGGCTCCTTCCTGCCGCCCGCGTCCTGCCGCCGTCTGCTGGAGGCCCGCCCCGATCTGCTCTGGATCATCGACGAAGCCTTTGCCGCCTATGCGGGCCCCGACGACGTCTCTTCCATCATCCCGCAGTTGCCGGACAATGCCGTGCTGCTGCGCTCCCTGACCAAGTTCCATGCCGTGCCCGGCGTACGCCTGGGCTACATGGTCACGCAGGAGGAACGGGCACGCCGATGGCGCGGACGGCTGCCCGCCTGGAGCGTCAACGCCTTTGCCCTGGCCGCCGCACAGGCCGTGCTGGAGGATACTTCGGACTTTGCCGAGCGGACACGGGACGAGAACAACCGCCGCCGCGAGCATCTGTGCGCCTGCCTGCGCGACGTGCCCGGCATCACGGTCTTCCCCTCGCTGGCCAACTATGTGCTGTTCCGCTGTGCACAGGCCCCGGCGGACCTGTATGCCCGCCTGCTGCGGGAATACGGCATCGCCGTGCGCGACTGCTCCAATTATCGCGGCATGGAAGACGGCAGCTGGTTCCGGGCCGCCGTACGGCTGGAAGAAGACCATCAGCGGCTGGCCGACGCCCTGCGCGGCATCCTGCACCCGTCCGTGTCCGTGCTGCCGCGCCCGCGCTCTCGGCGTCCTGCCCTTATGCTGCAGGGCACGTCCTCCGATGCGGGCAAAAGCATCCTGGCCGCCGCCTTCTGCCGCATCCTGCGTCAGGACGGCTACGACGTGGCTCCGTTCAAGGCCCAGAACATGTCCCTCAACTCCGGGGTGACCGCCCTTGGCGAAGAGATGGGGCGCGCCCAGATCGTCCAGGCCCAGGCGGCCCGCATCGATCCCGAGGCCCTCATGAACCCCGTGCTGCTCAAGCCGCATTCGGAGACCGGGTCACAGGTCATCGTCCTGGGCAAACCCGTGGGACACATGCAGGCCCGCGAGTATTTCCGCTACAAGGCCGGGCTCTGGCAGACCGTGCGCGATGCCTACGACACGCTGGCCGACCGGCACGAAGTCATGGTTCTGGAAGGGGCAGGCAGCCCCGGCGAGGTGAACCTCAAGCAGCACGACATCGTCAACATGCGCATGGCCGCCCACGCGCAGGCCTCGGTGCTGCTGGTGGGCGACATCGACCGCGGCGGGGTCTATGCCTCGTTGCTGGGCA
Organism: Desulfovibrio sp. SGI.133; assembly: GCF_050313955.1. Taxonomy (NCBI): domain Bacteria; kingdom Pseudomonadati; phylum Thermodesulfobacteriota; class Desulfovibrionia; order Desulfovibrionales; family Desulfovibrionaceae; genus Desulfovibrio; species Desulfovibrio sp. SGI.133. The sequence goes on along the minus strand of NZ_JBNPMK010000002.1, from coordinate 421,885 downwards.
CCTGGATGACCCTGGAACAACAGGAGCGCTCCCTGCTGGCGGGCTGGCTCGTCAACAAGTTCCGGGGGGACGCTTCCTTTCTGGAACCGGCCCACGCCTATATACGGCAGGCCACCGGCATCCCGGTGCTGGGCGTCATCCCCTGGCTGCGCAATATCAACATCCCGGATGAAGACATGGCGGGCTTCCCCTGGTCGCAGGCGGCGGACACCACACCGCCCCCGCCCGGCATCCTCGACATTGCTGTGGTCATGCCCCGGCATGTGTCCAACTTTACGGACATGACGCCCCTGGCCGCCGAACCGGACGTGCGCCTGCGGGCCGTGCGGCGGGCCGAAGACTGGGGTCAGCCCCATGTGGTCATCCTGCCCGGTACCAAGAGCGTAGCCGCCGACCTGGCCGCGCTGCGGGCCGATGGCCTGGCCGATCTCATCTGCCGACATGCCGCCCGGGACGGCTGGCTGCTGGGCATCTGCGGCGGGCTCCAGATGCTGGGACGCGCCATCCTCGATCCGCTGGGGCTGGAGTCTTCCGCGCCTTCCGTGCCCGGCCTCGGGCTCATGGATCTGGAATCCACCTTTGCGGCGGACAAGACGCTGGTCAGCGTGCGCCGGGCCGCCACGCCGCTGCCGGTCATGACCGGCGGTTACGAGATACATCACGGCCATACCAGCCACGGCCCGTCGGCCCAGCCTCTTTTCGTGCGCGAGGGCCAAGGCGCCCCGGAAGAACGTGCCTGCGGTTATGTGAGCGGACGCCGCTGGGCCACCTATCTGCACGGCCTGTTCGATGACGATACCTTCCGCCGAGCCTGGCTCGATCATGTGCGGCAGGACGTGGGCCTGAAGCCGCAGGGCCGCCAGCTGGTACGCTGCGATCTGGAAGCCTCGCTGGACCGCCTGGCCGACGTGGTGCGCCAGAATGTGGACATGAAGGCCATTTACAAGCGTCTGGGGCTGTAAGAAAGGCCACCGTCAGGCCCGCTACCGAAACAACGATGCCGGCACATACGGGCGCACTATCGCCATCAACAAATAAAACCACCCGTAACTAGGTGGTTTTCCATGGTACGCCCCGCTGTAACGGGCTGGAGACCATAAAAAAGCCGCCCTCTACAGGCGGCTTTTTGGCGATCCCGGTCAGGACAGCAGGGAGGCGAACTGCTCCACAGGAAGCGGTCGGCTAAGCAGATAGCCCTGGGCCCTGGGGCACCCCAATTCGCGCAGGATATCCAGTTGTTCCTCGGTCTCTACCCCCTCGGCAACGGTGCGGATGCCCATGTCGCCCGCGGCCTCGATGACCAGACGCAGCAGGCGCTGCCGTTTGTCGCTGCCGCACAGGTCATCCATCAGGCTTTTGTCCAGCTTGAGTTCATCGAAGCCCAGACGCGCCAGAGTCATGAGGTTGGCATACGCCACACCGAAATCGTCGATGGCCACCCGGAAGCCCTTGTCCCGGATGCTGTCCACAGCTTTCTGGAACGTACGGTAATCTTCCGTGCTGGCCGTTTCCGTGACCTCCACCTGCAACAGATCGGCCGGGATATCGAACTGTTGCCTGATCTCCTCCAGCCTGTCAGCCACTTCAGGAAAGGCCAGCGTCGTGCGGGAGAAATTCACAGCCATGGGCACCAGCGGCCGACCTTCATCCTGCCAGCGTTTCAGGCAGGCGCAGACCTTGCCGAACACATACAGGTCCACCTGCGGCATGGTGTACAGAGATTCCAGCAGCGGGATAAATTGCGTGGGCGGGATGACCTTGCCCTCACTTATCAGACGCAGCAGGATCTCGCCGCCGACCACCGCTCCATCCGCCACCCGGAACTGGGGCTGGCAATACAGGGTAAAGCTGTCCGAGGCCAGCAGCTCGTCCAGACGGCCGGGCCGGGCCAAGTCGAGGACGTCGTCCAGCCCGCTCCGGTAACGGCCGCTCTGAGGCGACGAACGGTAAAAATCCCGCTTAGCAGCAAACATCCGGGCATCGGCGGCGATCAGGCCCTCGCCGATGTCATCCCCGCGGCGAACCCAGGCACACCCCACAGAGGCGGTAAAGCCCAACGTCCCGGCAAACAGGGAACGCACCCGCTCCACATCCCTGCGGAACTCCCCTTCATTCCCTCCCTGCCACAGCAGGACAAATTCGTCACCGCCCATGCGGTACACGGCCGTATCCGGCAGGAGCTCATGGACGGAACGGCTCACCGCTGCCAGGACAGCGTCTCCGCCGCTGTAGCCGTCGCCGTCGTTGATATCCTTGAGGCCGTTGATATCCAGGAAGATGACGCCGATGTCGGCGTCCCGCTTCTGAACGTCGCGCTGGAAGGCGTTGCGGTTGAACACCCCGGTCAGCTGGTCATGATAACTGAGGAAATTCAGCTCACTCAGCGAGTCCCGCCGCCACAGGGAGGAGCTGAGGAAAAATTTCATGGACGACAGCAGCACACGGGAAGAATCGATACGCTCGGGGTCCAGATTGTCCACGCCCACGAAACCGCGCAGGCTCTTGCCGTTCCAGAGCGGGAACACCAGCAGGGAGTGGATGTCCTGGCGTTTGAGCACGGCGTATTCTTCCGGGCTGGTCACACGCAGGCTTTCCAGATCCGTGATCAGGATGGGCTGGTGGGCATAAAAATTGGGCATCCAGCGAGCAATGACCCCCACAGGGACATTGGCCAGGAATTCCTTTTGCGGCACGACGCCCTCACGGCACCATTCAAAGGTATTGCGGACGACATCGTCAGAGAACTCAAAGATATAGGCTCTGTCCGCCTGCAGATATTCGCCGATGGCGGCCAGCACGTCGTCGATCAGGAAAGGCAGGTCGGCGTCCTGCCGGTACAGCTTGCGGGCGCAGTGGTTGATGAAGTTCTGCAGGGAAAGATTCTTGTCCAGCTGTTCCTGCAGAAGCATGTGCTCCGTGATGTCCGAGGCGATCTCCGTCCTGACCTGCCTACCGTTGAACTCGCAGATGCTGTCGCTCAACAAGAAATGGCGTCCGACAAGCTTGTTGTAGAATTTCCAGACATAGCAGCCGTCCTGGGAAAGCCTGCTGTTGGTGCAAAAAGGACAGGGGGCCTGCCGTCCCTGCAGGATCTCGTAGCATTTGCCCTGCAGGCCCTGGGGGATGTGGAACTCTTCTGCCAGGGCCCTGTTGTAGTAGAGCAGCTCGTAAGTCTCCATGTCGGCGATGTAGACCAGCTCCTGCAGGTTATCCAGAATCTTTTCATGCATGTTCATGATGCTACCCGAAAGAAGGACTGAAAAAATACGGGATCGGCGGCGAAACCATGTAAATGAGTTTTAATAGCACGGGACAGATGCAGCGTAAAGAAAGGAAACACCCCCAAAGCCGCTGCCGGACAAAAATATCCTTTCCCCGCCATATCCTTGAGCAATCTTCACAAGTCGGTTACAAGTCTCCCGTTGCCGCCGTCTAGGGCGGCACGCCGGCTGTTTTTCCTTTTTTTATGCAAGACATACGGAACCCCCCATGTCAAAAGTCGTCATCATTACTACCGGCGGCACCATCGCCATGCAGCATGACAGCGTGACCGGCGCGGCCGTGCCCGCTGTCAGCGGTGCGGACCTTGTCCGGGCCATCCCCGGCCTGGGCAGCGTCTGCGATCTGGAAGTACGCGAGTTCGACAACCTGCCGAGCCCGGCCATCACGCCTGACCACATGTTCCGCCTAGCGGCCATGGTCCGGCAGTATCTGGCCATGGACGACGTGAGCGGCGTCGTCATCACCCACGGCACGGACAGCTTGGAAGAAAGCGCCTATTTCCTCGATCTTTCCCTGGAAGGCCACAAGCCTGTCTGTTTCACGGCAGCCATGCGCTCCGGTGACGAGCTCAGCCCCGACGGGCCGCGCAACATCCTGGCGGCCGTGCGCGTGGCGGCCTCACGCTCGGCCCGCAACATGGGCAGCCTTGTGGTCATGAACGAGCAGATCCACGCCGCCCGCGAAGTCACCAAGACCCACGCCGCCAACGTGGCCACCTTCCAGTCCCCCTGGTGGGGCCCCCTGGGTGTGGTGGACGGCGACAGGGTCATCTTCCGCAGGGCCCAGCTGGGCCGCCAGACCTTTTTGCCCCACAGCCTCTGCAAAAAGGTCGACCTCATCAAACTGGTCACCGGCTCCGATGCCGCCTATCTGGACTTTGCCGTCTCACGCGGTGTGGACGGCATCGTGGTGGAAAGCTTCGGCCGCGGCAACGTGCCGCCCTATGTGATCCCCGGTATCGCGCGCGCCCTGGAAAAAGGGATCATCGTGGTCAACGCCACCCGCACAGGCGGCCGCGTGCTGGACGAATACGGCTATGAGGGCGGCATGCTGCAACAGCACAAGATGGGCGTCATCATGGCCGGGGAGCTGAGCGCCGCCAAGGCCCGCCTTAAGCTCATGCTCATCCTCAGCCAGTACGGCCCCGACGGTCGTCCCGATCCTGCGGAAGTGGCCCGTTACTTCGAACACAGCATGTGATCCCGCGGCGGGCAGCCCCGCCCTTAAAAACATATCCAATGGCCGGAGCCTCTCCGGCCTTTTTCATTTCCACCCTGTATGTCCCGGCCTCATGCCCAGGCCCGGAATCCGCTTGCATTCAGCCGGACCGGGCGCGATACTGGCAAAAAATCCGGCACCGGCGCCCCGCCCCGTGCCGGGATTTCTCCAACGGCCCGCCTTTCCGTGGCAGCCTCTTCCCGAGCATACCCCGATGGAGGGAACATATGCGTAGCTTGCTGACTTCGGCCCTGTGCGCCGCCCTGCTGTCCTGCGGCCCCGGTGTTGCCTGGGCGGCTCCTGCCCCCGATGCCGCGGACATGAGCAAACCGGCCACGGAGCACACCCATGCCGCCCACGCGGCCATGAGCAAAGAAGTGGACTTTGCCGACCGCCAGGATTTTCAGGATGCCCAGCGCGGCTTTCTGGCTCCCCTGCCGGACGGGGGCCGCATCCTCAACGCCGGCGGTCGCGAGACCTGGAACCTGGCCCCCTATGATTTTCTGGCCCCGGCCATGAGCCGCGACTTCCCGCCGTCGGTCATCATGCCCACCCAGGCGCCGGATACGGTCAATCCTTCCCTGTGGCGGCAAAGCCAATTGGTGCTGCGCGACGGCCTCTACAAGGTCGTGGACCGCCTCTACCAGATACGCAATGCCGACCTTTCCAACATGACCATCATCGAGGGCGACAGCGGCATCATCGTGGTCGATCCGCTCATCTCCGCCGAAAACGCCGCGGCGGCCCTCAAGCTCTATTACGCCCACCGGCCGCACAAGCCGGTGGTGGCCGTCATCTATTCCCACAGCCATGTGGACCATTACGGCGGCGTGCACGGCGTGGTGGACGAAAAGGACGTGGCCGCAGGCAAGGTGCAGATCATCGCACCCAAGGGCTTCATGGAAGCGGCCGTGGCCGAGAACGTGCTGGCCGGCAATGCCATGAGCCGCCGGGCCCAGTACATGTACGGCTCCCTGCTGCCCCCTTCGCCGCGCGGGCATGTGGGCGCCGGGCTGGGGCTGGCCACCTCCCGCGGCACGTCGGGCCTGCTGGAGCCCACCCGCCTCATCGCAAAGGATGGCGAGACCCTGCAGCTGGACGGCCTGACCTTCATCTTCCAGATGGCCCCCAACACCGAGGCCCCGGCGGAGATGCACTGGTACATCCCCGAGCTCAAGGCCCTGACCGCCGCCGAGAACTGCACCCATACCATGCACAACCTCTACACCCTGCGCGGAGCCAAGGCGCGCGATCCCCTGTGCTGGAGCCGTGCCGTGGACGAGAGCCTGCAGCGCTGGGGCGGCGAGGCGGAGGTTCTGTACAGCATGCATCACTGGCCCGTCTGGGGAGCGGAACGGGTGCGTACCGAGCTGGGCCTGATGCGGGACCTGTACCGCTACATCAATGACCAGACTCTGCATCTGGCCAACAAGGGCCAGACCATGCTGGAGATCGCGGAGACCCTGCGTCTTCCTCCCGAACTGCAGCGGGTCTTCAGCCTGCGCGGCTATTACGGCAGCCTCAACCACAATGCCAAGGCCGTGTACAACTATTATCTGGGCTGGTTCGACGGCAATCCCGCGCACCTGCACATGCTGGCCCCGGTGGAGGCCGCCCGCAAATATGTGGAATACATGGGCGGTGCCGATGCCGTCCTGACGCGGGCCCGCAAGGACTTTGAGGCCGGCCAGTACCGCTGGGTAGCCCAGGTGCTCGACCACGTGATCTTTGCCGAGCCGGACAACAAGGCAGCCCGCGAGCTGGCCGCCGATGCCCTGGAACAGCTGGGCTATCAGGCCGAGAGCGCCCCCTGGCGCAACTTTTACCTGAGCGGCGCCCGCGACCTGCGGGGCCTGCCGCCCGCCGTGCCCGCCAATGCCGCCGCCCCCGTCAACACCCAGGCTCGGGCCATGCCCGCGGCCCTGTACTTCGACTATCTGGGCGTGCGTCTGGATGGGGTCCGGGCCCAGGGCAAGACGCTGGATCTGCTCATCCGCCTGACAGATACGCAGGAAGGCTGGGAACTGCATCTGGCTAACAGCGTGCTCACGGCGCACAGAGCGGATCGTGACCGTCGTGCCCCCCTGCTCACCTGCACCCGCCTGCAGATGATGGCCCTGTTCGAAGGTTGCCTGACACCTGAACAGGCCGTGCAGCAGGGCCTGCTCCAGAACGCCGCACCGGTGAAGGAACTGCTTTCCCTGCTGGACAGCTTCCGTCCCGATTTTCAGCTGGTACTGCCGTAACCCATCCCTGCTGACGCCACACGGGAGGACGGCCACAGCGGTCGTCCTCCTTTTTTCTACACGGGGACCGGCACAGGGAACGTCTCGGGATCTGCCAAGCCCCTCGGGCATCAGACACGTCCCATGAAGAGAAAGAGCGTATGCAGGACGCTCAGCGAACAGAGCAACGCCTGCTCCACCCACGCCCCGCCCTGTCCGCAGCAACGGATCTCCAGGGCCCTATGACGGCAGACGGACATGCAGTCCCGGCACAGGGTGCAGCGCCAGTCCGGGCCAGCTACCTTGACGTCCCCGTCCAGCCGCAGGGCACCGTATCGGCAGACCCGCGCACAGGCCCCGCATCCCGTGCAGTGCTCGTTCCGGCGCAGACGCCACGGGGACAGGCGCGCCAGCAGGTTGGCCGTCAGCCCCAGCGGGCAGATGCCGCAACAATACACCGGGAGGCCCAGCTTCCGGCTCAGCCAGAGGGCACAAGGCAGCAGGGCCAGCCCCAACGCCAACGCGAAGACCAGGGCCCAGGGCCACGGCAGCCCGGCAAGGCGCAGGCCCAGGGGCAGGAGCAGGCTCACGGCCAGCAGGCCCCAGCGCATCTTGCGCCAGAGCGCGGGCACGCCCCGGCCGCTGCGGGGCCCGGCATCCGCCGCCCGGGCATCCCAGACGCCCAGATAGCACAGATGGCTGCACCAGGCGCTGCCCGCCAGCAACAGCGAGACCGCGAACAGCCCGGGCATGAAGAGCGGGCCCCCGCCCCGGTACAGCGGGCCGGAGAGGATGAGTCCCGGCACGGGCAGGTGCGGCACCCCCTGCAAAAGGAACAGGCTGTGCAGGAAAAGCCCCGCCAGCAGCTGACCGAAAAACACGCAGGAAAACAGTAACCAGATGCGCCGCCGCCATACGGGGGCCCGCCGTCTGTCCGCAAGCCAGCCGTAGACGAGGCCCGCCCACAGACCGGCCAGCAGGGCCTGTACCGCTCCCCAGCCCGGTACGAGCCGGTGCAGCAGTAAAAGATCAGGCCGCAGCCCGTCCAGCAGCAACAGCAGACCCGAGACAAGCAGACAGGCGAGCGCCTGGGCACGGGGACCGGAGACCTCGCCCCTGCGGCAGGCGCGACTGCGCAGGGCTGCGGCCGCCAGCAGGGTCAGCGCGGCCACCGCGCCCAGTATGCAGACCATCCTTAACCAGTCCTGCCCCAGTTGCAGACGCCAGCGGGCCAGGGCCAGCGTCGTCATGCCCCACTCCGCAGTCAGCCCCAGCAAAAAGACCGCGGCACTGCGCCGCAGCCAGGCCACCGGCCGCCAGAGCAGCCCGGCCCAGACCAGACAAACGCAAGCAAGGCCATGCTGCCCGCTGCGGAAAAAATGGGCTGCCCCCAGCACAAAGGCCAGCGAGGCCCCCACCAGAGCCGCGCGGCCCTTCCATCTCCCCGGCCGGAGACACGCCAGGGGCGCGGCCTCCATCTGCATGCTGCTGTCCATCCTACCCTCCTGCCTGTTTGCCGCCTGCCACGAAGACGGCCTGCCTGTTGCCCACCCGCTGTCCGTCCTCAATGCTCGCATCAGCATGAGCTGGTCTATCTTGCCACAGCGCCCGCCTCCAGGCTGTGCCCGCAGCCACATGAGCGCGTACAATCTGCTTTTCAGAAAAAATATCTGGGTGAAAGATGATGATAAAATACCTCGCACAGCAGCGAACGGCATGCTCCATTCCGCAAAATGGAACGATGGTCTGGTATCTCCATTCGAAGTAGAGAAGGACATGCTCTCCCGCAGGCCTTTCCCCACCATCTGTCATCTGAAAGAAAGGAGGTTCCATGCCCAGCCATACCGATCCCCTGTTCGACCGTGCCGCCGGTTGTCTCATGGGCCAGATCGCCGGGGATTCCCTGGGCGGTCTGGTGGAATTCTGCTCCCCGGCCACCATCCGCGAACGCTATCCCGATGGTCCCCGTCTGCTGGAAGACGGCGGTACCTGGAACATCCTGGCCGGGCAACCCACGGACGACTCGGAAATGGCCCTCATGCTGGCTCGTCTGCTGGCCGAAGCCGTGGAATACGATGCCGAAGAAGCCCGCCGCCGTTATCTTTTCTGGCTGGAGAGCCGCCCCTTCGACATGGGCCGGACCATCGCCCTGGGCCTGCGCGGGCATCCCGACCCGAACAGCCAGGCCAACGGTGCTCTCATGCGTGTGAGCCCGCTGGGCATCTTCGGCGCCACCCGCCACTGGCACGACGTGGCCCGCTGGGCGCAGCAGGATGCGGCCCTGACCCATGCCCATCCGGTCTGTCAGCAGGCCAATGCTCTGTATGCCTGCCTCATCTCGCAGGCCATCCGCAGCGGCGATTCTCCCCAGGACCTGTATGCCTGGCTGCTCAGGCTTGCCCGGCGGCAGCGGCTTGAGCCCTGTCTGTACGAGATCCTGGAGCTGGCGCAGCACGAAGCGCCTGCGGATTATGTACACAAGATGGGCTGGGTCCGCATCGCCCTGCACAATGCCCTGTGGCAGCTGCTGCATGCGCCCACGCTGGAGGAAGGTGTGGTGGATACCGTGCGGCGCGGCGGTGATACGGACACCAACGCCGCCATCTGCGGGGCCCTGCTGGGGGCCGTGTACGGTCTGGAGGCTATCCCGGCGCAATGGCAACAAGCCATCCTTGCCTGCCGTCCGCAGGCCGGACGACCGGGCGTGCACCATCCCCGTCCTGACTGCTTCTGGCCCGCCGATGTGCTGGACCTTATCCCCCGCCTGCTGGAAGACCGCCGCGATTTCCGCTGGGAACGCTTCTGCTCCACGGAAGACGACCTGCCCACGCTCATCCGCAAGTCCTGATGCCGCGGGACGGCCCGTTCCATGAAGCCCCGGCCGGACAGGCCGGACGGGAACGCTTTACACACTGTCCAAAGCCCGCCATAGTGGACGGATATGACGGCTGCATGTCCGCACAAGGAGGGGCTTATGGCTGAAACCATGCATGCACTGGTCTATCACGGTACCAACGACCTGCGGCTGGAGGAACGTCCCCTGCCGCAGATACAGGATCCGCGCGACGCCATCGTCAAAGTGGAACTTTCCAGCATCTGCGCCAGCGACCTGCATATCCGCAACGGCGCGGTACCGCGTGCCCTGCCCGGCACGGTGCTGGGGCACGAATTCGTGGGCGAGGTGGTGGCAACGGGCAGCGAGGTGCGCAAAGTGCGCCCCGGCCAGCGTGTGGCCGCCAATGTGGAAACCTTTTGCGGTACCTGCTGGTTCTGTCGCCAGGGCTACGTCAACAACTGCCGCCACGGCGGCTGGGAGCTGGGCTGCCGCATCGACGGCTGCCAGACCGAGTATGTGCGCGTGCCCTTTGCGGACAACGGCCTCGACCCCATCCCCGATTCCCTGTCCTATCAGGATGTGCTGCTGGTGGGCGACGTGCTGGCCAGCGGCTACTTTGGTGCGGAACTGGCCGCCATCCGCCCCGGCGACAGCGTAGCCGTGCTGGGGGCCGGGCCTGTGGGCTTGTGCGCCATGCAGTGCGCGCGCCTGTTCGGCCCCGCGCAGGTCATCGCCGTGGACATCCTGCCCAGCCGCCTGCAGCTGGCGCAGGAACGCGGTTATGCCGACCTGACCATCGACGCCGCCGCGGATGACGTGGAAGCGCGCATCCTCGACGCCACCGGCGGTCTGGGCGCCGATGCGGTCATCGAATGCGCGGGCGGGCACGATACCTTCCAGACCGCCTGGAAAGTGGCCCGTCCCAATGCCACCGTGGCTGTAGTAGCCATGTATGAAGAAGCGCAGAGCCTGCCCCTGCACCTGATGTACGGCAAGAACCTGACCTTCCGTACCGGCGGTGTGGACGCCACCCACAGCGCGGAGCTGATCCGCCTTATCGAGCGCGGCCGCATCGACACCAACCCGCTCATCACCCACAGCCTGCCCCTGAACAAGATCCTGGAAGGCTACCGCATCTTCGAACAGCGGCAGGACGACTGCATCAAGTGCGCCATCACGCCCTGGAAGCGCTGATCGCATCCGACTTCCGTACCCAAGGGCCCTGCGGGGCCCTTTTTTTATGGCGTCCGGCGGCTGATCCTTCTGCCCGCCTTGCTGTCCAACGCCGGACAGCCTCTTCTTTCCGCCGAAAAACGGAAAATGGACTTGCCTCGGGACAGCACTTCTGTCTACGCTGTTTATATTCGGGAGGCGGCTCCCTGCCGTTCCCGTCAGACCGTAACCGGAGTTGCGTATGGAACTGTTTTCCGTTCTGGGGCTGGCGGACGCCCCGGTGCTGCTGGCGGTGCTTTCGCTGCTGGCCGCGCTGGTGCTTTCCCTCTTCAGCCTGATCCGTCAGGGAAGGGGGCGCTAGATGCTGGCCGATGTCCTCATCTGGGGCGGCTACATCGCCCTGTTCATCTGGCTGTCCCGCAAGGGCAGCGGGCATGATGTCATGGTTTCGGGCCGCGTGGGTTTCGGCATCCAGGCCTTTGCCTATGTGGCCACCTATATCTCCGCCGTGGCCCTGGTGGGCTTTGGCGGTCTGGCCTATGCCTACGGCATGCAGATGCTGCTGGTGGCCGCCGGTAATGTCTGGCTGGGGACCTGGATCGTCTATCGCTATCTGGCCTGGCCCACCCGCCTGTGCCAGCGCAACCTGCAGGCCCGCACCCCGGTGCAGCTGCTGGCCAACGGCCACCGCAGCCCCCTGCTGGGCCGCTGTCTGGCCCTGATCTTTGCCGTGTTCCTGGGCGTCTATGCATCGGCCGTCATCAAGGGGGCGGCCCTGCTGCTGGCCCAGATCATGCCTGTGCCCGTCTGGCTGCTGGTCTGGATCGTGGCCCTGCTGGTGGCCGCGGCCATCTATATGGGCGGCCTGCGCGGCGTGCTCTATACCGAAGCCATGCAGGGCTTTGTCATGCTGGTGGGCATCTGCATGCTCACCGTGGCCGTGTTCGACAAAGTTGGCGGCCCGGTGGAAGGCATGGCCCGGCTGGCGGAACTGGCGCCCACCGCCACGGCCAACACGGGCTTCGTCTCGCTGGCCGACGGCGGACAGGGATGGTTCATCATCTCGCTGGTCATCGTCACGTCCGTGGCGGTCTGGGCCCAACCCCAAATGATCCAGCGCCATTTTGCCCTCAACTCCGCCCGGCAGGTCAACCGCATCACGCCGCTGGCCATGCTGGTGCTGACCGTGCTGGTGGGCGGTGCCTACTATGTGGCCAGCCTGGCCCGCCTGTTCATGCCCGAAGTGGCCTCGCCCGATGACGTCATGCCCGCCCTGGTCAAGATGCTGCTGCCCGACATCGGTTTGCAGCTCTTCGTGCTGGCCATCGTCTCGGCTTCCCTGTCCACGGCCACGGCCATCTTCCACATCGCCGTGGCGGCCATCGCCGAAGACCTGCCGGGCCGCAAGACCTCGCGCGGCATGTGGTTCGCGGGCATCGTCTTCTGTGTGCTGCTCAGCGGCGGCTGTGCCCAGATCAAGGGTCAGATCATCGCCATGCTCTGCACCACCAGCTGGAGCATCGTGGGCTCCACGGTACTGGTGGCCTATGTGGCTCTGGTGCGCTTCGGCAAGCGCAGCAGCCTGGCCGCCTGGTGCAGCTGCGTTGCGGGCTTCGTGAGCTGCATGCTCTGGTACCTCATGACGCACCCGCAATTCGCCATCCTGCCCATGCCCTGGCCTTCGCTGGCCGCGCTGCCGCCCTTCTTCGTGGGTTTTGCCTTTTCGCTGGCCGGCTGGGGGATCGGCTGGGCCCTGGACGGCGAAGGCCGCCGGAACTCCTCATTCTGGCCCGCGGGCATGAAGCCCGGGATGTAATTCTTGAAACACGGGGGAGGGGCCCACGGCGACTGCTGAAAAGGAGCCGGAACGGATATGACGGGGCGGGCAAGCCCCTGCCGGACAGGCACCAGCAAGAATCTTTTCCGGAATCGCCCCCCAAGGCATGGGAGACGGACAGCCCTCCTAAAAAAACGCCCTAAAAGGCAGGCCCTCCGCATGATGGCCTGCCCCTGAAAACGCGAAAAAGACCGGTGGCCTCAGCTGGGCCGCCGGTCTTTTTATATCTGTCATGATCCGTGATGATCGTATCTGCACTTACCGTCCCTGCGGGCAAAAGTGGCAAGAATGCGTGCCAAGCTCCTGCCGGTCGTCCGCCATGCGCGTCGCCGCCTCAGGCCGTCGCACCGCCCTGTTTTTTTCGCAGCCACGCGGCCCGTGCCTGATGCAGCAAGGCCAGCTGCCCGGGGATGACATCCTGCCGTCGGAAATGCCGCTCCACGGTCCGGCGGGCGGCAAGGGACAGCTCCGCCAGCTGGTGCGGTTGCGCCAGTATCCCCGCCAGTGTGGGGACCAGATCCGCCGCCCCGCACCAAAGGCCTCCCCCGCCCTCCTGCAACAGGGGCCAACGTGCGGCATCGCCCGCCAGCACCGGCACCACACCGCAGCTCATGGCTTCCAGCAGCACCGGCGCGGAAAGGCACGCTGCCGCCGGGGCCGTGATGACGGTCGCCGTGCGGAGCAGATCCCGATAGGCCTGCAGGGAGAGGCGCTCCGGCACCTCGATCCCCGTCGGCAGGGAAAGGCCAAGCTCCGCCAGCGATTCCCGCCCTGCCGCGCTTTCACACAGCAGCACCAGACGACAGCCCGGGCACTGTGCCAGCAGGGCTTCCGCCAGGCGCAGCATCTGCCAGACATCCGCCGCGTCCCGGGCAGCGCACAGAATCCGGGTTCCGGCTTGCGGGCCGGATGCCCCGTTTGGAGTGAGAGGAGAAAAATAGTCCGTATCTACAGGATACGGCAAGCTTACGACGCCCCGCGGTTCCTGATCGCGGTTTTCCGCTTCTGCCGTCAGCCTGATGACCAGATCGCTCTGCTGCATCTGGCGGCATTGCAGCAAGTGACGGACAAGCCCTTTGCCGTCCCCGGCAAGCCCGTCGGACGGCAAACTTTCCGCAAAGCAGGCCACAAAGGCATCACGAAAGGCATCCCTGAGGAACAGTCCCTGCTCCAGTGCGGAAGACAGCAGCACCATATCCGGCACAAAACCGCTTTGCCGCAGCAGACCGAAAGCCTGCAGAGCCTGCCGTCCCATCTCCACGGCCCTGTCCAGAGACGTGCCCGCCCCGTCCCCCGCAAGACGCCGGGAGCGGGAGGGGGAAAGGACCACATGCCGCACCCCGGGCACACTGAAATCCCGTCTGCCCCGGCAGGAGGCAAAAAGGATCTCATGCCCCGGCTGCGCGGCAAAAGCTGCCAGCAACGGGCCCAGATCCCCCGGGAAGGTATGGTTGACGAACAGGATGCGCATGGGAGCTCCCGCGGATGCTGCCAAAAGGCGGGACGGCCTTCAAGACCGCCCCGCCGTGTATATAAAGGTTAACCGTTGCTGTGTTCCAGGGTAAAGACCTGCTGCTGTACGGCCTCGCTGGCCGGGTCGCTGGTCTCCACCGGTGTCAGATTGGTTTCCAGCGTCAGGCCGCCATCGGCTTCGGCCCCGCCGTTGAAATCATAGCTGCCATCATCCTGCTTCATCCAGCGGTCATCCAGGTGGAGTGTCTCTTCTCCGGCCTCGTTGACCCCCAGCGTGATGCCGTACCTGTCGGCCAGATCCTTGATGCTGGTCAGGCTCAGGGCATTCTCGCCCTTCAGCAGTACCTCGATGCCGCTGACGAGAGGCTTGTCGCTGCCGGTATTGCTCAGCAATCCGTCCAGCGTCAGGCTCGTATCGTCAGAGACCATGAAGTCGATGCCGCTGCCGCCGCTGACCAGATAATCCTGCTGGTCGTAGACGATGATGTCGTTACCGGATCCCGCGAACAGGCTGTCGCGGCCGCTGCCGCCGTCAAGAAAGTCATCACCGCCGCCGGCAAAGAGGAAATCGTCGCCAGCGCCGCCCACGAGTCTGTCGTCACCATCCTGCGGGGATTCCAGGGTCTTTTCCAGATGGTCGGCGAACTCAGTCAGTCCATCGGCATCAAGGCCTTCCAGTGCCGCTGTCATGCCATCCGCCGAAGCATCTGTCTCCAGACTGCCTGCCAGGACACCCAGACTGTTCCGGTCGCCATCACCGAACAGCAGATCATGCCCTTCACCGCCTTCCAGCAGGTCCTGGCCCAGGCCGCCATACAGGACATCATCACCGCCATCACCATAGAGGGAATCGTCCCCCTCATGGCCGACCAGTGTGTCTTGCCCCGCTAGGCCATGCAACAGGCTCTGCTCCGCGTCGGCCTGAAGGACATCATTGCCGGCCCCGGCGTTTTCCGTACTGTCGAAGCGGGTCAGATCCAGAGTGATCACCTTGTCCGTCACACCGCCATGTCCGTCACTGACGCGGATGGTGAAGTTGTCCTCCGTGGCCTCACCGCGGCGATCTGGATCCAGCGTATAGCTGAACGTGCCATCTTCATGCACCGTCACTATGCCAAAGGCAGCCATGGCCACTTCTGCCCCGGTAGCAAGGCTGAAATTCAGCCGGACGCCCTCGGGGCTGTTGTCCGAGGCCTTCAGCGAACCGGCAACCGTGCCCGCCAGCAGATCGAAGGGACCGAACTCCGGTTCCTGCGCTTCCGGCGGCGTATTGGTGCTGGTCAGGGGCAAGGAGACCTGCTGGTCCACCGTACCGTGCCCGTCATCCACCACCAGGGTCACCTCATGCGTTCCTGTGGCTCCGGGCTCCATACCGGCGGTCAGGTCCGGCAAGATCTCGTAATGCAGCGTTCCGTCATAGCTGTAGCGAACGCCTCCGATATCCACGGGATCGGCGCCGATGGGGATCAGCTCGTCGCCCGCACGCACGAAGACGGTCAGGCTGTCGGCATTGCTGTCGGTGATGGCAACAGTGCCGACGTTAGTGTCTTCGCCGGGAGTACCCTTCTCCCCGATGACGGGAGGGAGATTGGTACTTTCGATGGTGACACTGCCCGGGATCGCATTGCTGTTGGCCGTGCCGTCGCTGACCTGCAGACTGAAATCCAGCGAGACGGATTGGCCATGCCCCAGCGAGTCGCTGTAGTCCGCATCTGCCGTGAACTCGTAGGAAAAACTGCCGGTAGCCGCATCATAGACCACATGCAGTTCACCCACGACATTACCGTTTTCATCGAGGACAGCAAAGCTCTTCCCTTCGGCGGGCAGGCTTTCGAGCACGATATCGTCTTCCGTCTCCAGCGACAGGCCCCCCGACATATGCAGGGTATGCGTATCATTCGTGTCGGGATCCGAGATGACCAGGCTGCCGTCCGTCCTTTCTGTCAGAGAGGGCGCATCATTGCTGCCGGTGATGGTCACGGTCACGTTACCGGGATCCGAAACAGCTCCGAACTTGTCCGAGGCCTGTACCCGGAAGGTTTCTTGGTCCTGTTCTCCGGCGCCCAGATGCTGATCCCTGTTCGCCGTATAGGTGATGGTGCCGTCGGCATGGATGATGGCCGTCCCGTATTGCGTGGTCAGGGTCTTGCCATCCGGCGAAAGGCTCCAGCCCTTTTCGATCTCCGCCTCGGTCAATTCCGCAAAGCCGTAGCGGAGCACATCACCGGCATCGGCGTCAGGATCATGCACAGCCACATTGATGCTTGTGCTACCGTCTTCTGTCACGCTTCCGGTCATGGCCTCCAGTTCAGGAGCGGAGTTGGTCCCTGTGATGCTCACGTGGATGGTCTGTTCGTGATACTGGCCGGACGCATCCTTCAGGTAGATCGTCTGCTCGATATCCTTGATTTGCCCCAGCTTGAGCTCCTTCACCGCATCGGCGTCGTTATCCAGCGTAAAGGTAAAGCTGCCGTCCTCATTGATAGTGAAGGTCCCGTAGGCCGTCTCCACCTTTTGGGGATCCGAGCCATCATTGCTGAAGGCGAAGCTGTAGCCGGGATCTTCTTCCGTACCCTTGTCATCTCTGTCGATGATAACGGTCTCGATCGGTCGGGTGACGGAGATATCCCCGCCCTCCTCGTTCGTCTGACCTTCCTTTATCAGGATAGTATCGCCCACACTGAACTGCGGAACGTCATCCGCGCCAGAAACGTTGACCGTAATCCGCGTGGAGGTCTCGCCCCCCTGCCCGTCAGAAGCCGTGATCCAGAAGGTATCCTGCACGATATCGTCGGGGCCGAGTTCCTGCACGGCATCACTGGAATTGTCCAGATAGTAGCGGTACACAGGCTCGGGACCGGAAAGGTCGATGAACAGGCGGCCGTACTGCCCCTGTGCCCACATGCCCTTGTCACCGCCCTCTTCGGCAGAGACGGCAAAGGACAGCTTGCCGTCCGGGCCGTCATCCGTAAAGAGCCCCCCCGTACCGACGAGCGCGCCGGACACGGAGCTGCCATCCTCCACAGGCTCCAGAGCAGGCACGGGGTTGACCGTGGGGGCATCGTTCGCGCCCGTGATGGTGACAGTGAAGTCCTGCTTCGTCATCAGGTCATCGTTATCCTTCACATACAGGCTGAAGCCATCCGAACCGGTCTCGCCTTCGGCCAGGTTGTCACCGGTATACTGATAACTGTAGGACCAGCTACCATCATCATTTTGATGCAGCGTCACCTTCCCCTTGGGAGTCTCGATGACGTCCCCATCCTGGTAGGCCTTGCCTTCGGCATCCGTAAGCTCCGTTGTGTCTCCGGCGTCCACATCGACAAGCGTGAGCTCGCCGGTGGCCGACGAATAGTCACCATTGCTGCCCGCCGTTTCCTGGACAGACAGGCTGGTGTCCGACGCCTGGATGACGGGAGCATCATTGGTCCCCTTGATGGTGACCGTGATGTTGCACGGGTCGTCACCGCCGCCGGGGTTCATGACGAGCTGACCGTTCCACATCAGGTAAAAGTCTTCCTTCAGAGAGTCTCCTTCCCCAAGGGCCTGGACGGCCTCATTATCATTATAGAGCGTATAGACATAATCCCCCGTGGCAGGGTCGATGGTCAGATAGCCATACTCGCCTTCCACTACC
The DNA here is from genome assembly GCF_050313955.1 of Desulfovibrio sp. SGI.133. Taxonomy (NCBI): domain Bacteria; kingdom Pseudomonadati; phylum Thermodesulfobacteriota; class Desulfovibrionia; order Desulfovibrionales; family Desulfovibrionaceae; genus Desulfovibrio; species Desulfovibrio sp. SGI.133. The sequence goes on along the minus strand of NZ_JBNPMK010000002.1, from coordinate 404,204 downwards.
TGGGACTGGGGACCGTCAGGCGAGGTAGCGGCCCCGAACTGCGATCCTTCGACCGTGCCGGGCGCACCTTCCACCCGGTTGCTGTCCTGGCTGAGGCCGGGGTTTTCGGGGTTGGGTCCCACACCGCCGCTGACGGAAGCCTCCTTGTCAGAAGCCGGGACCTCCTGACCGGTCACGGGATCCCAGACCATGTCATCGGAAACGGGCTTGTGCGTGTCATCTTCCCAGATATGGTCTTCACGCCCGCCGTCGATCTCCATGTCATCACGCACAGGCGCGGTACCACCTCCTGCCTCATCCGCACCATTGATTTTCACCTCAATGGTCTTGTCGGCAGATTTCCTATACGGATCCGTGACCCTCACCGTGAAGTGGTCTTGGGCCATGTCCTCTGCTTCGAGCCCCTGCACCGCCTTGCTCTCGTTGTTCAGGATGTAGGTATACTTGCCGGTGGTGGGATCGATGGTCACACTGCCATATTTCGTCTGCAGTACGGTCACGGGATTGCCGTTATCGTCCACAAGCGTATAGGTCAGCTTCGACTTGTCCAACGTGTCGACATCATCGCCATTGGCCTGGCCCGTCACCGTCATACCGCCATCACTGCTGTCGAAATCGTTTTTGGTGACGATGATGTTCTTTCCCTCTTCGAACGTCCCGTCATCAGGCGCAAGAGTGGGCGCATCATTGGTACCGGTGACCTGCATGGAGATATTGCGATCCACCGTATGCAGCTCGCCCTTGCCATCAGTCACGGAAGCACTGACGGAGAAGTGATCCTGGACCTGCTGGCCTTCCGCCAGCTTTTGCGCCCCTTCATGCAGCTTATAGGTATAGTGGCCATCCTCATAGACTCTCAGGGTCCCGTAGGTCCCCATGTATTCCGTGTAGGAGCCCTGCTCATCCGTACCGGAGACAGCTCCCGTATTGGTGAGCTGCCAGTTCACCTGACCGCCATCCTGCATCGCCCCCCAGAAACTGTCGGCACGGGACGTATCCAGGGCCAGGTCCCCTTCAATATGATCAGGGCGATCCGGATCCACATAATCACCGGGCTTTTCATCGAATTCCGTCACATGGGCGTCAGGCTGGACGATGACGGCATCATCTCCCTTGCCTTCCAGCGTGAAGGTCAGGTCCTTGTATTCCGAAGTGCCCTTGAGCGGATCCGTGACCTTCACCTTGAAGGTCACCGTCCTCGTTTCACCGTCTGCCAGCCCGATGAGCTTGTCAGGATGGGTCACGGTATATGTATATTTACCAGTAACAGGATCCAGTTGCAGGATGCCATAGCCTTTGCTGTCAGCCTGCACCTGGCCGCTGTCCTCAAAACCGTAACGCAGGCTGGTCCCGCCCTGATGGGCAGGATCCTGGTCCGAGCCTTCCAGCCGGCCGCTGACGGACGGACGCAGGGTCCCCGCGCCCGTTTCGCCCAGGTCGATATGCCGGTCAGCCTCATCCCCCAGCTCCAGATCGGGACGGTTGTTGTTGCCCGTGACATAGATGTTGAGCTTTTGACCCGTGTACTGGAGCTCTCCATCCGGGCCACGATGCCGATCATCATAGGCGATGACTTCCAGCCCCTTCAGCAGATCGCTGACGTTGACCTTCTCGTTGGGATCCAGTCCGTCGCCCCAGTCATCGTTCAACTCGAACGTATAGGAGGCGCTCGTGCCGTCTTCGGAGACCGTCAGGGTCAGCGTACCGTAGACGGTCCCATCAGGCCCCTTCAAGGTATAGGTATTGCCGCCTTCGGTGTCCGGCTCAAGGATCTTGCCCTCCACAGCAAAACCGAAATGCTGCGTCTCCGGCGAGTTTTCCTGCCACTGCACGGTCATGCTGCCGGATTCTGCCGCGGCATTGTTGTCATAGACGGGATCCCGGGCATCATCTGTGAGATCTGTATCAGTATTGTAGACCAGGTCACCGGCATTGACGCTGATGGTATGCGAGCCGGCATCCACCAGGGCAAGGTCATTGCTGCCCTGGACGGTAAAGGTCACTTCCTGTGCCGTCCAGGCACCATGCTCGTCCTTTACATAGATGGTGAAGGTATCGCTCTTCTGCTCGCCTTCGGCAAGATCGTTGGCCTTCTCGTTGAGTTCGTAACGGTAGGTGCCGTCAGCATTGATGATGAGCTTGCCGTATTCCCCTTCGGCCACATTGTCCATGAAGGCCTCGTGCCGGGCCTCAAGGTCATCCGGGGCAGACTCATCCGTACCGTGCTTGCCGAACGCGACCCCATAGAAAAGGTGGGCGTTGTTATCGGCATCCGCACCGCTGACCTTGCCCGTATAGACATCACTGCCTTCGCCGTCACTCCCCTTTTCCACTACGGTGAAGGAGATGCCGTCCGAAGTATCGCCGTCCGTCACCAGCACGCCGCTACCAAAACGGTCGCCCGCATACAGCGCGTTTTCCAGACGCAGCTCCGGCACGTCGTTACTGCCCTGGACGACAACGGTGATCGTGCCATGTGCCACATGGCCGGCAGAATCCAGGCCGGGCACCTTGATGCTGAGCTTAAGTTCCTGCCCCTTGGCCAGATAGTCCACGGCATCGGCATTCAGCTCAAAGGTGTAATGGCCGTCGGCATACATGGTCAGCGTGCCGTAGTTGGTTTCATAAACCTGGCAGGTTCCGTGCTCAGAATCCGGCTCCCCGGCACGGGACGATTGGCTGACCGCAGCAGGCGTGCCACCGTCTTCACCTGTTCCGGATACGGAGAATGTGAGCCCGCCAAGATTGAAGTACGTCTCTTCCCCGTCAGAACGGTCGGCGTCGTCTTCCCAGTCCTTAATCGTCAGCTTGCCGGAGACTTCGTGGCGATGCTGCGAGGAATCAGTGATCTCGTCGCGGCCGACGGTCTCACTGGTCACATTATTGAACGAATCAGGATTCCTGTCCGTCGTAGCCGGGTCATCGGCAGCATAAACGCCCTCTTCCTTCACATAGACCGTATCCTTGCTGACAAGGGGGGTGTTGTCCTCGCCCGTGACGGGGAAGGTGATGGTCTCGATATCGAAGGCACCGTTCTTGTCCTGTACTGCCACATGGAAACTGTCAGGATCGGGGAGCGACTTGCCGTCATCCAGACGCTTGATGGCCTCATAGGCATCCTTATGTTCCGTGTCGCTGGGACCATACAGCTTGTAGCTGTACGTCCCGTCAGCGTTCAGGATCAGTTTGCCGTACTTTCCCTCCACCACGGTCTGGTTTCCCTGCATCGCCACGGGATCATAGCTGTCGAACTGGTCAGGATCGCCGCCGGAAACAGGCGTATCGCTTCGCACCACATGGAACGTATGGCTGTCCTTGCTATCGGCGTCTTCCTTCCCAAAAGTGCCCTTCACTACTCCGGGGACCCCGTTGAACGCAGGGATGTCCGTAATGGAAATAACGAAGTTGCCATCGGCATCGGCTGTGTGACCGGGCAGGGTCAGTTCGGGCTTGTCATTAGTGCCCTTGATGGTGATGCTGAACTCCTGCTCGGCGTATGCGCCATGCTCGTCTTTCACGGTCAGGGTGAAATTGAGCGTAATCTCTTCGCCCTGGTTCATGCCCTGGACGAGCGCATTCGCATCATCCACATCGAAATAATAGCGGCCGTCAGCAGCAAGATAGAATTCGCCTACATTGAGATCGAAGACCTGATACTCGCCCGCCGGAATCTGGAACTCATTCCCGGTAACGGCATCCGCGAAGTCGGCATCAACAGGCTCGATCACCTGCACGGTCCCCGCATATCCGTCAAGGCTGCCGTCGTCCTCTACAACAACCGCTCCCGCAAGGCCGGGGCTCATTTCGGCCCCGTTGAGCGTCGCGGAAAACGTCAGGCTGGCACCGTTATCATAGTCATCAGCCTGGAAACGGCCATTGATGATGTCGGAATACTCGCTTGCCTTGTTGCCGCCATCCACAACGCCCTGTTCCGCGGCCGAGATGTCCCAATCATTGTCCGTCACCGGAGTACGATCGCCCTGGGCATAGTCATAGCTTTCATGGCCGGTGAGGAAAGGCTTGTCATTGGAACCTTCGATACAGATGGTCAGCGTGCCGTCATCCTTACCACCGTTCTTGTCCTCAACGGAAACGGGGATCTGCAGTTCCCAGCGTTCGCCATCGGCAAGGCTGTTGAGGAACCCGTCACTGTTTTCCTGCCCCGCAAGAATGAACGTATACCGTCCGTCAGCGTAGATCGTGAAGGTGCCTACCTCTGTGATGATGGTCATGGGCTCACCGGGGGTGACACTCGTCACCTGTATATCGCGGCTGCCATCCGTCCCGTCCGCACGCGTCATGTGCAGGCTCTGTCCCTGCTGCAGACCGCAGCTGTAGGAAAGGTCCGTTCCATCCTCGATGTCAGCGGCCTGCAGCCGGCCCTCTACGGTCGTCGCGTGGGCCATCTGGCCGAGATGCCCGTCCGGGCCCACCGTACCAGGCGTCGTAGACTGGTTGCCCGCGTAATGACCTTCTTCCTTAAGATGAATCTCCGTATTGCTGAAGGTCGGCAGGTCATTGCTGCCCTTGATCGTGACCGTGACCTGCTCTTCATCATAGGCGCCCTTGTCATCAGTAACGCGTACCGTGACCTCTCCCTGCCAAGGAGCGTCAGGCCGCAATGCCTGCACGTCGTCGTGCGCCTGATTGATGGTGAAGGTATACTCGCCCGTCTCAGGATCGATGGTCATGGTGGCGAACCAGTCCCCGGGCAGGTGATCCGAAGGCATGGCCTGCCATTCTCCGCTGGCCGCGTCCAGATACATGGCCAACAGCGGGCTGCCATCCGACGCAAGCCCAAAGCTGTAGCGCAGCTCATGCCCGGCATCGGCATCCGTAGCCGAGGCATGCCCGGTGGCAGTAGCCGTCTGCGGATCAGGCTCCTCCCCATAATGCTGTGAGGACTCCGTGAGTTCCAGCACGGGATCGTCAAGAGACAGCACGGGCTGGTCGTTGGTACCGGTGATGGTGAACGAGACCTCCTGCTCCTGCCAGGCGCCCTTGTCATCCTGCACGAAGATGGTGAAGCTTTCCGAGACCGTGGCCCCTTCCGGCAGGTTGTCCAGCGTCGGCTGACCGTCGAAGTCCCAGTCCAGACCCTGCTTGAGTTCTTCCGGGCTGGCGTAGGTCGTCCCGTTCACCGTGACCGGGAAGGTCAGCGGGACATCGTCGCTGTTCTCGTGCAGCGTGTAGGTATAGGAGGCCGTGCCGTTGGCCGTTTCCGTCACGACCAGCTGGCCGTAATGCCCCTGGGCCGTGACGCTGGTCTGGCTGCCCGTGGTCAGCCCCAGATCTTCAGGCGTCGTCACGCCGGTACCGCCCGCCACGGCAAAATGCAGGATGTCGCCATGATCCACGTCAGCAGCATTGATGCTGCCCGTGACCGAAGCGGTCCCTGCGGCATCATTGTCGTAGGGGGTGTTCTCTTCGGGCTGTCCGGGCTTATCGACGGGCCTGTGATCGGACGTCGTCGTATCCCGGCCCACACCGGACTCATACAGCAGACCGTCCGGGGCGCCCACGGTCAGCGACGGAGCGTCATTGCTGCCCGTAATGGTGATGGTCACGGTCTCCAGGTTCCAGGCGCCGTGCTCGTCCTTCACATAGATAGTGAAGGTATCCGTGATGGTGGCCCCTTCCGGCAGGGCATCGATGGAGGAAATATCGAAGGTCTCGCCGTCAAGGCTGGCCGTCCCCTGCACGAGTTCTCCCTCTCCCTTCAGGGTATAGACCCAGGTGCCGTCGCTGTTCAGCTGCAGGGAGCCGAAGTTCCCTTCCACGGGCTCGCTGCTCTCCACGTCGCCATCCGTGGCGTCCTTGCCCAGAAAAATGTCGGCGTCAGGGCTCTGCGCCCCTTCCCAGCTGCCGTTCTGGCTCTTGTCACCGGCCACGGCACCGAACCACAGCTTGTGCCCGGCATCCACGTCCGCGCCAGTCACCTTGCCTTCCAGCTGCTGCGTGCCCTTGTCATCAGCGTGCGAACCGTCGTAGGCCTGATTTTCTTCCTCCGTGCCCGGATCAGTCACCACCTGACCGTCATCGGTACGCCCCACGCCGCTCTCGATGAGCCCCAGCTCGGAATCCGCATCCAGCGTGACCTCCGGCTGGTCGTTGGTACCGGTGATGGTGAACGAGACCTCCTGCTCCTGCCAGGCGCCCTTGTCGTCCTGCACGAAGATGGTGAAGCTTTCCGAGACCGTGGCCCCTTCCGGCAGGTTGTCCAGCGTCGGCTGACCGTCGAAGTCCCAGTCCAGCCCCTGCTTGAGTTCTTCCGGGCTGGCGTAGGTCGTCCCGTTCACCGTGACCGGGAAGGTCAGCGGGACATCGTCGCTGTTCTCGTGCAGCGTGTAGGTATAGGAGGCAGTGCCGTTGGCCGTTTCCGTCACGACCAGCTGGCCGTAATGCCCCTGGGCCGTGACGCTGGTCTGGCTGCCCGTGGTCAGCCCCAGATCTTCAGGCGTCGTCACGCCGGTACCGCCCGCCACGGCAAAATGCAGGATGTCGCCATGATCCACGTCAGCAGCATTGATGCTGCCCGTGACCGAAGCGGTCCCTGCGGCATCATTGTCGTAGGGGGTGTTCTCTTCGGGCTGTCCGGGCTTATCGACGGGCCTGTGATCGGACGTCGTCGTATCCCGGCCCACACCGGACTCATACAGCAGGCCATCCGGGGCGCCCACGGTCAGCGACGGAGCGTCATTGCTGCCCGTAATGGTGATGGTCACGGTCTCCAGGTTCCAGGCGCCGTGCTCGTCCTTCACATAGATAGTGAAGGTATCCGTGATGGTGGCCCCTTCCGGCAGGGCATCGATGGAGGAAATATCGAAGGTCTCGCCATCAAGGCTGGCCGTCCCCTGCACGAGTTCTCCCTCTCCCTTCAGGGTATAGACCCAGGTGCCGTCGCTGTTCAGCTGCAGGGAGCCGAAGTTCCCTTCCACGGGCTCGCTGCTCTCCACGTCGCCATCCGTGGCGTCCTTGCCCAGAAAAATGTCGGCGTCAGGGCTCTGCGCCCCTTCCCAGCTGCCGTTCTGGCTCTTGTCACCGGCCACGGCACCGAACCACAGCTTGTGCCCGGCATCCACGTCCGCGCCGGTCACCTTGCCTTCCAGCTGCTGCGTGCCCTTGTCATCAGCGTGCGAACCGTCGTAGGCCTGATTTTCTTCCTCCGTGCCCGGATCAGTCACCACCTGACCGTCATCGGTACGCCCCACGCCGCTCTCGATGAGCCCCAGCTCGGAATCCGCATCCAGCGTGACCTCCGGCTGGTCGTTGGTGCCCTTGATAGTCACGGTGAAGGACGCCTCGGCCTTGCCGCCCTGCCCGTCCTCCACACGCACGGTGAAATCCTGCCGCACGGTCTCGCCCAGGGCCAGGCTGTCGGCATCAGGGTCATCGTTGTTCAAAGTATAGGTGATGACACCGGTGTCGGCATCGATGGTGATGACGCCATATTCGGTGACGATGCGGTTGCTGCCGTCGGCAAAGCTGTAGGACAGCCGCCCGCCGTCGGGATCGCTGGCCATCACCTGCCCCACGACGACAGGCACACCGGGAGTGAAGACATTGCCCTGGATCTCCTGGCCTTCGTCGGTCTCCACACCGGATTCCACCAGGGTCATGTCGTTACCGTCCACGGCGATGATACCGCTGATCTCAGGATCGAGGTTCTGGTGCGGCCAGTCGCCGACCTTGTCATCGGCCCACTCCACGCCATCGCCAAAACCGATGTCCAGGCGTCCCAGATGATCGATGCCGTCCAGCAGGTCGCTGCCGCCGTATTCGTTATAGCGACCGCCGCGCGAGGCACTGTTGCTGGCGGCAGGACCGGCGGCGGGCATCAGGTTTTCGCCAAGGGCCGCGAAGAAATCCTGCCCGCTGATCTCCACACCATCCACCTGGAAGGAGGGCATCTCTTCCTTGGAGTACGTGGTGTAGAAGCCCTGCAACTGGATGGAAGACCCATCTTCAAAGCTCAGGACAAGATCGTCGCCATTGCGGGTCAGCGTCGCCGCATCCGCAGGAAAATCGAAGATGAAGCGCCCGTCAGGAGCGCTGGGGACGGTCTGTGTGGTGCCAGCAGCAGGCTTGGCAAGACGGATATCGGCCATGTGGGACCCCCGGATAAAAAATCGTGTGATCTGTCAAAAAAATATGAAAACGTCAAAAGCCCCGTACCGAAAGGGCTCGGGACAGGGCTCGGCTTTGCAAGGCACGCTCGGGGAGCGTCCGGCGTCAGACAGGGAGTAGGCATAAAAAAATCCTGCCACGCCAGATGATTGCACATACGTTGCCCCGGTAAGGAACACGGTGACGCAAATCCCTGGAATCAGGCAGGAACGCTGCGGCCATCCATCAATGACGGCCAGATGAAAATAAATACTATTTTTTCGATAAATATGTCAATATCCGCCGCCCGACGGCAGGTATCCGGCCCCGCCTGACGACACGGATCTCCCCGCAGGGCTGTCGGCCCCCGCCTCTCCGCCAGTACGCTGCGAAAAGATCATGGCACAAAAAAGGAGACCTCCCGGCCCTGAGGGCAGGAAGGTCTCCCCGTATCACAGCGTTATGCCGTCAGAAAAAGCCTAGAACAGGCCGGTCACCTGGCCGGATTCCAGATCCACGTCCACATTGCGGAAGGCAGGACGCGAACCCGTACCGGGCATGAGGCTGATGTCGCCGGCCACCGGCACCACCAGGCCCGCACCGCCGTAGAACAGGCAGTCGCGCACATGCAGGCGCCAGCCCGTGGGCGCACCCTTGAGGGCGGGATTGTCGGACAGGGAGTACTGGGTCTTGACCATGCAGATGCCCAGTTCTTCGGCGTCGGGACGGGCCTGCAGTTCCTTGATGCGCTGCTTGGCCAGCGAAGAGAATTCCACGCCGTCGGCGCCGTAGACTTCCTTGGCAATGGTCTCGATGCGCTGTTCGAAGGGCATGGACCAGTCGTACAGGGGAGCGAAGTTGTTGGGCTCGTTGCAGGCGTCCATGACGGCATCGGCCAGTTCAAGGGCACCGTCGCCGCCCTTGAGCCAATGCTCGGACAGGGCCACGCGCGCGCCGGCTTCTTCACAGATGCGGCGGATGGCGGCGATCTCGTTCTTGCTGTCGGTGGCAAAGGCGTTGATACAGACCACGGGCGACACGCCGGAACGGCGCACGATGCCGATGTGACGCAGCAGGTTCACGCAGCCGGCTTCCACCAGGCCCACGTCTTCGCGGGTGTAGGGTTCGGGCAGCGGACGGCCGGGCATGGGCGGCTGGGCGCCGCCGTGGTTCTTGAGGGCGCGCACCGTGGCCACGATGACGGCGGCATCGGGCTTGAGGCCGCTCATGTGACACTTGACGTTCCAGAACTTTTCGTAACCGATCTCGGAACCGAAGCCGGATTCCGTCACATGGATGTCGCTGAGCTTGAGGGCCACGCGGTCGGCGATGATGGAGCTCTGGCCCAGGGCGATGTTGCCGAAGGGACCGGCGTGCACCAGCACGGGCTGGCCTTCGATGGTCTGGATCAGGTTGGGTTTGCTGGCTTCCAACAGCCAGGCCATCATGGCGCCGTCCACTTCCAGGTCGGCGGTGGTCACGGGATTGCCGGCGCGGTCAAAAGCCAGCACCACGCGCGACAGACGCTTGCGCAGGTCGGGCAGGTCGCGGGCCAGGGACATGATGGACATGATCTCCGAGGCGGCCGTGATGTCGAAGCGCGAACGCATCATGAAACCGTCGTTGCGGCGGCCGTCGCCTTCGATGCCGATGATGACGTTGCGCAGGGCCTGACAGCAGAAGTCCATGGCCCAGCCCATGCCCACGCGGGTGGGGTCGATGTTGAGACGGCGCATGCCGGACAGGCGTTCCAGCTTTTCGTCGTCATAGTTGCGCTCGTGCTGCATGCGCGAGGTCAGGGCCACCATGGCCAGGTTGTGGGCCGAGGTGATGGCGTGGATATCGCCGGTGAAATTCAGGGAATACGGGGTCAGCGGGATGCACTGGGCCAGACCGCCGCCCGCAGCGGAGCCCTTCATGCCCATGGTGGGACCGCCCGAAGGCTGGCGGATGGCCGCCGTGGTTTTGACACCACGCTTGGAGAGGCCCTGCACCAGACCGATGGTAGTGGTGGACTTGCCTTCGCCCAGCGGGGTCGGCGTGATGGCGGTCACGTCCACATATTTGCCATTGGGCCTGTCAGCCAGACGGCGCAGCACCGCCTGTTGCTCGATCTTGCCCATGTAGTGGCCGTAAGGCAGCAGCTCGTCCTTCTCAAGCCCCAGCTCGGCAGCCAGGGTTTCCACAGTTTTCATAGATTTTTCGGCATCCTGGGCGATCTGCCAGTCAGGGTGCTTGGTGGGATCAAGAGCCATGGCTTCTCCTTTTTTGTTTGCCTGTTACTTACCCTTTTACAGGGCTTTGGGTCAAGCAAATGCCTGCCTCCGGCTTGCCTTTGCATGCCATCTGCAGCATGCTTTGCGGATGGAAAGATCCCAGCCCTTCCTTTTGCGCTGCACGCACGGCCGGCTGGCCCTGGAACTGCGCCTGCTGCCCGCCGGGCAGGACTGGCAATTGCTGCTGACCGGCGGTGATGCCCATATCGGTGCCGTGATCCTGGCCGAACCCGCAAACGCCATGCCTCCGGACGTCCCGGAAGCCATGTCCGCCCGCACCGCCGGATGCAAGTCACGACCGGGGGCCACGGCCGACACCGCCTCTTCCGGGACGGAAGATGGCGTGCGCCTGCATGTCCTGCGCCGTACAGGGCACCACGACGACAAGGCCGCCCTGCCGCTGGCCCGGGACTATTGCCGTGCGCTGAAGGCCACGGTATGCGTCAGCGCGGGCATCCACTATGACCATATCAGCCGCGAGGAGATCGACACCGTACTGGCCCTGGCCCGCATGCTGGGAGCCTGCGGCCTGCACCGTCTCCGGAGGCTACAGGAGAACGACCATGCTGACAGTGAAAGATCTTGAAGAGTTCGAGAACTACATGCGCTCCGGCGAGCTGGAGACCGATTTCAAGGACGGTTGCGAGAACGACCGCTACTATCTGCTGGAGCTGCTGGAAAAATTCATGGACGTGGCCGAACTGGCCGACGAGACGGCCACCAAGGTCATCTTCCGCGGCCAGATAGGCCTGCTGGCCGGTGCGGGGGCCGCCCCCGAAGGTGAGAAAAAGTAACGGGAAAGATGCTTTTTGAGGGAAGGAGAGCCTTCCTCCCGGTCTCGCGGCTCTTGATGCCCGCAGCCCCCTGTGTCGCAGCAGGCCCGGCCCTTATGGTCCCTTGAGCCCATTGCCGGCATACGAAACGGGCCCCTGCCCCTTCCCCACACGTCATTCCGCAAAGGCCCCGCCTGCCATCAGCAGACGGGGCCTTTGTCATCATCAGGATATGTTTTCGAAAAAACTCCCCTGCCCTACGCCAGCATGCCGGGCAGGGCCAGCACATCATGCATGGCCGCGCAGAGGCGCTCCACGTCCTCGCGGGGACTCACATAGGGCGGCATCACATAGACCAGCCTGTTGAAAGGTCGTATCCAGACGCCCCGCTGCACGAAAAAGTCCTGCATGGCGGCCATGTTCACCGGCCGGGTGGTCTCCACCACGCCGATACTGCCCAGCACACGCACGTCTTCCACCTGCGGCAGTTCCCGGCAGGGAGCCAGGCCTGCTGTCAGGGCCGTTTCCAGCATGGCCACCTGCTCCTGCCAACGCCCTTCAGCCAGGATGTCCAGGCTGGCGCAGGCCACGGCACAAGCCAGGGCATTGCCCATGAACGTGGGCCCGTGCATGAAGACCATGCCGTCCCGGCAGATGCCCTGGGCCACTTCTTCCGTGCAGGCCGTGGCGGCCAGCGTCATGACGCCGCCGGTCAGGGCCTTGCCGCAGCACAGGATATCCGGGCAGACACCGGCCCGCTCCGCGGCGAACAGCGTCCCGGTACGGCCAAAGCCCGTGGCGATCTCGTCGAAGACCAGCAGGGCCCCGTGCTCACGGCACAGGCGGGCCATGCCGCGCAGATAGTCGGGATGATAGAACCACATGCCGCCCGCGCCCTGCACCAGCGGCTCAAGGATGACCGCCGCGATGTGGTCGCCCTGCTCCGCAAAGATGCGGCGGGCATCATCCAGGCTGGCCGGATCGAAAGGCTGATCAAAACGGCAGGAAGGCCGCTCCATGAAGATCTGGCGCGGCAGCATATGCGTGAACAGGCAGTGCATGCCGGTCACGGGATCGCACACCGACATGGCGCCGGTGGTATCGCCGTGATAACCGCCCCGGGGCGTGAGGAAGCAGGTACGCTGCTTCTGGCCGATGCCCTGCTGGTATTGCAGGGCCATCTTCAAGGCCACTTCCACCGAGACGGAACCGGAGTCCGCCAAAAAGACGCGCGCAAGGCCCTGCGGCAGCATGGTCAGCAGGCGTTCGCCCAGCTCCACGGCAGGCGCATGGGTCAAGCCGCCGAACATCACATGCGGCATCCTCCCGGCCTGCCGCTGGGCCGCGGCCACCAGACGCGGATGGTTGTAGCCGTGGATGGCCGTCCACCACGAGGACATGCCGTCCACCAGTTCCCGACCGTCGTCCAGCACGATGCGGTTGTGGTGGCTGCGCGCGGCCGCGAAGACCGGCAAAGGATCCACCACGGACGTGTACGGATGCCAGAGGATGCGCCTGTCCCGCAGCGGCAGAGGTTCTTCCTTGCCCGCTGGTACCTGCTGCCCTGTCAGGGACGATACATGCCGGGACAGCGCGGGCAGCAGCACGGCGCAGGCATCGGCCAGCTCCTGCCAGCCCGCCGCATCCAGCCGGGCCACACGGGGCAGGACGACCACCGGTGCATCCTCGCCCCAGGCCGCCAGACGGCGACGCAAAAATTCAGGATTGTCGGCCAGCACCCGTTCCCGGTCATGCCGCTCCCCGGCGCTCAGGCCTTCCGGCTCCTCCGGAGCCATCAGGACCACCGCCGCCGGGCGCAGCCCCTTCAGGCGCAGGGCCTGCAGGGAAAGCAGTACATGGTTGAGCGCGCCCAGGCAGTTGCTGCCCACCAGCAGGACAGGCAGATCCAGGGCCGCCATGAAGTCCAGCGTGTCTTCTTCCTCATTGATGGGGACAGCCATGCCGCCCGCACCTTCCACCAGCAGCAGGGAGGCCTCCGTCCCCTGCCAGTGGGCCCGGACATCCTCGGCCAGCCCGGACACCGTCAGGCGCTGGCCCTCCTCCCCTGCCGCCAGATGCGGCGAGGCGGGCAAGCAAAAGCAGTGCAGGGTCGCCGCAGGGGCCGGGGGCAAGGGCGGCAGATCGGCCACGGCGCGCGCGTAGGCCACGCCATCGGCCAGAGCGGAGGTCGCCAGTTGCTCCGGCCGCACACCGGTCTGGACAGGTTTGAGGGCCTGGGCCGCCACGCCCCGGCCACGCAGGGCCCGCAGCAAAGCCGCCGTAAACGCGGTCTTGCCCACGTCCGTCCCGGTGCCGGTCACGAAAAATCCCTGTACGGGCCCTCTGTCGCCGGGAATGCCCGCTGTCATCTTTCCAGCACTCATGGACGTGCCACCTCCAGCCCCGCAGCTTCGATCATGCGGATGTCGTCTTCCACGCCCATACCCTGCGTGGTCAGGTAATCACCGGTCATCAGGGCGTCGGCCCCGGCCCGGAACATGTCCCCCTGGCGCTCCCGCAAGGTCTCGGGCCGTCCGCCGCAGATGCGCAGACTGGCCTCGGGCAGGATATGCCGGAACAGGGCGATGATGCGCAGGGCCTCTTCCGGCTCCAACAGAGGCTGCCCTGCCAGCGGCGTCTGCGGGTGGGGATGCAGAAAATTCATGGGCACATGACGCACGCCCAGCTCCCGCAGGCTGAAGGCAAAGTCCATCCTGTCCTCCCAGCTCTCGCCCAGGCCGAACAGGCCACCGGCACAGACCGAAAGACCCGTTGCCTGTGCACGCAGCACCGTATCCCGCCGCTGGTCCCAAAGCTGTGTGGAACAGATGCTGGGATAATAGGCACGTGATGTCTCCAGATTATGATGGTAACGGCGCACTCCGGCCTGCTCCAGTTCCCGCAGATGCTTTTCAGGCAGTCGTCCCAGCGAGGTGCACACCCGACGGCGCACGTCTTCGGGCAGGTCGCGCACCACAGCCAGCAAACAATGCAGTTCCTGCTCTTCCAAAGCGCCCCCGCTGGTCACGATGCCGATACGGCGCACGGGCCAGGCAGCCAGCCGCAGGATGCGTTCACGCAGCTCACCGGCCTCCAGAAAAGGAAAGTGGGCGATGGGCGTGTGGTTATGGCTGCTCTGGGAACAGAAGCGGCAGTCCATGCCGCAATCGCCGCTGCGGGCATTGATGATGGCGCACAGGCTGATGTGCTTGCCGTGATGGCGCTCGCGCAGGATGGCAGCACTGTCCAGCAGGGCTTCCAGCGGCGCATCAAGAAGATGAGCCGCCTCAGCGGGCGTGGCGGGGACGGGAAAAACAGGATGGTTCATGCGATGGATCCTTGGGGGAATGCTTGGGACGAAGGGGACAGACATCGGGTCAATGCCTGTCCGGATGGATGAGGAGCGCGATGCCCCCGGAAGGGCACATGGCCCTGCACCAGGGCAGCATATGCCCTTCCGGTAAAAGAAAAAACCCGCCGGGCGGCGGGTGTTTGTGCTATTGGGCCTTGCGACGCTTTTCCCACAGCTTCATGTCTTTCATTTTGCGGCGACGCTCGCGCTGCAGCGCCTTGCACACCAGAGGCGTATCTTTCTTGAAGCCCCACTTTTCGCGATAGGCCGCGGCATCCATGCCGTGCATGGCCAGATGGCGCTTGGTGAGGATCTTGAAAGTCTTACCGCATTCAAGACACGTTACAGACTTTTCCTTGATGGATTTACGGGCATCCTGCTGCATGTCGGCGGAATCCAGCTCCACAGGCATTTCGCCTTCGGCGACGGTACGGATACCGGCAGCCACTTTCTGGATAAACGAAGTGATCTCTTCTTCCGACATGACGCGCACGCTGGCCTGCGCCCTGGCAATTTCCAGTGCTTCTTTCAAATAATCATCCATAGTGTACCTCATGCGTATGGCCTGCAACAGTGGAATTGCATCCCTCTCGTTGCACCAATTTCAACAACTTTTTACTGGGTACAATAGACGACAGGCTTTCGTCAACAAAGACGAAACGCAAAATCGTATATTTTTCGCCAGGATGGATCAACGCCAGTCCATACGGTCATAGGGAGAGACCGTTCCCCAGAACGTTTCATCCATGTAACGCCACTGCAATGCACCGATGTTGCGCTGCTGCATGATGCCTGCAGCAGGAACGGCAGCGGTCTCGACCACAAAGGCTTCACGGGCGCGCTGTTCAAAGGCAGCGATGTAGTCGGCGCGCCCCAGGGGCAGGGCCGTGATGGAGGTGATGTCCTCGGGCAGAGGCTCGCGGTACTCCAGCACGATCTTGTCGCTGTCGAAGTCGAAGCGGTTGGCAAACATGCGTGCCAGCCAGCGACGGGGCGGCTGGCCGTCCTGCGCAAGGATGCGGGCCCCTTCGGGGTCTTCCAAAGGCAGGAAGGCGTCACGCTTTTCACTGGTGACATAGGTGCAGGCCTGGAAGCCCACACCACCGATGGTCTCCACACCTTCGTTGATGCTGAACGGGTGGCGCATGATGCCGTCCCAGTACCAGCCGTCAGGCACTTCGCCGTGAGCCACGATGGCCAGCGGCGACGCGCCGTCGCCCTTGCCGTAGACCGTGACCCAGCTGTCCACCAAAAGTCCGCCCATGGCGCCGGAACTGGTCAGGCGCGAGGCCCCCATCGTGCTGCCCATCAGGGGCAGGTCACGGGCTTTAAGGGCAAGAGCAGGCTGGGAAGACGAAACATAGGTATCGCCCACCAGTCCGCGCTGCTGCCCGGCAACACAGCCGGCCAGCATGATGACCAGACAAAGGATGCTTGCCATTCTCATGTTCATGATAGCCTCCTCCTGCCGCAAGGGCAGGCAAACCTGCGGGCATGCCCGCAGTCAAAAGCCGCCGGCCATGCCGGCTACAGGCCTTTTTTCTTCAATTTTTCGATGAGGGTCGTCCGCTTGATGCCCAAAAGCTCCGCAGCCTGGTTCTTAACGCCGTCGGTCCGCTGCAGGGCTTCCTCGATGAGGTGCATTTCCACCGCATCCAGGAATTCTTTCAGCCCCATCCCCTGGGCCTCCAGGGTCTGGAGATCCGGCCAGGCAAAGCCGGAGGCCAGGCTGCCGGCAGCCGCAGCGGGCTCCCCGTTCCCGGCACCGGAAAGGACGTCAGCCTCAGGGGCATATTCCTCCACTTCCGGCAACAAGGCAATATCCCCCACGCTCTGGAGCAGACGCGCGGGCAGATCCTCCGGGGCCACGATATGCCCGTCGACCAGCACGCTCAGGCGCTCCATGACGTTTTCCAGTTCGCGGACATTGCCCGGCCAGGCATAGGCGAGAAGGATGCGCTGTACGACAGGCGAAAGCTCCAGCGGAGGCCGTTCTTTCTTGCGGCAGAAGCGGCCCAAAAAATGCCGGGCCAGCAGCAGGACGTCCTGCCCCCGTTCGCGCAGGGGCGGCAGATGGATGGGGATGACGTTGAGGCGGTAATAAAGATCTTCGCGGAAGGTGCCCGCGGCCACGGCGGCTTCCAGATCCCGGTTGGTGGCCGCCACGATGCGCACGTCCACCTTGCGGCAGCCCGTGCCCCCCACGCGTTCTATTTCCTTTTCTTGCAGCACGCGCAGGATCTTGACCTGCAGGCCGGGCTCCATTTCGCCTATCTCGTCCAGGAAGATGGTGCCCCCGTCCGCCAGTTCGAAACGGCCGGGGCGGGAACGCAGGGCGTGCGTGAAGGCTCCCTTTTCATGGCCGAAAAGTTCGCTTTCCAGAAGATCACGGGGGATGGCGCCGCAGTTGACGGGCACGAAGGGTCTGTCAGCCCTGGGGCTGGCAGCATGCAGGGCCCGCACCAGCAATTCCTTGCCTGTTCCCGATTCCCCGGTTACAAGCACAGTGCTGTCCGTGGGCGCCACTTTGCCCAGGATCTTGAACACACCGGCCAGGCTGGCGCTTTGCCCGATGATTCCATTGCTCTTGAGCTCCATGCATATTCTCCACGTTCATGGCCTTTACACTGTCAATACACTGACAGGCCATCAATTTCCAGTAAAAAAACAGGGATGCATCTTCCCTTCCGCACGACCGTCATGAAAGATTCCTCCGCCGCTGCCCGGTCTTACCGTTGCCCCGACCTTCCTTCCGCTCCTGTGGATGCCGTCCGTGCGGAACTTGCCGACGCCCTGGAACAGGGCAATGCCGTCCTGAGCGCCCCTCCCGGCGCCGGGAAAAGCAGCCGCGTGCCCCTGTGGCTGCTGGAGGCTCCCTGGCTGGAGGGCAAGAAGATCCTGCTGCTGGAGCCGCGCCGGGTGGCTGCCCGGGCTCTGGCACGTTACGCCGCCCGCCTGCTGGGCGAGGACGTGGGCCAGACCGTGGGCTACCGCATGCGGCAGGAAAGCGCCGTCTCGGCCCGGACCCGGCTGGAGATCATCACCGAAGGGGTGCTGACCCGCCGCCTCCTGGCCGACCCCGAACTCTCCGGCGTGGGTTGCGTCATTTTCGACGAATTCCACGAGCGCTCCCTGCATGCCGACATGGGGCTGGCCCTCTGTCTGGAGAGCCGGGCCGTACTCCGGCCCGACCTGCGCCTGCTGGTCATGTCCGCCACGCTGGACAGCCATAAGGTGGCCGCCCTGCTGGAGGATGCGCCGGTCATCGCCTGCGAGGGCCGCCAGTTCCCCGTGGAGGAACGCTATCTGCCGCTGCCGCCCGCCGCGGCCCACAGCGGTCCTCAGGCCCTGTGGCCGCACATGGCCGATGTTATCGCGGCCCTCATGCGTCAGGAATCCGGCAGTCTGCTGGCCTTCCTGCCCGGTACGGGCGAGATCCGCCGTGTGGCCGAGCTGCTGGAAGGACGCCTGCCCACCGATACCCGCCTCTACCCTCTTTACGGGATGCTGAGTCCGCAGGAACAGGATGCGGCCATCGCCCCGGCGGCTGCGGGCGAACGCAAGGTCGTCCTGGCCACGGCCATCGCCGAGACCTCCCTGACCATCGAAGGTATCCGTCTGGTGGTGGATGCGGGCCTTTCCCGCGAGAGCCGTTTCGATCCGGCCAGCGGTCTTTCCCGCCTGGAGACCGTGCGCGTCTCGCTGGCCGGGGCCCGGCAGCGGGCCGGTCGCGCCGGACGTCTGGAGCCCGGCATCTGCTGCCGCCTGTGGCAGCAGGCCGAAGAGCACGGCTTCCGCCCCCAGCAGCGGCCGGAGATCCTGGATGCGGACCTTGCGCCGTTCTGCCTGCAACTGGCCGTCTGGGGGGCACGCAGGCCCGAGGACCTGTCCTGGCTGGACCTGCCTCCCAAGGCCCATCTGGCCGTGGCCCGGGAACAGCTGGCCGGGCTGGGAGCCATCGAGCCCGGCACGGAAGAACTGCTGCCCACGCCCCTGGGCCGGCAGCTGGTAAAACTGCCCCTGCCGCCCCGGCTGGCCTGCCTGCTGCTGCGCGCCCGGGAGCACGGATACGGCGCCCTGGCCGCCTGTGTGGCTTCCCTGCTGGATGAGCGCGATCCCCTGCCGCTGGCGGACGCATCGCTGGCGCTGCGCCTGGACCGCTTCTGCGCGCCCGGCGACGGCCATGGCTCCTTCCGCCGCCTGCGTCAGTGGGCGGAACGTATGGCACGACTGGCGGACATCCCTACCGGCAACGGCTCCGATGCCTCCGGGGCTTCCCTGCTGCGCACGGCACGGCAGCAGCTGCCCCATCTGGGCGAGGTCGTGGCCCTGGCTTATCCCGAGCGGGTGGCCCTGCGCAGCGGCGAGAACAACGGCATGGCCCAGTACCTCATGCGCAACGGCAAGGCTGCCGTCCTGCCCCTGACGGACAGTCTGGCCCGGCAGAACATGCTGGCCGTGGCCGCCGTGGATGCAGGCACGCGCGGCCGCATCCGTCTGGCCGCAGCACTGGAGCAGGACGTGCTGGAACAACTTTTCCGGTCAGAGATCACCGAAAGCGAAGACCTGAACGTCAGCCCGGAAGGCCAGGTCAATGCCCGCCGCCGTCGCCGTCTGGGGGCCCTGCTGCTGGATGATGCCCCGCTGCCCCGTCCCGATGGCGACGCCTGCGCCCTGGCCCTGTGCGCCTTCATCCGCGACCAAGGGTTGCGTGTCCTGCCCTGGGACGAACCCGCGCGCCAATGGCTGGCCCGTGTGCGCCTGCTGCACCAGACATGGGGCGAGCCCTGGCCCGACCTCTCCGATACCTGGCTGCTGGACGAGCTGGAAAACTGGCTGGCGCCCCATCTGGGCACCTGCACCGACCTGCGCCAGCTCTCCGCCGCCCGGCTGGCTGATGCCCTGCGCTGTCTTCTGCCCTATCCTCTGCCGCGGCGTCTCGAACAGCTAGCCCCCGCACAATGGCAGGCCCCTTCCGGCAGATCACATCCCATCGTGTATGATGCCGAAGGCGGGCCCTTCGTGGCCGCCAAGCTGCAGGAATTCTTCGGCTGCGAGGATACGCCCCATATCGCCGACGGGCGCGTGCCGCTGACCCTGCATCTGCTCTCGCCCGCCGGGCGCCCCCTGCAAATCACGCGTGACCTTAGCCACTTCTGGCGCAACGGCTACCCGCAGGTGCGTGCCGAGATGCGCGGCCGCTATCCGCGCCATCCCTGGCCCGATGACCCGCTGGCCGCCCAGGCCACAGCCCGCACCAACCGCCAACTGGCCCGCGGCAAATAGGTCGTTTTTTGGGGAGGGGGAACCCCTTTGGCCAGCGCACAAAGGGGTTCCCCCTCCCCAAGCCCCACCCCTTCCCCAAACGCGCGTTGTTCAGGAAGATGGAGGCTGCGGATAAGCAACGGTCTCCCTTCGCTCACAGTCCCCCGGCACACCACAACAATGACGGCAAAAAAGCTTGGGGCCGCAAGCCGCCTACGCTGCAAAAAGCGGTTGGTCGTATGGCCTCGAACACGCCTCTGCGCGTCCGGCAAAATATCTACTTGAAAACGCGTCCTGCCCCACTGCCGGAAAAAATGAAGGCTCCGCCAAGAGTACGGCAAAATATAAAGAGCCCAGCTCATCGCCCTTCCCGGGCAACTTCCAGCTTTCCACCCGGCCACACTCCGGCTACACCGCCTCTGACGAAAGCATCCTTTCCAGCAACCTCCCCGCGTCCCTCTCCCCCATACATCGGGGGACCGGCAGCAAAGGCTGCCCGCCGCATCACGCGTCACTGTCAAAAGACCATACGAGCGGTTTTTGGGGGATGGGGGAGTTTGAGGGGGAAGGGCCCTTTTTTCCGCCAGAAAAAGGGCCCTTCCCCCTCAAATCCATCTCTCCACTCCCCCGACTCACCACAGTGAGCGTACGAAATCGCGTATGCGTTCTTCGCTGTAATAGTCCCTGCCGGGCTGGGCAAAGCCCACATGCCCGCCGTGCGGGGCCACTTCCAGATGCAGGGTCCCGCTTTTGGCCGCCATATCCACGGGATAGCAGGAAGGCGAGCAGAAGGGATCGTCCTTGGCCATCAGCATATAGAGCGGTGTCTGGATGGACGGCAGCCAGGGCAGCGAGCTGTTCTCGCGCCAGTACTCCTGGGCGCTGGCATAGCCATAGAGGGGCGCGGTGAAGCGGCCGTCGAATTCCGCAAAGGTACGGAACTTCTCGATGCCCTCCACCGGAGGGTAGTTGGGGAACCGGGCCGCTTTTTCACGAACCTTGGGACACATGGTCCGCAGGAAATAGCGCAAATAGATGCGGCAGCCGGGCCCGTCCATGACTTTGGCCGCGCCCACCAGATCGCAGGGCACGGAGACGACCGCCGCCGCACGCACCAGCGGCGAGACCTGCTCCCTGGCCAGATACATGCAGGTCTGGTTGCCGCCCATGCTGAACCCGGCCAGCAGGATGGGCAGATCCC
This sequence comes from Desulfovibrio sp. SGI.133, assembly GCF_050313955.1. Classification (NCBI taxonomy): domain Bacteria; kingdom Pseudomonadati; phylum Thermodesulfobacteriota; class Desulfovibrionia; order Desulfovibrionales; family Desulfovibrionaceae; genus Desulfovibrio; species Desulfovibrio sp. SGI.133. Next base: position 383,231 of record NZ_JBNPMK010000002.1, on the reverse strand, counting down.
ACTGCTCGGCGTAACGCACCACCGTGGCCAGATCCATCGTCACGCCCATATGGTACAGGCGGTCGGTCCGGTTGGGCTCACCGGAGCAGCCGCGCATGTTCCAGGCCAGCACCCGGAAACCTTCTTCCAGCAGCACGCGCGCCAGGCCCAGGATATACCGGCGGCGGCTGTGCCCTTCCAGACCGTGCGACAGGATGGCCACCCCGCGTTCCGGCAGGCCCGGCGGGGGCGTGTAGACATCCACATCCAGAAAATCCCCGTCCGGCGTATCCAGGCGTACCCTTCGGCAGCGGGCGGCCTGTGCCGCATCGGGAAAGTCCAGACGGCGGCATTTGGCGGACCAGATGGTGTTGACATGGGCATTGCGCAGCCAGAGCGGCGCGCGGTAGCGGCTGGGCAGTATTGGCATGACGGCAGGCCTCGTGTAAGAACGGTGGGATGCAAGCAAACTTTCATCCTAGACCTGTCAGAAAGGCCCTGTCAAACGCCGCTCCCCGGAAAACGGACGTCCTCATCCTGGGGGCAGGCGCGGCGGGCCTTATGTGCGCCCGCGAAGCCTCGGCCCACGGCCTGGACGTGGCCCTGCTGGAACGTGCCCCCTCCCCCGGCCGCAAGCTGTGCATCAGCGGCGGCGGCAAGGCCAACTTCACCAACCGTCGTCTGGCGGCCCATCACTATGCCTGCGCCGATCCTTCCTTCTGCGAGCCCGCACTGGATGCCTTCACCCCGCAGGATATGGAGCGCCTGGTGCACGGCTGGGGCCTGCCCGTGGAAGAACGCGCCCACGGCCAGCTGTTCCTGACTGTCCCGGCCAAACGTTTGCTGGACGCCCTGGTGCAGGATTGCCGCCGTCTGGGCTGTGCCCTCCACTGCCAAACCGATGTGCATGACGTGGTGGCCCTGCCCGATGGCGCGGGCTTCGAGGTCGGCACCTCGCAGGGCCTCTGGCGCTGCCGCCGTCTGGTGCTGGCCCTGGGCAGTCCCGCCTGGCCGCAGTGCGGAGCCACGGGCAGCGGGTTCCGGCTGGCCCAGGCACTGGGGCACCGCCTTGTGGAGCATGCTCCGGCGCTGGCCCCCTTCCGCATGGCACCCGGCTGGCTGGACGACAATCTGGCGGGCATCAGCCTGCCGGTGCGCATCGGTCTGCCGCAGGCCGGGCTTTCCCCTTCGCTGGCTGCGGATCCTGTCTGGCAGGACGACCTGCTTTTCACCCACGACGGCATCAGCGGCCCGGCCAGCCTCAAGGCTTCCCTGTTCTGGCGGCCGGGACAGGAAGTTGCCCTGGACTTTTTGCCCGGCAGTGATCTGGCCGCCCTGCTGGACGGCCCCGGCCAGGGCAAGCAAACCCCGCGCGGACTGCTGCGCCGCCTGCTGCCCCAGCGTCTGGTGGACGCCCTGCTGCCGCCGGAGACTGCGGGCCGCAAGATAGCCGAACTTTCCCGCGCCGCCCGGCAGCAGATCTGTGCCCGCATCCATGATTTCCGCACCGTCCCCGCCGGTCTGGCCGGGCTGAAAAAAGCCGAGGCCTGCCGCGGCGGTGTGGACACCCGGCAAGTGGACCCCTACAGCCTGCAAAGCACGGTGCGGGAAAACCTCTGGATCGTGGGCGAGCTGCTGGATGTCACCGGCCTGCTGGGCGGCTACAACCTGCACTGGGCCTGGGCCAGCGGCATGGCCGCCGGACGGGCCCTGGCCTTGTTCACGGGCAAATAGACATCTTTCATTTTTATGATGGGGAAGGGGCGCTTCGGAAAAAGTGCCCCTTTCTCTACGCTCCATGCCGTAAAATCTTTCTTTGGGGCGGGATACGGCTCTTCGCCACTGACGCCCGGTGCTGATGGCATGACAGCATCTTGCCGCATCCGGCCGGATCAGCCGACATCGCCAAAAACAGGCAACTAATTGCAAAGATCGTTTCTTTCTTCCTTCGCGTGCTCTGCCTATACAGGGATCACAGCCAGATGCTGACGGAGGTACGTCATGAATACGATCACGAGAGAAAACCAGCTTGCCCGCCGCCGCTTCCTTGCCGGTGGCCTGGCCGTCGGAGCGGCCGCCCTTCTGTCCTCCTCCCTGCACGGCATGGCCCATGCCGCGACACTTCCCTCCCCATCCGCCACGGAAAACAGGCAGCAGCCCCGCTCCCTGCCGCAACGCCGTCTCGGCTCCTTGCAGGTCTCTGCCATCGGCCTCGGCTGTTTGCCCATGGTAGGCTACTATGGCGGCACCTATGCCAAAAAGGACATGATCGCCCTGATCCGGCGGGCATACGACAGCGGCGTGACCTTTTTCGATACGGCCGAGGTCTACGGCCCCTACACCAGTGAGGAATGGGTCGGCGAAGCCCTGGCCCCGGTACGCGACAAGGTCGTCATCGCCACCAAATTCGGCTTCGGCGTCGAAGAAGGCCGGCCCACGGCCCTCAACAGTCGTCCCGACCATATCAGGCGGGCCGTGGAAGGTTCCCTGCGGCGCCTGCGCACCGACCACATCGACCTGCTCTACCAGCATCGGGTGGACCCCAAGGTCCCCATGGAAGACGTGGCCGGAACGGTGAAAGACCTCATCCGGGAAGGCAAGGTCCTCCACTTCGGTCTGTCCGAGGCCAGCGCGGCCTCCATCCGGCGGGCCCATGCCGTCCAGCCCGTCAGCGCCGTGCAGAGCGAATACTCCCTTTTGTGGCGCGAACCGGAGACCAAGATCTTCCCCACCCTGCGGGAACTGGGCATCGGCCTTGTCCCTTACTGCCCTCTGGGACGGGGCTTCCTGACCGGTGCCATCGACGAGAACAGCCGCTTCACCACAGGGCGCCTGTCCACCCTGCCGCAGTTCACCCCGGAAGCCCTGAAGCACAACATGCCCCTGCCTCGTCTGATCCGCACCTGGGCCGAGCGCAAGCAATGCACCATGTCCCAGTTCGCCATCGCCTGGCTCCTGGCCCAGGCCCCCTGGATCGCTCCCATCCCCGGCACGACCAATCCGGCCCATCTCGACGACTTCCTCGGCGGTGCCGCCGTGAGCCTGACGCCTGAAGAGCTGGAAGAATTCGAACGGGAATACGGCGGGATCACCCTCATGGGACACCGCGCGGACGCCTTTACGGAAAGCCAGATCGACAAGTAAGGCGGGGGGAGATTCCCGTTGCGGCGGACCTGCACGGCAGACAGGGAGGAGCAATAAGCAAGGAAGGACACGGCGCAGGCAGGGCTTACTCAGCCAGCGCGAATCATGGCCACCGTGCGGGACGTCTTCTGCCGCACGGGCCGCTGTCATCCTGGCCCCCAAACTGTCCACCAACTGGTACCGCCAGCAGCATGTTCTTTCCCGCTCCTGCCGTACGGCTTCCGCCACCGCTGAGCCCATAACGCAAAAAAAGCCCCCGCATCAGGCAGGGGCTCTTTTTTATCGCATGTGTCGGGCAGACGGTTAGCCGCCCAGATAGGCTTCGCGCACGCTGGCGTCGGCCAGCAGATTGGCGGCCGTGTCCTCCATGGCCACGTTGCCCACTTCCAGCACATAGCCGCGCGAGGCCAGCTTGAGGGCCGCACGGGCGTTCTGCTCCACCAGGAGCACGGTGACGCCCTTCTGGTTGATGGCGCGCACGGTCTCGAAAATGGAACGCACCAAAAGCGGCGCCAGACCCAGCGAGGGTTCGTCCAGCAGAAGCAGGCGCGGCTCGGCCATGAGGGCACGCCCGATGGCCAACATCTGCTGCTCGCCGCCAGAAAGCGTGCCCGCCAGCTGCTGCTTGCGCTCGAACAGACGCGGGAACAACTCGAAGATCCACTCCAGGGTCCGCTCGCTGCGCTCCTTGTCGCGGATGCAGAAGGCCCCCAGGCGCAGGTTCTCCAGCACGCTCATGGTGCCGAAAACCCGACGGCCTTCGGGCGACTGGGCGATGCCCAGGTTCACCACTTCGTGGCTGGGGTATTTGAGCAGGGGCTTGCCGTCAAAGATGATCTCCCCTTCGCAGGGCCGCACCAGACCGCTGATGGACAGCAGGGTCGTGCTCTTGCCCGCGCCGTTGGCGCCCAGGATGGTCACGATCTCCCCTTCGTCCACGTGCAGGTCGATACCGTGCAGCACTTCCACGCTGCCGTAACGGACATGTATGTTGGATAGCGTCAGCAGTGCCATATTACCACGTCTCGGAATCGTCGGAACCCAGATAGGCCTCGATGACCGCAGGATGGTTGCGGACATGGTCGGGCGTGCCCTGGGCGATGAGGGTGCCGTTTTCCAGCACCACAAGGTGTTCACAGATCTGCATGACCAGGCGCATGTCGTGCTCGATGAGCAGCACGGTGATGCCACGGTCACGGATGGCCGCGATGGTATCCACCAGGGCCACGGTCTCCTGGTCGTTCATGCCGCCCGCGGGTTCATCCAAGATCAGCAACCGGGGGTCGGAGGCCAGGGCGCGGGCGATCTCCAGCAGGCGCTGGTTGCCGTAGGAAAGACTGCTGGCGGCCTCGGCGTAATGGTCGGCCAGGCCCACGAACTCCAGCTCTTCCATGCAGCGTTCCACAGCGGCCTTTTCCTCGCGGCGCTGCCAAGGCGTGTGCAGCATGGAGGACAAAAAGCCGGACTTCAGGCGGCAGTGACGGCCCGCCAGCACGTTCTCCAGCGCGGGCAGCTTGCCGAACAGACGGATGCTCTGGAAGGTACGGGCAATGCCCATCTCCACGATATTGTGCGGGCGCTTGCCGGTGATGTTCTGGCCGCCGAAGGTGATGCGGCCGTGTTCGGGCTTGTAGTTGCCCGTGATGCAGTTGAAGACCGTGGTCTTGCCCGCCCCGTTGGGGCCGATGAGGCCCACCACGCTGCCCTGCTCCACCGAGAAAGACAGCTCGTTGATGGCGATCAGGCCACCGAAGATCTTGCTGATCTCATGCAGTTGCAGCAGGCTCATGCGCGGCCTCCTTCCTTCTCGGCAGTGCGGGCATCGTCCGCCAGGCGGACCGCGTTGCCGTCAGCGGCGGCACAGGCACGGGCCTTGATGGCCTCCAGCAGAGCTGCCACGCCGTAACGGCGGCTCTTGGGCGGCATGAGGCCCTGGGGACGCCAGATCATCATCAGCATCATGGCCAGGCCGAAGATGAGCATGCGCGCACCGGAGAATTCGCGCAGCAGCTCGGGCAGACCGATGAACAAGAAGGCGCTCACCAGCACGCCCAGCTGGCTGCCGCCCGAAAGGATGACCACGGCGAAGATGATGACGGATTCCATGAAGTTGAAGGATTCCGGCGCGATGGTGGTCATCTTGGCGGCATAGAGGGTGCCGGCCATACCGGCCCAGAACGCGCCCAACACGAAGGCCATGAGCTTGTAGTGGGTCACGTTGATGCCGCAGCCTTCGGCGGCCACGTCATCTTCCTTGATGCAGTTGAGGGCGCGGCCGATGCGCGAACGCCACAGGCCGTAGAACAACAGCAGGCTGACGCCCACCATGCCCCAGACCAGATAATAGAAATGCAGGGGCTTGAAGATGCGGAAGCCGAAGAACACGGGACGGCTGATGCCGAAGATGCCGTTGGAACCGCCGGTCAGACCGCCCACGTCGTTGATGAGCGCGATGCGCACAATCTCCACGATACCGATGGTCACGATGAGCAGATAGTCACCGCGCAGGTGGATGATGGGCCGCGCCACCACCAGGGCGAACAGGGCCGCCGCACAGCCTGCCACCGGCATGGTCAGGAAGATGGGCCAGTGGTACATGGTGTTCAGGATGGCCGTGCTGTACGCCCCTACGGCGAAGAAGGCGGCATGACCCATATGGAAGATGCCGGCCTGCCCCAGAATGACGTTGAGCGAAAGGGCCAGCAGGGCATACAGGCCGATGCTGACGCACACGTCCGTCCAGTAGGGATTGGTGAACAGCGGCAGGACCAGCAGGGCCGCCGCCAGCGCGACGATGACGATGGTGCGGTTCATAGCTTGTCGGCCGTCCTTTCGCCCAGGATGCCCGTGGGACGGATGATCAGGATGAGGATCAGCACCGTGAAGGCGATGGCATCCTTCCAGGCGATGGCGATGTAGCCGGCGGCCAGGGCTTCGATGACGCCCAGCAGCAGGCCGCCGATCATGGCGCCGGGGATGTTGCCGATACCGCCCAGGATGGCGGCGGTGAAGGCCTTGAGGCCGTAGGACCAGCCCATGGTGAAGTCGATCTGGCCGTAGTAGATGCCCACCATGAGGCCGGCTGCGCCGCCCAGGCCGGGACCGATGAAGAAGACCAGGGAGATGATACGGTCCACGTTGATGCCCATGAGGCGGGCAGCGCCCTGGTCGATGGCCACGGCACGCACGGCCGCGCCGATACGGGTGCGCTGGATGAAGGCCCACAGGGCCAGCATCAGGATCACGCTGGCCGCGATGACCATCAGGCGCACGCCGGGGACGGCGATGCCGAAGAGGTCAACGGTGAAGTCCGGTCGCAGCCAGTCGGGATAAACATAGAAGCGCGCGCCGTAGACCAGCATGACGGCGTTCTGGAAAAAGATGGAAGCGCCCAGGGCGGACACCACGGCCGAAAGGCGCCCGGCCTTGCGCAGGGGGCGATAGGCGGCGCGCTCCAGCAGGCAGCCGATGATGGCCACCATGATGCCCACCATGATGAAGACCGCCAGCACGGCCACCACCGGCGGCAGCACGCCCGCCAGGTTGCAGCTCACCAGCAGGGTCAGGCCCAGATAGGCGCCGATGGTGAACAGGTCGCCATGCGCGAAGTTGATGAGCTTGAGCACGCCATAGACCATGGTGTAGCCCAGGGCCACCAGCGCGTAGATGCCGCCCACGGCAAGGCCGTTCAAAAGTTGTTGAAAAAACTGTTCCATGTCTCGGTCATGCGCCCCACGGCGCAGTTTGCGGGGCGGCGTTCACTGCCCGCCGCCCCGCTTCGGATGACTTTTCTATCGAGCCTGGAGCTCGAACTTGCCTGCGTTGTTCACCTTGTAGATGCGGTAGAAATCACCCACACGGTCGCCCTTTTCGTCAAAGCCCATCTTGCCGGACAGGGTGGGCAGTTCCTTGAGCTGCTTGAGCCATTCGGCGATCTTTTCGGGATCGTCGTTGCCCTTGGCGATAGCGGCCTCGAGCACCTTGTAGGCGTCACCGGCCAGCACGGCCCACACGGAGACGGGCACGGTCTTGTAACGGTCCTTGAAGGCCTTCAGGAAGTTCTTGGCCTCGTCGGTATCCATGTCCTGGGGCAGCGGCGGGCTCACGAAGAAGTAACCGGCAGCGGCTTCGGGACCGGCGATCTTGACCAGGTCCTGATGGTTGGCGGCGTCACCGCCCATCATGGGCACATCCCAGCCCATTTCCTTCTTCTGGCGCAGCAGCATGCCCGTTTCGGGGTAGTAGCCGGTGAAGAAGATCAGGTCGGGGTTGGCGGCCTTCAGCTTGGTCAGGATGGCGGTGTAGTCACGTTCGCCGGGGGTCAGGGCATCGTAGAAGATGATCTTCACACCGGCTTTTTCCAGAGCCGCCTGGCTTTCTTCGGCCAGGCCCTTGGCATAGGAGGAGTTGTCGTGCAGCAGGGCCACCTTCTTGTAACCGGCCTTGATGATGGCGGCGGCAGCGGCCTTGCCCTGGGCGTCGTCACGCGGGCAGGTGCGGAAGAAGAGCGGCAGGCCCTTTTCGGTCAGACGCACGCTGGTGGAGCCGGTACCGATCTGCACCAGCTCGGATTCGGCCAGGATGTTCTGGGTGGCTTCGGTCACGGCGGAGCCGTAGGTGCCGATGACGGCCACCACACCGGCGGAAGCCAGCTTCTGGGCCGCCAGGGCAGCGGTGCGCGGGTCACCGGCGTCGTCTTCCACCACCAGTTCCACCTTGCTGCCGTTGATGCCGCCCTTGGCATTGGTTTCATCCACGAGCAGGCTCACGATATTTTTCATGTCCTGCCCTTCGGAGGCCCATTTGCCCGTCAACGGACACATCAGACCGATCTTGATGTCGCCCGCCAGAACCAGCGAAGGCACAAGCAAGGCTACCACTCCCAGCAAAAGCCCGAGCTTTTTCATAAGGTACTCTCCCAAAGGTACGAGTTGTTGCAAGCGGACAGCATATCCCAAAACGTACAAAAGAAAAAGCCCTTTCCTCTTTCCCCGTCCGGGGCGGAAAGGGCCTTCCACGACAGTTGCAACGATGGAAAAAAAAGGACTTTTTTGCCCCTCCCGGCATCAGGGATGCGGGAGATGGGCGGAAAAACATCTGTTTATTGTGCGGCCACCGTGGCCATGGCCACCAGGGTATCCGTGGTGATGCTGTCGAAACGGTGCAGGGCCACCGTGGTGTCCGCACCGGCCTTGATGGCCATTTCAAGCTCCAGCGCGACCGCCGCCAGCGCCTTGCCGCCCAGTTCGGCGGCAGCTTCACGCGTGGCATGGACCATGGCGCGGGCTTCTTCCTGCTGACCGTTCTTCAGCGCTACCGAGACCCTGACGGGGGTATCCCGTTCCGTCTCGATGAAGTTTCGCAGCAGCTTCACATAGAGCCCGCGCGTGGTATCCACGCGCGCCATGGCTTCCTTCCAGTCAAGGATTGCTTCGCTCATAACCTTTCCCGTTATTGCTCGTTCTGATGATTCGGTGAATATGAAGGACAACTGTCGTGGAAGGCCGGAGACATACCGGCCGAAATAGCATGGGATCAGATGGAGAGGCTTTCAGGCAGCACGCTGAAAACGGCCCTGCTCCCGGGCTCGAGGCGCCCGTATCCGGCAAGGCCCAGTGCGGCGGCCCCGTTCACAGTGAGGCACCGTATCAGGGCCTGCGGGGCAACGTCCAGCCTTTCGCGCAAAAAAACAGCTTCCTGACGCACATCCAGATCCGTGTTGGAGCTGAGACCGTCCGTGCCCAGGCAGCACAGCAGGCCGGACTCCAGCAGCGCGGCCACGGGCGCCGTGCCCACGGCCAGATTTTCGTTGGAACGGGGGCACAGGCACAGGGCACTGCCGCTGGCGGCCAGGGCCGTCACTTCGGCGGGCTCCAGCTGCACGCCGTGCACGGCCAGCGTGCCCGGGCCCAGCAGATCGAGGCGCCGGGCATAGGCCACAGGCCGCAGATGCGGCACGGCCCAGTCTTCCGGCAGCACCATGCCCCGGTAGCAGTCCCACAGGGGGCCCTCGCCGTCAAGCAGCAGGCGCGTCTCGTCCTCGGATTCCGCCAGATGCAGGGCGAAGGGACGCCCCTTCAGACGGCACCACTGCCGCGCATCCTGCAACACGCGGGCATCCGTAGAATACAGGGCGTGCCCGGCCGGGGCACAGCGCCCGGCCACTTCCGGCTGGCGTTCCAGCAGGGAACGGCAACGCGGCGGCCAGGGACGCCCGTCGTCGATAAAGGGGGCCTGGCCGCCGAACCACTCGCAAAAATGGGTCACGCCCATGCCTTCCGCCCGCACGGCAGCATCCACCGCCAGCAGACCGTCCCCGGCATAATCGCCCACATGGGCCGTGCCCGCCGCGGCCATGTCCCGGCAGGCCCGGGTCAGGGCCGTGCCGTCATGCTCTTCGCGCAACAGGGCGATGAGGCTGCGCAGCCAGGCCGTGAAGCCCGCGCCGAACAACGTCCGGCCCGCCGTATGCGACAATTGCAGATGGCAGTGGGCATTGATGCTGCCGGGCATCAGGGTCACGTCGCCCATGTCCGTCACCGGGGTCCCGGCAGGCACACGCACGCTCTTCCAGGGCAGCACGTCCAGGACGCAGCCGCCGCGTATCAGCAGGGCCGCATTGTCCAGCCCCTTGAGGGGACGGAAAAGGTCACGGCCCGTGGCGGGGCGCTCCCCGAGCATATCCAGGATGGTCCGGGCGCGGATGATGCGGAGCCGGTCGTCATGTTCTTGCAGCATAGGGCATCAATTCCGGCGCGAGAATTGTCCGCCGGACACGTAAAAGGTGTTCTCCACCACGAACAGGGCCTTGGGGTCCACCATGAAGACCAGGTTCTCCAGACGCTTGAGGGCCACGTTGTTGGTGACGGTGAGCAGGATCTCCCTGTCGCCGCCGGAATAGGCGCCCTTGCCCCGAATCAGGGTCACGCCGAAGCGCTCGCTGGCCAAAATGGCCTCGCTGACCTCCTCGCCCTTCTCGGAAATGATCATCACCAGCTTGCGGTGGTTGAACAGGCCCACCACATATTCCAGCGTATTGGCCGAAATGAACATCATGATGGTGGACGCGATGATGATGTCCAGCGACAGGCTGAAGGCGCCCACCAGGAAGATGCAGATGTTGACCGCAAAGCTGAATTGCCCGATGGGGATATTCCAGCGCTGTTTCAGGGCCACGGCGATGATGTCCGTACCGCCGCCGCTGCCCAGGGTGCGCAGCATCATGCCCACGCCGGTGCCGTGCAGCACACCGGCCACCACGGCGGCATAGACTTCGTTGTTGATGGGGATCTGGAAGTCCACGAACATGCCGAAGATGGTGGTGCAGATGGTGCCGTAGGCCGTATAGAGCAAGAAACGGCGCCCCACGAAGAACCACCCCCAGACCCAAATGGGGATGGAGAGCAACAGGTACCAGATCAGGGGCGTCAGCAGGCCGGTATTGTAGAACACCAGCAGGGCCATGCCCAGGACGCCGCCCGCCAGCATGGCGTGCGAAGCCACCACGCTTTTGACGCATACGGTGACGAAAAAGGCGCCGATGGTCAGCCAGAGCAGGTTCCACCAGACGGACTCAGCGAGCCTGTTATTGTATGTTTTCAGCTTCATGGGTCTCCCGATTCGAAATGGTTACGGTGGAAGGCCGCGTGCCAGCCTTGAAACAGGGACGAACAGGCCCGTTCCGTCCAAGGCCGCCGCGCTCCGCAAAAGAGCACGACGGCCTCGGCAGGGACGCGAGGCCCCAAAACGGTGACGGTCCCGGTCCGCCCGGGGATGATCCTAGAACAGGCCCAGCAGCATGCGCAGGGCCACGATGATGAGGAACACGGCAAAGCCCTTCTTGAGCTTGGCCGTGGGCAGGGAGTGGGAAAGCCTGGCGCCGATGGGAGCCGTCATGAAACTGGCGGCAGCGATGCCGAAAAAGGCCATCAGGTTCACGAAACCCACGCAACCGGCAGGCAGGCCGGGGGCGTTCCAGCCGCCCACGATATAGCCCAGCGTACCGGCCACGGCGATGGGGAAGCCGATGGCGGCCGAGGTGCCCACGGCGTGATGCAGAGGCACGTTGCAGAAGCTCATGAACGGCACGGAGAGCGTCCCGCCGCCGATGCCCACGAAACTGGAGATGAGGCCGATGACGCCGCCCACACCGGCGGTGCCCAGGGCGCCGGGCATCTCACGGCTTGCCGGGGGACGGTAGTTGGACAGCATCTGCAGGGACACGAAGCCCAGGAAGCAGATGAAGAAGACCTTCAGGAACAGGGTCGGCATGTGGGTGGCCACCAGACCGCCCAGGAAAGTGCCCAGCAGGATGCCGGGCGTGATGTTGCGGAAGATGTCCCAGTGGACGGCACCGCGTTTGTGATGGGCCCGGCTGCTGGAGATGGACGTGACCATGATACTGGCCAGCGAGGTGCCCAGGGCCAGCTGCTGCACATACTCGGCGGGGATGCCCTGACTGGGGAAGACCGCCACCATCATGGGCACGATGACGATACCGCCGCCCACGCCCAGCAGACCGGCAAGCACACCGGCCACGGCGCCGCAGCACAAATAGACAAGGATTGAAACGAGCATGACGACCTTCCTCCATGGCAGCGCAGGTCGTGCCCGGAGGCGCGATCGCGGTACGAAACGGCAGAAAAAACAAAAAGGCGTGGGGCCACGGGCCCCGTCACGCCCCCGGGACAGGCACCGGACACCTGCCGCTGGTCCGGCGCAATACCTCAAGAAAGTAGACAAAGCCCCCCAAAGCGTCAACTGACTTTTTGCTTTACAAAGCGCCCGGCAGCGTCTAGGTTTGCCCCCATGAAATGTCTGGCAACGTACCGCGGTGATCTGCGCCCTGTGAACACCGTTCGCAGGGGTTCTGCCCGGTTTTTCTTTTGTCCCGCCGTTGAGCGGGCTTTTTTTTAATCCTGCAACCCCACGACGCCATGACTACAGATACTACGTACCGCTGGCCGCACAAAGACCTGCTGGACGTCACCCAGCTCGACGCACAGGACGTGCGTCACCTGCTGAACGTGGCCGCCAGTTTCCAGGAAATCAACCTGAGACCCGTCAAAAAGGTGCCTACCCTCAAGGGCAAGACCGTGGTGCTCTTCTTCGTGGAGAACAGCACCCGCACCAAGACGTCTTTCGATGTGGCCGGCAAGCGCCTTTCCGCCGACACCTACTCCCTGGCCAAGTCCGGTTCCAGCCTCAACAAGGGCGAGAGCCTCAAGGACACGGCCCTGACCCTGCAGGCCATGGGGCCTGACGTCATCGTCATCCGTCATCCCAGCAGCGGCGCGGCCCAGTTCCTGGCCGAGCGTGTCTCCTGCGGCATCGTCAACGGCGGTGACGGCTGGCACGCCCATCCCACCCAGGCCCTGCTGGACAGCTTCGCCCTGCGGCAGGTCTGGGGCGATGCCTTTGCCGGCAAGCAGGTGCTCATCCTGGGCGACATCGCCCACAGCCGCGTGGCCCGCTCCAACGTGCACCTGCTCACCATGCTGGGCGCCAAGGTGCGCCTGTGCGCGCCGCGCACCCTGCTGCCCGCCGGTGTGGAATCCTGGCCCGTGGACGTGTACGGCGACCTCAACCAGGCCGTGCGCGACACCGACGCCGTCATGTGCCTGCGCCTGCAGCTGGAACGCCAGCAGGCAGGCCTGCTGCCCGACCTGGCCGAATATTCCCGCCGCTTCTGCCTGACCGAACGTCATCTGGAACTCACCCACCCCGGCGTGAAGGTCCTGCATCCCGGCCCCATGAACCGCGGGCTGGAGATTTCCAACGACGTGGCCGACGACCCGCGCAGCCTGGTCCTCGATCAGGTGGCGTCCGGTGTGGCCACCCGCATGGCCGTCCTCTACCTGCTGGCCACCCGTAACGATGGAGGTTGCTAAATGACCCTGTGCATCAAAAACGCCCGTCACCTGGACGCCCCCGTTGACCTGCTGGTGCGGGACGGCAAGATCGTGACCATGACCCCCGCCGGCCATCACGCCGCTCCTGAAGGCAGCCAGATCGTGGACGCCCGCGGCCTGATCCTCATGCCCAGCATGGTGGATGCCCACGTCCACCTGCGCGAGCCCGGCTTCGAATACAAGGAAGACATCAACACCGGCCTGGAGGCCGCCGCCCGCGGCGGTTTCGGTTCGGTCATGTGCATGGCCAACACCAAGCCCGTCAACGACAACGCCAGCGTCACCCGCTTCATGCTGGATCGCGCCGCCCAGACCCATCCCCACGGTCCGCGCCTCTGCCCCATCGCCGCCGCCACCGTGGGCCTGGCCGGTGAAGAGATGGCCCCCCTGCAGGAGCTCAAGGACGCCGGTTGCGTGGCCATCTCCAATGACGGCCGTCCCATGCCCGGCACCGAACTGCTGCGCCGCGTCATGGAATACGGCGCCGACCTGGGCCTGACCTTCATCGATCACTGCGAGGACAGCACCCTGGCCCGCGGCTGGGTCATGAACGAAGGTCCCCTCAGCGGCAGCCTGGGCGTCAAGGGCCAGCCCCCGGTGGGCGAGGCCGTGCAGGCCGCCCGCGACATCATGCTGGCCGAATACCTGAACCTGCCCGTGCACATCGCCCACGTCTCCAGCGCCCTGACCGTGGACATCATCGCCTGGGGCAAGGCCCGCGGCGTCAAGGTCACGGCCGAGACCTGCCCCCACTATCTGACGCTGGATGAATCCGCGCTGGACGGCTACAACACCAACGCCAAGGTCAGCCCGCCGCTGCGCCGTCCCGAAGACCGCGAGGCCCTGCGCCGGGCCATCAAGGACGGCACCATCGACATCCTGGCCACCGACCACGCCCCCCACGCCGCCCATGAAAAGGAGCGTACCCTGGACGAGGCCCCCTGCGGCTTCACCGGCATGGACCTGGCCCTGACCCTGACCTGGCAGCTGGTGCGCGAGGGCGTCATCAGTGAGGCCGACCTGCACCGCCTCTGGAGCGTGCGCCCGGCCGAGATCTTCAATCTGCCCCTCAACCGCTTCGAACCCGGTGATCCGGCCGACTTCTTCCTCTTCGATCCCGAAGAAAAGTGGACCGTCAGCCGCGAGACCCTGTACTCCAAGAGCTACAACACTCCCTTCCTGGGCCAGGAGATGCAGGGCCGCGTCCGTCATCACTGGATAGGCGGCGTCCAGCTGTTCTAAAAAACAGGGAAAAGACCTTGTAACTTTGTGCCATGCCCGAACGGTGTCTGTACCGACGGGCATGGCATTTTTTTTCGGATCGGAGGAAGGCCTCCCTGTATCGCTGCTGTCGATACCCGCAGGTGCCTTGTCGCAACGGTCACGGCCTGCGCCAGCTTTCGGGCAGCACGAGCGCGTGGCCCATCCATCCCCAAATGGCGCACAGGGCGGTCCCCTGCTCAGGGCTCAGGACAGGGCAAAACTGTTCCCCTAAGCTCGCTTATCTGCCGTCTGTTCCCAGGCTTATCATGAGCGAAGATATCCCTGGAGCTTGTGTGTATCGTTTCCACCTATGCTATGAAAGCAGCCGGCAAGCGCTTTAGAGACCTTCATAAAACTACATATCGTGAACGTATATCCCCTTAAAGAATCATAATGAATAACAAACTAGCATCCATAAAGATTTTTTCATGGGAATTTATATGGCTGCTGTTTTGTGGCTTCATGACCATAGTATGGGTGAGTGAAGTCTGGAACGTCAAAACCGCACCGGAGCAATACGCTTGCTTGTGGGGCGGTGAAGGGTCTGTGGCTCAACTGTGGTACTATGCCTCAGAAAATCTTTACTTGCTTCACCTGGCCTGCCTGATCGTTTGGTTTGTGTCTGGAATATGGCTTTGTGTATGCCGATGGCCTCTCAAACGTGCATTGCTGCTTGCGCATGTTTGCCTGAGCATGTTGTGGCTCACGGCTGCTCTTATAACAATCTGCTGACGCTGCCGACCGGGCTTGCCCAAAGGGATGTTGCTCCGGGCCTTGCTTACGTCTCTTTTCTCCTGCGCCCACATTGCCCGGACATATGGGGATACTTTTCTTGATGCCATACCGCTGACCTGTCTGATGGGCCTGTGTTACCCTTTTCAGAAACACGTCGCAGGGAAACGATACCTTCCACACAACACAAATGATGCAGAAAGGCACCGTTGAGACACAAAGGTATCTTTCTTATGCTCGCTCAATACCTGCATCACATCGCCAAAGCCTGATGGACGAGGCACGCATACATCCCTGAGGCGAAAAGTCCTTTGGCGGAAAGCAGCCGACACAGCCTTGCAGGCCCTCCTCTGCCTTCACCGCCCATCTTCCCGCCCTGCCCTTTTCCCGCCGGGAAAGCTGCCCCGGTCTTGCTGGTCTTTGTCCGCCGCCGGCGCTATGCTCCTTCCTGTTCAAGATCTTTTTCGGGAGGATACCGCCATGCATCTTCGTCAGCCCGCTGTCGCAGGCCGTTTTTATACTGATGTCCCGGCCGACCTGCGCGCCGAAGTGGAGTCGTTCCTGAAACAGGGGGCGGCCCTGCCCGCTTCGGCCCTTGCCGCCGGAGATGCGGCCCATCTGGCGGGTCTCATGCTCCCCCATGCCGGGCACGTCTACAGCGGCCGGGTCATCGGCGCCACCCTGGCCCATGTGCGCTTGCCGCGCACGGTCTTTCTGCTTTGCCCCAACCATACCGGACTGGGCACGCCCCTGTCCGTCTGGCCCGGCGGTGCCTGGCAGACCCCGCTGGGCCCCGTGCCCGTGGACGGCGAGATGGCCCGCCTGCTCTGCGAGGCCGACGAAGATTTCAGCACCGATGTCATGGGACATGTGCGGGAACACAGCATCGAGGTCCTGCTGCCCTTCCTGCAGGTCTGCGCGGGCGATGCACCCCTGCATGTGGTGCCGGTCTGCGTGGGCACCGGCCAGGCCCCTGTGCTGCGCACGGCCGGCCAGCGCCTGGCCCGGGTCCTGGAGCGCTGTCAGCGCCGTGACGGCCGGCGCCCCCTGCTGCTGGTAAGCTCGGACATGAACCACTACGAAGACCAGCAGACCACCCTGCACAAGGACGGCCTGGCCCTGGACGCCGCCCTCAAAGGTGATGCCGACGCCCTGCTGGCCACCGTGGCCCGGGAGGGCATCAGCATGTGCGGGGCCGCGCCGCTGGCGCTGGCATTCTATGCCCTGCACGCCTGGGTGCCCGATGCGGCAGTGCGCGCCGCCCTGGTCATGCACGAAACGTCCGCAGCAGTTTCGCACGATGCGGAACATGTCGTGGGCTACGCCGGACTGCGTATCTTCAGCTGCTGAAAAGTCCGTCAAAAAAACAAGCAAAGAGCTCGGAATCCCTTGTCCTAAGCCTGTTTCTTCGGATTGTTACGTTGACACAATCTTCCGGCCTTGGTACATCCATATTACTTATGTCATTTGGCATAACCCGACTGCCGTTTTTTTTCACTACGCCAACATGAGGAGGCATGCATGAGTCTCAACAGGCGTGATTTCGTCAAACTGTGCACCGGCACAGTGGCGGGTTTCGGCGTTGCGCAGATGTTCCATCCTGCGGTGCGCGAAGCCCTGGCCGGCACGTTGACTGGCGAACGCCCCCCTGTCATCTGGCTGCAGGGACAGGGCTGTACCGGTTGTTCAGTGTCGCTGCTGAACAACGTCAACCCCTCCATCGCTGATGTGCTGCTGAAGATCATCAGCCTCGAGTACCATCCTACCGTCATGGGCGGTGAAGGCCACGACGCCTACACCCACATGCTGAACATTGCCAAAAACTTCAAGGGCAAGTTCTTCCTGGCCATCGAAGGTTCCATCCCGCTGGCCAAGGATGGTCGCTACTGCGTGGTGGCCGAAGAGGGCCACACCGAAATCACCATGGCCGACCTGGTCAAAAAGCTGGCTCCCGATGCCGCCGCCGTGCTGGCCCTGGGTACCTGCGCTGCCTACGGCGGCATCCCCGCTGCCAAGGGTTCCGTGACCGAAGCCATGGGTACCGGTGCCCTGCTCAAGCAGGCCGGCATCAAGACCCCCGTGGTCAACATCCCCGGCTGCCCGCCCCAGCCTGACTGGATCGTGGGCACCATCGCCCTGGCCCTCCAGAAGATCAAGGAAAAGGGCCTGGAAGCCGGCCTGGCCGAAGTGGTCTCCCTGCTGGACAGCGAAGGCCGCCCGCTGCCTTTCTACGGTCGCAACGTGCACGAGAACTGCCCCTATCTGGGCAAGTACGACGAAGGCAAGTTCTCCGCCACCTTCACCGAGAAGGACGGCTGCCGCTACGACTTGGGCTGCAAGGGCCCCGGTGCGTACTGCGACTCGTTTGAACGTAAATGGAACGGCGTCAACTGGTGCGTGGCCAACGCCATCTGCATCGGCTGCACCGAGCCCTCGTTCCCCGACGGACAGAGCCCCTTCTACAGCAACTAGAAGCGGCCCGGCTTTTCCATTTTTTCTGACGTTCAAAGGAGAGCTTTATGGCCAAGGCCACTATCGCCATCGATCCCGTCACCAGAATCGAGGGCCATCTTAAGGCCCAAGTGGTGGTGGAGAACGGCAAGGTTGTGGACGCCCACCTCACCGGTGGGATGTTCCGCGGTTTTGAACAGATTTTGAAAGGGCGCGACCCGCGTGACTCCACCCAGATCGTGCAGCGCATCTGCGGCGTGTGCCCCACCTCCCATGCCATGGCTTCCGCCCTGGCGCAGGAAGACGCCTTCAACATCAAGGTGACCGGCAACGGCCGCATCACCCGTAACCTGATCTTGGGCGCCAACTACCTGCAGTCGCACATCCTGCACTTCTACCATCTGGCCGCTCTGGACTTCGTGGCCGGCCCCGATACCGCGCCCTTCGTGCCGCGTTTCGCCCAGCCCGACCTGCGTCTGCCCCCCGAAGCCAACAAGGTGGGCGTGGACCAGTACCTGGAAGCCCTGGAAGTGCGCCGCATCGCCCACGAGATGGTCGCCCTCTTCGGTGGCCGTATGCCCCATGTGCAGGGCATCGTGCCTGGCGGTGCCACTGAAATGCCCACCAAGGAAGCCCTGCTGGAATATGCGGCCCGCTTCAAGAAGGTGCGCCAGTTCATCGTCGAAAAATACCTGCCCATCACCTACATCGTGGGCTCCGTGTACAAGGACCTGTTCGAACAGGGCCAGGGCGTGCACGGCTGCTCCTGCTTCGGCGTGTTCCCCATGACCGACGACGGCAAGACCCACCTGCTCAAGGCCGGTGTCTTCCTCAATGGCCGTGACGTGGAATTCGATCCCAAGAAGATCACCGAAGACCTCAAGTACGCCTGGTACGACGACGCCACCACCGGCAAGGGTGCTGACGGCGCCGAGACCAACCCCAATCTGGACAAGAAGGACGCCTACTCCTTCGTCAAGGCTCCCCGTTACGACGGCGAAGTCATCGAAGTGGGCCCCGCCGCCCGCATGTGGGTGGCCAACGCGCCGCTGTCCGAAGTGGGCGTGAAGATGCTGAAGGAAAAGTTCGGCATCGAAGCCCGCACCATCCGCGACCTGGGCTGGGACAAGGTCTTCTCCATCATGGGCCGTCACGTGGCCCGCGCCGAAGAAGCCCTGCTCATCGCCAATGCCGTGGAAGGCTGGCTGAAGGAAGTCAAGCCCGACGGCGAGACCTTCACTCCCTTCGAGATCCCGCAGAGCGCCGAAGGCTATGGCTGCTCCGAAGCGCCCCGCGGTTCGCTGGTCCACTACATCCGTGTGAAGGACCAGAAGATCGACAGCTACCAGATCATCTCCGCCACTCTGTGGAACTGCTCGCCCCGCGACGACAAGGGCCGCCGTGGTCCTCTGGAAGAAGCCCTCATCGGTGTGCAGGTCCCGGATATCAACAACCCCGTCAATGTTGGGCGCACCATCCGCGCCTTCGACCCGTGACTGGGCTGTGCCGTGCACGTGCTGCACGCTGAGACCGGCGAAGAATCCATCGTGAACCTGGGCTAGGTTCCGCACGATTTGTCGCTTTGTCCCCCCTGTCCGTGTGGCAGGGGGGACTTTTCTTTTCCTCTCTCCCACCGTATCCTCAGTTTTCCGTCCCCGCTCCCGCTTTCATGCCATCCTGCCAAAGGGCACCGGCCTTCCGCTGCCTGCGGCAGAGGCCCTCCTCCGGGGAGGGTACGGCCAAGGAGCTTTTATGAAACGAATCATCGTAGGCGTCAGCGGTGCCAGCGGCATGTCCCTGGCCCTGTGTCTGCTGCGCCATCTGGCTGCCCTGCCCGACGTGGAGAGCCACCTCATCCTTTCGCCCGGGGCCCATGCCGTGCTGGAAGCGGAATGCGGCCTTGCCCCGTCCGCCCTGCATGCCCTGGCCGACGTCAGCCATGATGCGGCCTGTCTGGGAGCCGCCCCGGCCAGCGGCTCCTGGCAGCACGACGGCATGGTGGTCTGTCCCTGCTCCATGAGCAGCCTGGCCAGCATCGCCACCGGTGCCGGGACCAACCTGCTGCACCGCGCCGCCGACGTGACCCTCAAGGAACGCCGCCCCCTGATCCTCGTCCCCCGGGAAAGCCCCCTGAGCCGCATCCATCTGCGCAACATGCTCTGGGCCAGCGAGGCCGGAGCCGTCATCATGCCCTTCATGCCCGCCTTCTACAGCGGGGAGGATACCCTCGAAGGGCTCATGGGCCAGTTCTGCGGCCGCATCTTTGACCAGCTGGGATTGTCCCACCGGTTGTGCCGCCGCTGGCAGGGCCCTTCGGATGAGAGGTGCTGACGCAAATATGTGATGAGGGGGAAGGGGAGGACTTTTTGGAAAAAGTCCTCCCCTTCCCCCTCAAACTCCCCCATCCCCTCCCCAAAACTTTTGCTCTGGTCTATGGCAGGATGAAGTAGCGTGGCAGACCGTGCCCGACGCCCCTGTCCCCCGGAAATACGGGAAAGGTCCATCCGGCATCTTTCGTATGGAAAAGCACGAGGAACAGGAGGGAACTTTTGCCGGGGATGCAGGAAATGATGCTCCGGGGATCAAGGCCATCCGCATGGCGGATGGTTTTCCCTTTCGCACCGTGGAGCGCAACAGGATAAAGGCCATAAAAAAACCGCTCCCCGAAGGGAGCGGTCGCTGTCACAAAGCAAAGAAAGCGGGGTTACCAGCCACGATGGTGGTAACGGCTCTTTTCCTGCTGGTTGCCTACGATACCACCGGCCAGAGCACCCATACCGGCACCAGCCAGAGCGCCCCAGCCCACGGAACCGCCGGAAATGGCGGCCACGCCGGCACCACCCAGCGTACCCAGCGCGGCACCGCTGGCCACGCCCTGCTGGGTGGGGGACATATTGGTGCAGGCGACGCCCGTTGCCATAAAGGCGGCCATCAAGATGATCGCAAACAGTTTTTTCATAGAAGTCTCCACAATACGCATCGGCGTATCAGTTCGTGAGGGACGATCCGTTATTGAGCGGCCGCAAGACGCGGCTCGACGAGTTCAAACCACAGCACACCCAGGACAGGGCGATCCAGCTTGTCAGGATGGGCCGCATACCAGGCATCCACTTCTTCCACGATGGTGGTGCGCTTCACGTCCTTGAACGCCTTCATCCAGCCCTTTTCGAACTTGGACAGGTTGGACACAGGCATCTTGCCATTCTTGGCGGCCAGTTCAGCTTCCCGGCTGTTGACGAAGTATTCCGTAGCAATGGCGGTATCCATGCCGAACAGGAAACTCAGCTTGTTATCCAGGCTGCTCTTCTGCCACACGCTGCCCGTGAATTGCAGCACGGGATTGTTGCCCTTGTCCTGCTCTGCCGCCTGAACGCCGGCAGCTCCAAAAACAAGCGCCGCAGCCAGACAAAGGCTCATGATGGCTTTTTTCACTCCAGACTCCTTTGGTCTGTTGCCCTTGCGGACAGTTGAAGGCCGACCTGCCTGCAGCAGATTCGGACCGATACCACGACGATAGCCCAAGTGCGCAGGTGATGGCAAGCCTGTGCCGGAACCTTGGCACCAAGAGCGTGAGCGAAACGTCAGGGCCCGGGAATAGCAGTGCTTTTTCTTTTTCTCCCGCTCCTGAGCCCTTCGCCCGCTGACAGCCGTGCATCCCCGCCATGGCGCCCTGTGCGGCCCCGGCCCTTCGCGTCTAGCGGCTATCCCCGGACGGACATCCTTTTCCGCCTCCCGGGGGCTCCCCTGCCCTTGTGCTGCAGGTGCATCCCTGCGCACCATCACCGGCCATCCCCTCCACGACAAAAAAACAGGGCCCTTCCCTCACGGGAAGAGCCCTGTCAACGATGCGCTCAACAATGCGCGCTGGAGAGGAGGGAGAAGAGCTCCCCCCTCCTCAGGCCGTATATCTTTTAGGCCAGAGCGGCCTTCATCATCTCGTGGAAACGCTCGAAGAGGTAACGCCCGTCGTGGGGACCGGCGGCCGCTTCGGGATGGTACTGCACGCTCATGATGGGCAGGGTCTTGTGGCGCAGGCCTTCCAGGGTCTGGTCATTGAGGTTGATGTGGGTGGCTTCCACATCGTCCAGGCCGTCCAGCACCACATGGAAGCCGTGGTTCTGGGACGAGATCTCGATGCGGCCCGTGCCCAGATCCTTGACCGGATGGTTGCAGCCGTGGTGGCCGAACTTCAGCTTGGCCGTGGTGCCGCCCAAGGCGTGGCCGATGAGCTGATGGCCCAGGCAGATGCCGGTCACGGGGAATTCCTTCACCAGTTCGCGGATGATGGCGATCTCGTCCTTCAGGGTGGCGGGGTCGCCGGGGCCGTTGGACAGGAACACGCCCTTGGCGCCGCTGGCGCGGGCCTGGTCCGGCGTGAAGGAAGGCGGCACGGCCAGGGGCTCGAAGCCCACTTCGGCCAGCAGACGCAGGATGTTCCATTTCACGCCGAAGTCATAGACCAGCAGCGGGATGCCCGTGCCCTGCCAGGCATAGGCGCCGTTGGCATCGAACTGAGCGTCCTTGGGGCCGTCGGCCGTAAGGATGTAGGGCTTCTGGGCAGCCACGAAGGGCACCAGGTTCTGACCTTCCATGCTGGGCAGGGCGCAGGCCTTGGCGCGCAGGCTCTCCACATCCAGGTCACGGGTGGAGATGATGCCGCGCATGGCGCCGTTGATGCGCAGATGGCGCGTCAGGGCGCGGGTGTCCAGGCCTTCCATGCCGGGCACGTTCCAACGCTTGAGGAAGTCCGGCAGGGATTCCTTGGAGCGCCAGTTGGAGGGCTCCTTGCAGCATTCCTTGACCAGCAGGGCACGCATGTGCACGCGGCCGGATTCCATGTCTTCGGCGGTGATGCCGTAGTTGCCGATGAGCGGATAGGTCATGCACACCATCTGCCCGTAATAGGAGGGGTCGGTGAGCACTTCCTGATAGCCGGTCATGCCTGTATTGAAAATCACTTCCCCACCGGTTTCAAAATCGCCGGTAAAGGATTTGCCCTGAAGGCAGAAACCGTCTTCAAGTACCAGTAATGCTTTCATATCTTACCCCCGCGCTTCCCGCGCGTAGTATTCCTGCAGGCTTTCCACATGCGTGTCTTCACGGCGCTTGCCGATGGCGATGGCCGAGGCCTTGGCACCGGCCACGGTGGTGCAGTAAGGCACGCCGTAGCTCACGGCCGTATGACGGATGGACTTGGAGTCGCGGGCCGTGTTCTTGCCCGAGGCCGTATTGATGACCAGGGCCACGTCGCCGTTGATCATGCGGTCCACGATGTTGGGACGGCCTTCATAGACCTTGAGCACTTCTTCCACTTCCAGACCGCGCTCGCGCAGGTAGCGGGCCGTGCCGCGCGTGGCCAGCAGGTGGAAGCCCAGGTCGGCGAACATGGCCGCCACTTCGGGCAGGATGGGCTTGTCGCGGTCATTGACCGAGATGAAGACATTGCCGCCCTGCGGCAGATCCTGACCGGAGGCCAGCTGGCTCTTGTAGTAGGCTTCGGGGAAGTCGCTGCCCATGCCCATGACTTCGCCGGTGGAGTGCATCTCGGGTCCGAGGATGATGTCCACGCCGGGGAAGCGCTGGAAGGGAAGCACGGCTTCCTTGACGCAGGTGAAGCCGCCGCGGCGCATGCTCCAGGGATCCAGCTCGTCCAGGGTCTTGCCCAGCATGACCTGGGTGGCCATGTAAGGCAGCGGCACGCCGGTGGCCTTGGAGACGAAGGGCGCGGTGCGCGAGGCACGCGGGTTCACTTCAAGGATGTACAGGTCGTCGCCCTTGATGGCGAACTGGATGTTCATCAGGCCCACGACCTTGAGCTCGCGGGCCAGGGCTTCGGCCTGGGCGGCGATGAGGGCCACATGGTCATAGGAGAGCGAGAAGGAAGGCAGCACGCAGGCCGAGTCACCGGAGTGGATACCGGCTTCTTCGATGTGTTCCATGATGCCGGCCACATAGACTTCCTTGCCGTCGGAGAGGGCGTCCACGTCCACTTCCACGGCATGTTCCAGGAACTTGTCGATGAGGATGGGATGCTCGGGCTTTTCGGGCACCTGTTCACGGAAGTAATCCACCAGCTCTTCCTTGTCATAGACCACGGCCATGGCGCGGCCGCCCAGCACGTAGCTGGGACGCACCACCACGGGATAGGTGATGCGCTCGGCCACTTCCAGCGCCTGATCCAGGTCCATGGCGGTACCGTTCGGCGGCTGGAGCAGGCCCAGCTTTTCGATGAGGGCCTGGAAGCGTTCGCGGTCTTCGGCGCGGTCGATGGCATCGGGCGAGGTACCCAGGATCGGCACACCGGCGCGCATCAGCGGCACGGCCAGGTTCAGCGGGGTCTGACCGCCGAACTGCACGATGACGCCTTCGGGCTTTTCCTTTTCCACGATGTTCATCACATCTTCAAAGGTCAGGGGCTCGAAGTACAGGCGGTCGGAAGTGTCGTAGTCCGTGGACACGGTCTCGGGGTTGGAGTTGACCATGATGGCCATGATGCCCGCGTCGCGCAGGGCGAAGGAGGCGTGGCAGCAGCAGTAGTCGAACTCGATGCCCTGGCCGATACGGTTGGGGCCGCCGCCAAGGATCAGCACCTTGCGGCAGTCCTTGGTCTGCACTTCGTCGCCCTTTTCATAGGTGGAGTAGTAATAGGGCGTGTAGGCTTCGAATTCCGCGGCGCAGGTATCCACCAGGTAGAAGGTGGGCACGATGCCCATTTCCTTGCGCAGACGGCGGATGTCGGTCTCGGGACGCTTCCACATCTCGGAGAGCTGACGGTCGGAGAAGCCGTATTCCTTGGCTTCGCGCAGGATCTCCGGCAGCTCGGGATTCAGGGGCGTCATGTCGTTGGCCAGACCGAAGTCGCGGATGCGGGTCTCCATGTCCACGATGTCGCGCATCTGGCGGATGAACCAGGGATCGATGCCGGAAGCCTCGTGGATATCTTCCACGCTCACGCCGGCCAGCAGGGCCTGGCGCAGGGTGAAGATGCGGCGCGAATGGGGCTTGCGCAGGCCGGCCATGATCTCGGGCAGGGGCGGCAGCTCGCGACGGAAGTTGAAGCCCAGACCGGAGGCGCCGATCTCCATGGAGCGCAGGCCTTTCTGCAGGGCTTCCTTGAAGGTACGGCCGATGCTCATGGCTTCGCCCACGCTCTTCATGGAGGTGGTCAGCTCGTCCTTGGCACCGGGGAATTTTTCAAAGGTGAAGCGCGGGATCTTGACCACGCAGTAGTCGATGGCCGGCTCGAAGCTGGCCGCGGTCTCGCGGGTGATATCGTTGCGCAGTTCGTCCAGGGTATAGCCGATGGCCAGCTTGGCGGCCAGCTTGGCGATGGGGAAGCCGGTGGCCTTGGAGGCCAGGGCCGAGGAACGCGACACGCGCGGGTTCATCTCGATGACCACCATCTCGCCGTTGTCGGGGTTGATGCCGAACTGCACGTTACTGCCGCCGGTCTCCACGCCGATCTCGCGCATGATGGCGAAGGAAGCGTCGCGCATCATCTGGTATTCGGCGTCGGTCAGGGTCTGGGCCGGGGCCACGGTGATGGAGTCACCGGTGTGCACGCCCATGGCATCCACGTTCTCGATGGAGCAGACGATGACGCAGTTGTCATTCTTGTCGCGCATGACTTCCATCTCGAACTCTTTCCAGCCCAGCACGCTCTGCTCGATCATGACTTCGGACACGGGGCTGGCGGAAAGGCCGTGACCGGCCACTTCTTCCAGGTCGGCCATGTTGTAGGCGATACCGCCGCCGGTGCCGCCCAGGGTGAAGGCCGGACGGATGATCAGCGGGAAGGGCAGCACGTCGCCCAGGGCGCGCACTTCATCCATGTTGTGGGCAATGCCGCTGGCAGGCACTTTGAGGCCGATGTTCTCCATGGCCTGCCGGAACAGTTCGCGGCTTTCGGCCTTTTCGATGACTTCGGCACGCGCACCGATGAGTTCAACGCCGCACTCCGCCAAAACGCCGCTCTTGGCCAGACCAAGAGCGGCGTTGAGCGCCGTCTGTCCGCCAAGGGTAGGCAGCAGGGCATCGGGGCGTTCCTTGCGGATGATGGCCGCCAGGGTCTGCTGCTCGATGGGTTCGATATAGGTGGCGTCGGCCATGTGGGGGTCGGTCATGATGGTGGCCGGGTTGGAATTGACCAGCACCACCTCGTAGCCTTCTTCCTTGAGGGCCTTCACGGCCTGGGAGCCGGAATAGTCGAATTCACAGCCCTGGCCGATGACGATGGGACCTGCGCCGATAACCAGAATTTTGTGTAGATCCGTGCGTTTGGGCATTGGATGTTCCTGTATGGTTGGGAAAATCGCAGGGGTGCGGCCCTGCCCCTCCGGGTGCCTCCCCTGCCGCCCCATGGCGCATTGCACGGAAGACATCCGGTTAAAACGTTTTTTTCTATCCGCTTGCGCTGCCTTCGTCAAGATGCTGCCTGCCCTTCCCGGCAGGATGTCCGGCCAAGGGCACGGCCGGGGCCAAAGCGTGCGCCTGCGGGCCTTTTGCCCCCTTTCGCACTTGCCAAGGACGGGCTTTTGGAGAATACTGCTTCCCTCTCAATCTTTTTTACGAGGCCTTACGATGAACAAAGACATCAAGAAAGTTGTGCTCGCCTACTCCGGCGGCCTGGACACCTCCGTCATCCTCAAGTGGCTGATCGAAACCTACAAGTGCGAAGTCATCACCGTCACTGCCGATCTGGGCCAGCCCGAAGACCTGAGCGGTGTGGAAGCCAAGGCTTACAAGACCGGCGCTTCCAAGGCCTACGTTGTGGACCTGCGTGAAGAAATGGCCCGCGACTTCGTCTTCCCCATGATGCGCGGCGCCGCCCGGTACGAGAACCGCTACATGCTGGGCACCTCCATCGCCCGCCCCATCATCACCAAGGCCCTGGTGGACATCGCCCGCAAGGAAGGCGCTGACGCCATCGCCCACGGCGCCACCGGCAAGGGCAACGACCAGGTGCGCTTCGAGTTCGCCGCCAAGGCCCTGGCCCCCGACCTGAAGGTCATCGCTCCCTGGCGCGAATGGGACCTGATGTCCCGTACGGCCCTCAATGCCTTTGCTGAAAAGCACGGCATCCCGATCTCCAAGGAAGCCAAGCGCTACAGCATGGACGCCAACATGATGCATACCAGCTTCGAAGGCAGCGAGCTGGAAGATCCGGGCAACGCTCCCCACGAGTCCTGCCACGAGCGCTGCGTGCCCGTGGAACAGGCCCCCAACGAGCCTGAGATCATCGAAGTGAGCTTCGAGCACGGCAACCCCGTGGCCGTCAACGGCGAAAAGATGTCGCCCTACACCATCATCAAGACCCTGGCCGAACTGGCCGGTAAGCACGGCATCGGCCGTGACGACATGGTGGAGAACCGCTACGTGGGCATGAAGTGCCGCGGCGTGTACGAAAACCCCGCCGGCACCCTGCTCTACGCCCTGCACCGCGACCTGGAAGGCCTGTGCATGGACCGCGAACTGCTGCAGCTGCGTGACATGCTGGCCGTGCCCTACTCCCACGCCGTGTACAACGGCTACTGGTTCTCGCCCGAACGCGAAGCCATGCAGGCCTTTATGGACAAGTCTCAGGAGACCGTCACCGGTACCGTGCGCGCCAAGCTGTACAAGGGCGGCGTGTGGCCCCTGGCCCGTACCTCTCCCTTCTCCCTGTTCTCCGAAGACCTGGCTACCTTCGAAGGCGGCAACTACGACCACAAGGACGCTGCCGGCTTCATCCGCCTCAACTGCCTGCGCCTCGGCATGTACGCCGCGGTCCAGAACAAGCTGGGCAAGTAAGTCTTCCTCACGGCGGGCGGGGAAACCCGTCCGCCCCGTTCTTTCCATCCGGAAGGCCGCCCCGTCCGCATCCCGCACGGGGCGCCGCCGTTTCCGGCCCCCTGTCATCGCGCGCCGCAGCGCATACACCGGCCCCTCCCGGGGCAAAGAGATCTTTCCATGAGCACCAATCAGAGCTGGGGCGGCCGCTTCGCCGAAGGCCCCAGAGAAGCCGTGGCCGCCTATACCGATTCCCAGACCTATGACCGCGCCCTCTATGCCCAGGACATCCGCGGTTCCCAGGCCCATGCCCGCATGTTGGGCCGTCAGGGCGTCATCACGCCCGACGAGGCCGAGCAGATCGTCAACGGTCTCGATGCCGTGAAGCAGGAGATCGAATCCGGCGCCTTTGTCTGGAAACCGGCGCTGGAAGACGTGCACATGAACATCGAGGCCCGCCTCACCGAGATCATCGGCGACGTGGGCAAAAAGCTGCACACCGGCCGCAGCCGCAACGACCAGGTGGGCCTGACCTTCCGCCTGTTCGTGGCCGACCGCCTGACGGTCTGGCAGCAGCGCGCCGCCCATCTGTGCGCCACCCTGGTGTCCTGCGCCGACGGCCATCAGGACGACATCCTGCCCGGCTGCACCCACATGCAGCCCGCCCAGCCCGTGAGCCTGGCCCACCATCTGCTGGCCTACGCCTGGATGTTCCGCCGCGACTGCATGCGCCTGGACGACGTGCTCAAGCGCGTGCGCATCTCCCCGCTGGGCTCCGCCGCCCTGGCCGGTACCACCTATCCCCTTGATCCGCAGAGCGTGGCCGACGAAGTGGGCTTCGACGGCATCTACGGCAACTCCATGGATGCCGTCTCCGACCGGGATTTCGTGCTGGAGGCCTTGTTCGCCGGCTCCTGCATCATGGCCCACCTGTCCCGCCTGTGTGAAGAGCTCATCATCTGGGCCAACCCCGCCTTCGGCTTCGTGCAGCTCTCCGACGGCTACTCCACGGGTTCGTCCATCATGCCCCAGAAGAAGAACCCCGACGTGGCCGAACTCATGCGCGGCAAGACCGGCCGTGTTTACGGCTCGCTCATGGGCATGCTGACCATCATGAAGGGTCTGCCCATGACCTACAACCGCGACCTGCAGGAAGATAAGGAAGGCTTCCTCGATGCCGACCGCACCGTGGATGCTTCCCTGATGCTCATGGCCGGCATGCTGGAAGAACTGACCTTCCGCACCGACCGCATGCGCGCCGCCTGCGCCCGCGGCTTCCTCAACGCCACGGAACTGGCCGACTATCTGGTGGGCAAGGGCCTGCCCTTCCGCGAGGCCCATCACGTCACGGGCCATGCCGTGGCCCTGGCCGAAAAGCAGGGCAAGGGGCTGGAAGACCTTTCGCTGGCCGAACTCCAGCAGCTGGACGCCCGCATCGCCGATGACGTCTATGCCGTGCTGGATTACGCCGCCGCCGTGCGCCGCCGCGAGACGCCCGCCGGTACCGGCCCCCGTTCCGTGGCCCGCCAGATCGAGCAGCTGCGCAGCTGGCTGCAGGAGCGCGCATGAGCCAGCAAAAAGCCACCGGCTGGAAAGTGCCCCTGCTCTTCTGCGCCGTCATGGGCGTAGCCGTGCTGGGCACCTGGTTGTGGCGCAACCTGGGCAAGCCCGAGGTGCCGCCGCTGGAGCCCGGTCTTGTGGCCGTGGCCCAGACCTACCATATCGACCTGGAAGCCGACCCCGAAGGCAAGCTGCTGCGTGAGTCCATCACCAACGCTTCCACGGGGTTCGCCACCCATGACAGCAAGGACGCCCGCCTGGCGGCCCTCATCGACAAATCGCTGGATATGGGCCGCTTCGATGCCGCCTGCGTGGCCGCCGTGCTCCTGTTCGACCAGCACAAGCGCGAGGGCAAGCTCATGCATATCGCCCGCAGCGCCGCCAAAGACTGCACCACCCTGCCCTGGGGTGCCTTTGCCGCCAAGGCCATGAAGGATCCCGGCGTCCAGACCGACGCCCACTTCCTGCTCAATGCCCGCTGGCGCGAATGCCCCCGGCCCTGAGCAGAAAAGGCTGTTTTCTTAAGGGAGGGGGGACCTTCTGCCAGCGCGAGAAGGTCCCCCTTCCCTCAAGCTCCCTCCCCCTCCCAGCGCGCTTTATCAGAGCAAATTTTTCTGCAAACGACGGCACGCTCCCCCATCGTTGCAAACATGCAGTGATCCGTCGGCCCGGGACATGCCGATACCCTGTGAGGCTTCGGTGCTGCACATGGGCGGATATTCCCTCTTCCGGCATGGTACCTTCCGGTACAGATCAGGCAAGGCAGGACCTTTTACGCCACGCCTGGTGCGGCATCCCTGCCTGTCTGCGGATACCATACCGCCCAAGTTTTACAGCCCGGCCTCTCCCCTCTCCACGACCTTTTTCTCTCCGCTCTCTAAAGCAACCCCTCGGGCTCTTGCCGCTGTGCGGAAATGTGCCCGAACCGCCCTTCGTCCACAAAGGATGCCGGCGCCGTCCCCAGGCCCCTGCCCAGAAAAAAAGAAATTTCCTTGATTTGTGGCAGACCATAGCGCAGGATTTGTCCAGACTGTTCGCTGTGCCGGGCGGCTGCCCGTCATGTCCCGGAAGCCGGAAAGACTGGCCCGAGCCCTTGTCCCGCTTCCGCCGCCCCGTGCCCGCTCCGAGCCTGTTGCCCGCAGCCTTCCGGAAAGCGCTTTGCGCTGCCTGGCCGGAACACGATGCACACGCCGACACGGACATGACGACACGGCAGGGACGTACGCCCTTCCACCGTGCAGCCCCGCCACAGCACCGGGGGACCGGAGCAGGATGGCTGCCCGAGGCGCTGCGACACAGTCGCATGGATCTGAATAAAAAGTTTTGGCAAGGGTGATGGGGGAGCTCGAGGGGGAAGAGGGAGACCTTTTCCAAAAGGTTTCCCTCTTCCCCCTCGTCCCACCCTTTCGCCGCCTTCAAGTACAGCACAAGGAGTTATCATGGCCCGGCAGATCTTGCGTATCCGTGACCTGGGACAGTCCACCTTCTGGCAACTGATGCAGATGGAGGGCCAGCCCGCCCCCCTGACCGGCAAGACGGCCCTGCTGCTGGCCGCTGACGGCGCCGACACGCAGGACGTGCTGGCCGCCACGGCCGCGGCCCGTCAGCTGGGCATGGACGTGGACTTGCTGCCGCCCGCGCTCTGGGCGCAGGACATGGCCTCCTGTGACCTTCAGGCCCCGCTCTACGCCCATGCCGGGCTCTGCCTGACCGCCGGGCTCAAGGGCGGTGCCCTGGATTGCCTGGCCGCCGGTCTGCCGGGAGCGGTGGTCAATGCGGGCAACGACAAGGGCGCGCCGGGCCAGGCCCTGGCCGACCTTGCCCTGCTGGCCGCCCGGCACGGGGACTGGGAGAGCCTGCGCATCTCCTGGCTGGGCGGTGCCCAGTGCGGCCTGGCCTGCGATCTGATCACGGCCGCCATCTACGCGCCCTTCGAACTGTTCATGGCCTTGCCCGAATGGGGCGAGCCCGACCACTCCCTGCTGGACATGGCCCTGCGCGCGGGCGCCAAGATCTTCTTGAGCCGCGACCCCGAACTGGTGCTGGAGAACGCCCACGCCGTGTACATGGGGCACGGTCCGGAACAATGCGCCGCCGCGCCCCTGACCAGCGGCTGGCCCCTGACGGACGAGCTGCTGGCCCTGGCCGCCGAGGATGCCGCCGTGCTCTCCTGGCACGGCCTTGCGCCTGCCGACCGGGCTTCGGATACCGCCTTGCGTCGTGCCGCGGCCTTCTGGCCGGAACGGCTGGCGGCCCGCCGCCTCATGGAGGCCCGCCTGTACGCCCTGGCCTGTGACAGCCTGTAGGAGCCCTCATGGACAGCATCTGCATGCCCACCGGTTGTGAGGACATCTTCGCGGAAGAGGACAGCGGCCCGGCCTGGCCCCAGTGGCTGGAAGCCTTCCGGGTACCTGACGAACCGCGCGCCGCAGCGTACGAGGACACGCCCGCGCATCTGCGTGCCGCCATCAAGACCGCGCTGGCCCTGCATCAGGCCCACGCCGGGGAGATGGACAGCCGGACCTGCCGGGACGAGCGTTTCCCCCGCCGGGGCTTCCGCCGGACGGCTACGGACGGCCCGGCGCCCTTTGCCCTGGTGGCCTTTCCGGCCTCGCTGCGTTCGCCCGCCCGTCTGGCGGCGGCCCTCATGCCCGCCATCCTGGCCGGTGTTCCGCTGACAGGGGCCTTCTGTCTTGGCGGTGAGCCCACGCCCGAAGTGCTGGTGACCCTGGAGCTGGCCGGTGTGGAAGATGCCTTTGCCCTTCCGGCTGCCGAGTTCACGCGCCTGACGGGCGAACTGCCCCAGTGCCGCGTGGTCCTGCTGCACGGTCTGGACGAGGACACCCTGCCGAAACGCGACGACCTGCCGGGACGCATCTGGCGCGAAGACGCCCTGCCCCTGTTCCTGCTGCCGCAGGACGCTGCCGTGGATGCAGAGCTGCTGGCCTTTGCCCACGGCCCGGACTGTACGGCACAGGCCCTGCATGGCGAAGCCGCCCGGGCCGTACTGGACGGCGAACCTTTGCCCGGTCCCTGCCTGCCCGCCGCCGTACTGGAGGAAGACGAAGCCGCCCGCCTGGCCATGGAGGACGAAGAGGGGACGGTGGAGCTGCTGCTCACGCCCGGCTGCGAGGCCTTCTGGCTGCACCCGGGCCTGACGCCGGACTTTTTCCGCTGCCGTCGCCGGGCCTTCAGCCTGCTGTAAACCACCCGGTCAGGACAGACGATGACCGCGGCGCCACCGCCGCCAGCCCCGCCGCTTGCGCGCAACGGCGGGAAAGCGCATACTTTCGCCATCCTGCCGGGATCTCCCGGCCCATACGTTGACGAGACTGCCATGAAAAACATCCGCAATATCGGCATCATCGCCCACATCGACGCGGGCAAGACCACGCTCTCGGAGCGCATGCTCTACTACAGCCGCAAGATCCACCGCCTGGGGGAAGTCCATGACGGCACCGCCACCATGGACTACATGCCCGAGGAGCAGGAGCGCGGCATCACCATCATGTCGGCCTGCACCACCTGCCAGTGGAACGAGCACACCATCAACCTCATCGACACGCCCGGCCATGTGGACTTCACCATCGAGGTGGAGCGCTCCCTGCGCGTGCTGGACGGTGCGGTGGGCGTGTTCTGCGGCGTGGCCGGTGTGGAGCCGCAGTCCGAGACGGTCTGGCGGCAGTCGGAGAGCTTCGGCGTGCCCAAGATCGCCTTCATCAACAAGATGGACCGGATGGGCGCTGATTTCGCCAATGTACTGGAAGGCATGAAAAAACGTCTGGGCGCCAATCCCTTGCCCCTGACCATCCCCAACGGAGAGGGCGAGGCCTTCGACGGCGTGCTGGACCTGCTGGCCCGCGAGCATCTGGACTTCGACCAGGCCGACCAGGGCCGCACCGTGACCCGCCGCCCCTGGAACGATGCGGAAGCCGCTGTGGCCGAGCCCTGGCGGGAAAGCCTGCTGGAGCATCTGGCCGAGGCCGACGAGCCCTTCCTCGACCTGTATCTGGGCGGGGAATACAGCCTGGAGGACGTGCGCGCCGCCCTGCGCCGGGCCACCCTGAGCCGGGCCGTGACCCCGGTGCTCTGCGGCTCTGCCCTGCGCAACAGCGGCGTACAGCCCGTACTGGATGCCGTCTGCGACCTGCTGCCTTCGCCGCTGGACGTGCCCGCTCCCGTGGGCCGCGACAGCGAGGGCAACGAGGTGCCCGTGCCTCCCGATGCCGCCGCGCCCGCCGTGGTGCTGATCTTCAAGGTGCTCATGGAGAACGGCCGCAAGCTGGCTTTTGCCCGCGTCTACGCAGGCAGCCTGCACGAGGGCGACGCCCTGACCAACACCGCCGGCAAGACCGAGGACCGCATCAGCCGCATCTACCGCATGCATGCCGACCGCCGCGAGCAGCTGGAAAGCGCCTCCACCGGCGAGATCGTGACCCTCGTGGGCCTGCGCGGCGCGCACACCGGCGAGACCTATTGCCACAAGAGCCGCCTGCTGGCCCTGGAAGCCATCGACTCTTACGCGCCGGTCATCACCCTGGCCCTGGAGCCGCGCAATGCCGATGAAGGCAAGGTGCTGGACGAGGCCCTGGAGCGCTACGCCGCCGAAGACCCCACGCTGGAAGTGCGCATGGACGAGGAAACGGCCTGCCGCATGGTCTCCGGCATGGGCGAACTGCATCTGGACGTGCTGCTGGAACGCATGTCCCGCGAATACGGCATCTCGCCCCGGGCCGGACATCCGCAGGTCATCCTGCGCGAGACCGTGCGCAAGGAGGCCGACGGCCAGGGCGAATTCGACCGCGAGCTGGGCAAGGAGCACCACTTCGGCCATGTGGAGCTGCATGTGTGTCCCCTGCCGCGCGGCACGGGCAACCGTGTATTGGTGGGCGACTTTTTGCCCGCCGACGAGGCTGAAGCGCGCAAGCTGCTGCCCAAGCCTCTGCTGGACGCCGCCCTGGAAGGCGTGCGCGATGCCTTGCAGAGCGGTGCCCTGACCGGCTATCCCGTGGAGGACGTGGAAGTGACCCTGACCGCCGTGGAACGGCGCGAGGGCCAGACCACCGTGCCCGGCTGCCACATGGCCGCGGGCATGGCCCTGCGCGAGGCCCTGGCCGCGGCATCGCCCGTGGCGCTGGAACCGCTCATGAAAGTAGAGATCAGCGTGCCCGACGAATTCCTGGGCGCGGCCATCAGCCTGTTCGGCACGGCCGGCGGACGTGTGGAAGACCTGGAGGACCGCTCCGGGCTCAAGCATGTGCGCGGGCTGGCGCCCCTGCGCAAACTTTTTGGTTTTTCGACCTCCCTGCGCTCGGCCACCCAGGGCCGGGCCGGGCTCGTACTCACCTTTGACCGCTTCGACCTGCCCTGATGAACGAAAGCACCCAACCCAAGGCCAAAAAAAGTCTGGGCCAGCACTTCTTGCGGCATGAGAGCATCTGCAACCGCATCGCCTCCCTGCTGCTGCCCAAGGACACGGACAACGTCATCGAGATCGGCCCCGGCCCCGGCGCCCTGACCCGCGCCATCGAGGCCCAGCCCCATGCCCGGCTGGTGCTGCTGGAAAAGGACAGCCACTGGGCCGCCGAGCGCCAGCGCCTAGGCGCGGCGCGTACCCAGGCCGTGCTGACGGACGCCTTGCGCTTCGACTGGAGCCGCATCACGCCCGACAATCCGTGGAAGATCATCGGCAACCTGCCCTACAACGTGGCCTCGCCCATGATGTGGGACCTGTTCTCCCGCGCCACGGGCCTGGTGCGGGCGGCCTTCATGGTCCAGAAGGAAGTGGGCCAGCGCCTGGCCGCCGGGCCGGGCAACGGCCATTACGGAGCCCTGTCGGTCTGGGTGCAGAGCTTTGCCCGGCCGCGCATGGAGTTCATCGTGGGCCCCGGCGCCTTCAGCCCGCCGCCCAAGGTGGATTCCGCCGTGCTCTCCTTCGAACCCCTGCCCCTGGACCAGCGCCCGGAACGCCCGGATCTGCTGGCCCTGGTCATCAAGGTCTGCTTCCAGCAGCGCCGCAAGCAGCTGGGCAGCATCGCCCGCCGCTGCCCTCTGGCGCCCTGGCTTTCCGCGGCCATCGAGCAGGCCGGCATCACGCCCACCCTGCGGCCGGAACAGCTCACTGTGGCGGACTTTCAGCATATCAGCCGTTTCGGGGCTTCCTTGCTTGACAACCCCTTGAAAAACTGATTGCCTGACAGGTAGTTTTACAAAAACAACACGCCAGAGGGGATCCGCCCCGCGGCGGACATGGCGTATCACTGACGAGATGAGGAGGATATCCCAATGACCAAGGCTGACCTGGTTGAAAAGATTGCCGCCAAGGCCAATCTGACCAAAGCCGCTGCTGAACGCGCGCTCAATGCCTTCCTGGCTTCTGTGGAAGAATCCCTGGCCAAGGACGACAAGCTGACCCTGACCGGTTTCGGCACCTTCGTGGTGGAGACCCGCAAGGAACGCCAGGGCCGCAACCCCCGTACCGGCGAGACCCTGACCATCCCCGCCTGCAAGATGGTGAAATTCCGTCCCGGCAAGATGCTCAAGGACGCCCTCGACTAGCCGCCCCCCCATTTTCCGGAAAAGATAAAACAGGCCCCGCCTGTTTTATCTTTTCTCCGCCGCCTCCTCATGGTCCCCAGGACCGCAAAGCCCCGTCCCCGGCCACGCCGGGAAAAGGATCACCCCAATGGACAAGAAATTCTGTTTCGATGCCCTGGCTGAAGAAGGCTTCCAGCCTGAGATCGACGAAGACGGCGACATCTCCTTCCTCGCGGGCGAGATTTCCCTTTCCCTCATCCTCGACGAGGAAGACAAGGACTTCTTCTCTCTGGTCTGCGCCTTCGAAGTGGACGACATGGATCAGCTGGAGCTCTTCTACAGCGCCGCTTCCGAAGCCTCCCGCGAATACCGGATCGCCAAGGCCTACATCGGCGAGATCGAAGACGAGTGCTTCGAGATCCGCTTCTGTGTGGAAGGCCTGGCCACGCCGGAACTCTTCCGCAGCAACCTGCGCCGCTATGTGGAGCTGCTGCTGGACATGCAGGAAAGCGTCTTTGACGCCTGCGAAGAAGACGACTCCGACGCCGAGTAGCCTTTCCGTCCTTTCAGCACCTTCCGGCAGGGGCCCGCACCCGCTGCCCTCTCCTTTATGTGTCCTGTAAAAAAATGCTTGCCTTTTTTGGGCATCAGGACTACAAGACTGTCCTTGACCTTGTAAACAAGGTCGGATGACGCCCGCGTCATTGCCCGGCCTGGCCGGAGCTCTCGCAGGAGGGGGTGATATTCGTGCCCGGAGTGTTTCTGAACGAAGACGATTACAACTTCGATATCGCGCTGCGCCGCTTCAAGAAGCAGGTGGAAAAGGCCGGTGTGCTGTCCGAAATGAAAAAGCGCCAGCACTACGAAAAGCCCAGCGTGATGCGCAAGAAGAAGAAGGCTGCTGCCCGTAAGCGCCTGATGAAGAAAATCAGAAAGATGAACATGGCCTAGTTCTCAGGCCTTGCACGTCACCTTTGAACTGCGGAAGGCCCTCGTGGTCTTCCGCAGTTCCTCTTTTCACCCCCTACCCATCCCAACGCCATGAGCCTGTTTGAAACTATCGAAAAAGATTACGTCCAGGCCTACAAGGCCAAGGACGCCGTGCGTCTGACCGTCCTGCGCCTGCTCAAGACCGCCGTCAAGAACCGCCTGGTGGACCTGTGCCGTCCCGGCGGCACCCTGGACGACGCCGAGATGCTCGATCTCATCATCAAGGAAGGCAAGCAGCGTCAGGACTCCATCGAGCAGTACACCTCCGCCGGTCGTCAGGATCTGGCCGACAAGGAAGCCGCCGAGCTGGCCGTCATCCAGAGCTACCTGCCCAAGCCCCTGAGCGAAGAAGAGCTGACCGCACTCATCGATGCCACCATCGCCGAAGTGGGCGCCACCTCGCCCCGCGAGATGGGCAAGGTCATCTCCGCCATCATGGCCACCCACAAGGGCCGTGTGGACGGCAAGGCCCTTTCCGCCGCCGTCAAGGCCCGCCTGACCGCCTAAGAGCCTCCATGATCCACAGCCGCACTCTCCACGCGCTCGAATTCCCGCAGATCACAGAGCACCTCGCCGGCCTGTGCCTTTCCCCGGCCGGCCGCGAGCGTGCTCTCGAGCTGCGTCCGCTGGAAGACGCCGCCGCCGTCACCCACGCGGCGCGCCTGTATGACGAATCCGCCGTCTGGGCCGCCCGTCCCATGGGCGAGGGCGGCTTTGCCCTGGGGTCCTTCCCCGATGTGGGCGCCTTCCTGCGGGTGGCCGAAAAGCCCGGCCTGCAGCCCGATACCGATGCCTTCTGGGCCCTGCGCGAGATGCTGCGGCTGGCCAAGGCCGCCCATGCCTCCATCGCCCTGCCCGAAGCCGAGGACCAGTGGCCGCACCTGCTGGCCCTGGCCCAGGAAACGCCGCTGCCCGTGCAGCTCACGGCGGCCCTGCTGCGCTGCATCTCCGATGACGGCCTGATCCGCGACGAGAGCTCGCCCGAACTCTTCCAGGTGCGCAGCGAACTGCGCCGCCTGCACCAGAATTGCATGCGCCGGGTCAAGGACTATGCCATGCAGTACAATATGCTGGCCTGGCTGCAGGACGAGTTCATGACCCTGTCCTCGGACCGCTATGTGCTGCCCCTCAAGGCCAACTTCAAGGGCCGCATGCAGGGCATCATCCATGACTGGTCCCAGACCGGCGAGACCTGCTATTTCGAGCCCATGTTCCTGGTGGAGATCAACAACCGCCTCCAGGAGCTGAAGCGCGAGGAGCGCGAGGAAGAGCACAAGGTGCTGGCCTATCTGCGCAGCCTGCTGCTGGCCGAACTGCCCGGGGCGCGTGCCGCCCTGGAACTGCTGGCCCAGCTGGACGTTTTGCAGGCCAAGCGCCGCCTGGCCGCCGAATACGACGGCCGCTGCGTGCCGCTCTCGCCCGTGGAGGAAGGCGTCTGCCTGCTGGAGACCCGCCATCCCCTGCTGGCCCTGGTCAGCCTGCGCCAGCGCAAGGACGAACGCGGCAAGAGCGGCGGCCTGCAGCAGGTGCGCCCGCTGGACATCGTGCTGCGTCCCGGCGAACGAGCCCTCATCATCACCGGCGGCAACGCCGGCGGCAAGACCGTCTGCCTCAAGACCCTGGGCCTGTGCGTGGCCATGACCCTGAGCGGCCTGCCCGTGCCTGCGGCCGCCGGTTCGCATCTGCCCTGGTTCGGTCGCGTGGATGCCTTCATCGGCGACGAACAGAGCCTGGAAGACAACGTTTCCACCTTCACGGCCCAGATCCAGCATCTGGCCAAGGCCTGGAAGCATTTGGACAGCACCGGCCTTGTGCTGCTGGACGAATTCGGCGCCGGTACCGACCCCGCCCAGGGCGCGGCCCTGGCACAGGGCGTGCTGGACGGCCTGCTGGACAAGCAGACCTTCGTGCTGGCCGCCACCCACTTCCCGGCCCTCAAGACCTACGCCCTGTCGCGCGAAGGCGCGCGGGCCGCTTCGGTGCTCTTCGACCCGCAGAGCAAGAAGCCCCTTTTCAAACTGGCCTACGACCAGGTGGGCGCCAGCCAGGCCCTGGACGTGGCCCGCGAGCATGGCCTGCCGGAAAGCATCCTGCGCCGTGCGGAGCATTACCTCCTGCAGGACGGGCAGGACACCAGCGCTCTGCTGGGCCGCCTCAATGCCCTGGCCGCCGAGCGCGAACAGGAGATCGCCCGTCTGCGCCAGGAGCAGGAAAAGGCCCGCCGCGACACCCAGATCATGCGCGAGAAGACCGAGAAGGAACGCCTGCGCCTGCATGACGAAGTGCGCGCCAAGGCCGGCGAGCTCATGCGCGCCTGGAAGGAAGGCCGCGCCACGCACAAGCAGGCCCTGAAGGAGATGTCGCGCCTGCGTGCCGATCTGGCCGCGCCCGTGGTGCAGGAAGAGACCTCGGTGCTGCCGCAGATCGAACATTTCGCGCCCGGCCAGCAGGTCTTCCATACCGTGTTCAACAAGCGCGGCGTGGTGACCGACGTGGACGAGCGCCGCAAGCGCGTGCGCGTGGACCTCAACGGCGTGAGCCTGTGGGCCGCCATGAAGGACGTGCGCCAGAGCGGCCAGTCCGCCCAGGCTGCGGCCCCCCGTGCGCCGCAGCGCGTCTCCCCGGTCAAGGCCGCCATCGCCAACGACGATGCGCCCGCCCTGCGCCTCGACCTGCGCGGCATGCGTGCCGACCAGGCCCAGGCCGAAGTGGAACGCTTCCTGGACAAGGCCCTGCTTTCCGGCTTCAGTGAAGTGGAGATCGTGCACGGCCGCGGCACCGGCGCCCTGCGTCGCCAGATCCATGATTTTCTGCGCTCCTTCCCGGCCGTGGCCCGTTTTGCCACCGCTCCGGAGGATCGCGGCGGCGATGGCATGACCATCGTCAACCTGCGCTAGCACAGCCGGGCAGTCCGGCGGGGGCCTCATGCAGTCCAGAGATGCCATCCGCGCCATCAAGGAGCGGCTCAACATCACGGATATCGTGCGCCGTTACGTGGATCTCAAGCGTAACGGGCCGCGCTGGGTGGCGCCCTGCCCCTTCCATCAGGAGACCAAGCCCAGTTTCTCGGTCAACGAGGAACAGGGCCTGTTCTACTGTTTCGGCTGCCAGGCATCCGGGGACATCTTCGATTTCTACGGCCGGATCAACGGCCTGGATTTCCGCGAGACCCTGGAGCAGCTGGCCGCCGAGGCCGGCATCACCCTGGAGCGCGGGCCCGTTGACAAAAAACGGCAGGAAGAGGACCGGCAGCGGCGTTCTTCCCGCCAGACCATGCTGCGCATGTACGAGCTGGCGGCGGCCCACTTTGCCGCGGCCCTCAAAAGCCCGGAAGCCGAGGAGTGCCGGGCCTACATACAGCGGCGCGGCCTGAGCCCGGAGATCGTGGAACGTTTCGGTCTGGGCTGGGCGCGGCGTGACTGGCATTCGCTGGATCTGGCCCTGCAGCGCGCGGGCTATGACATGCGCCTGGCCGCCGAGGCCGGACTGGTGGGACGTTCGGACCGGGGCTCGGTCTATGACCGCTTTCGGGGCCGTCTCATCTTTCCCATCAAGAACCTTTCCAACCAGGTCATCGCCTTTGGCGGGCGTATCATCGCGGACGAGGACGAAGCCAAGTACATCAACAGCTCCGATACGCCCATCTACAAGAAAGGAGAACATCTTTACGGTCTTGCCCAGGCCAGAAAAGGCATTACTGTAAAGGGACGGGCCCTTTTGACCGAGGGCTACATGGACGTGCTGACCCTGCACCAGTTCGGCTACGACAATGCCGTGGGCGTGCTGGGCACCGCCCTGACCCCGGACCAGATCAAGCGTCTTTCGGGCTTCACCTCGCAGCTCACCCTGTTGTTCGACGGGGACCGCGCCGGCCGCAAGGCCGCCCTGCGTTCCTGCGAGATGCTGCTCACCCGCGGTCTGGCCTGCACCGTTGTCCTGATGCCCGAGGGCGAGGACATCGACAGCCTGCTGCGCACGCAGGGCGTGGAGGCCTTCGAGGCCCTGCAGGCCCAGGCGCCGGACGGGCTGCGTTTTTGTCTGGACGTGCTGCGCGCCCTGGCCCCGCGCGAGACCGTGGAATGGGCCAAGAATTTTTTGCGCCATGTGGAAGTGCCGGAACTGGTCAGCCCCTATGTGTCACGGCTGGCCACCCATTTGCAGCTTTCCGAGGCGGAATTGCGTCAGGGACTGGCCGACAGCAGACGTCCCGGCCCTGACGGACAGAACACGCGCCCCAGCCGGGCGCGACAGAACATGCGTGACCGCCAGATCATGATGTATGCGGTCCGCTACCCCGACCGACTGGACGATCTGCGGGACCTGGGTGCTGACCTGGCCCTGCAGTCGGATATCGCCCGTCAGTTGTGGGACAAGATCGAAGAATGGGGCTCTGACGAGGCCCCCTACCATCTGGACCAGCGCGAAAAGAATTTCTGGTCCTTCTGCCGGGGCGCCGAAGCGGCCCCCCGTGATGACGGCGACAGGGAACTGGCAGCCCTGCGCCATGATCTTGATGCCTATTATGCGGCAACCCAGCGCCAGTCCGTGACGGCCGCCCTGCGGCAGAACACCGGCACCGGCGACTTTGCCGCTGATTTGGAATATCTTCGCGCACTGCAGGAAACCTTGGAGCAGGGACATGAGCAATCTTAAAGATATCCAGCAAATTCAAAGCCTCATCGCCAAGGGCAAGGGCATGGGCTACCTGACCTTCGACGAGGTCAACAAAGCCCTTCCCGTGGAGATGAACACCCCCGAGCAGTTCGAGGAGATCATCGGCATCTTTGAGCAGCTGGAGATCGCCATCGTCGATTCCGAAAAGGACGGCAAAAAAATCTCCGCCACGCCCACCGAAACCGACGACGACGCCATGGACGGCTCCCTGGAGCTGGCCGAAGACGAAGAATCCGCCGACTATTCCTCGCGCAGCACCGACCCGGTGCGCATGTACCTGCGCGAGATGGGCGCCGTGCCCCTGCTGGATCGCGACGGTGAAGTGGTCATCGCCAAAAAGATCGAGATGGGCGAACAGGACGTGCTCTACGCCCTGGTGGAAGTGCCCGTGGCCGTGGAAGAGCTCATCAACGTGGGCGAGGACCTGCGCCAAAACCGCATCAAGCTCAAGGACGTGGTCAAGACCATCGAAGAAGACGATCCCAGCGAAGACGAGCTCAACCAGCGCTCCCGCGTCATCCTGTTGCTGGACGAGATCAAGCAGATCTTCAAGAAAAAGCGCAAGATCTACAAGAAGCTGGACGACTGCAACACCCTTGACCGCAAGGTGACCGCCATCCAGAAGGAGATCATCAGCTACAAGGAAGAGATCGTCACCCGCCTGCGCGACATCAAGCTGGAAAAGACCCTCATCGACCGCATCATCGAGACGGTCGAGGACTACGTGCGCCAGATGCACAACTGCCAGCGCGACCTTTCGGCCTACATCCTGTCCACCGGCCGTACCCAGGCCGAGATCCAGGAAATGTTCACCGGCCTCGAGCAGCGCACCATCAATCCTAATGATGCCGCCCGCGATCTCAAGCTCAGCGTGGACGAGCTCTTCTCCTTCAAGGAAATGATCATCGGCAAGATCGAGATCCTGAGCCGCCTGCAGGAAAAGTGCTGCCACAACGTCAACGACCTGGAAGAAGTGCTGTGGCGCATCAAGCGCGGCAACACCGCCGCCATGCGCGCCAAGCAGGAGCTTATCCGCTCCAACCTGCGTCTGGTGGTCTCCATCGCCAAAAAGTACACCAACCGCGGTCTCCAGTTCCTGGACCTCATCCAGGAAGGCAACATCGGCCTCATGAAGGCCGTGGACAAGTTCGAGTACCAGCGCGGCTACAAGTTCTCCACCTACGCCAC
This sequence comes from Desulfovibrio sp. SGI.133, assembly GCF_050313955.1. NCBI lineage: Bacteria > Pseudomonadati > Thermodesulfobacteriota > Desulfovibrionia > Desulfovibrionales > Desulfovibrionaceae > Desulfovibrio > Desulfovibrio sp. SGI.133. The sequence continues at coordinate 341,034 of NZ_JBNPMK010000002.1, read as the reverse complement.
CTGGTGGATCCGTCAGGCCATCACCCGCGCCATCGCGGACCAGGCCCGCACCATCCGCATCCCGGTGCACATGATCGAGACCATCAACAAGCTCATCCGCACCTCGCGTTACCTGGTGCAGGAGCTGGGCCGCGATCCCACGCCCGAAGAGATCGCCGAGCGCATGGAATACCCGGTGGAAAAGGTCAAGAAGGTGCTCAAGATCGCCAAGGAACCCATCTCGCTGGAAACGCCCATCGGCGACGAGGAAGACTCCAGCCTGGGCGATTTCATCGAGGACAAGAAGGCCGTGGCCCCCGCCGAGGAAGTCATCAATACCAAGCTGTCCGAACAACTGGCGGCCGTGCTGGCCGATCTGACGCCCCGCGAGGAACAGGTGCTGCGCAAGCGTTTCGGCATCGCCGAAAAGAGCGACCATACCCTGGAAGAAGTGGGCAAGCTCTTCAACGTCACCCGTGAACGCATCCGCCAGATCGAAGCCAAGGCCCTGCGCAAGCTGCGTCATCCCGTGCGCAGCCAGCCCCTGCGTTCCTACTACGAAAATTAGTCATGCTGCGTAGCCTCTGCCTGATCCTTTTCCTGTGCTGCGTGCTCGTGGCCGGGGTCTTCCCCGGCACGGGCCGCGCACAGACGGACGCCCTGCCCCATCTGGAACAGATCGCCGTCCGGGGCAAGACCTCGGTGGCCTCCTGTCTGGACGGCGATACCATGCAGCTGACCAACCGCAGCCGCGTGCGCCTGGCCGGCATCGACACGCCGGAACTCAAGCCCCGCAAGGGCAAGCCCCAGTTCTACGCCCGCGAAGCGCGGGAACTGCTCACCCGTCTGGCCCGCGGCCAGGAGGTCCGGTTCTTCGCCGTGGACAAGGAAGGCAAGGACAAGTACGGCCGCATCGTCGCGGACGTGCGTCTCAAGGACGGGCGCTCGCTCAACGGCATCATGGTGCGTGAAGGCGCAGCTTTCTTCTATCCCCACAAGGGGCTGGACAAGGAGTACCAGGACTGGCTGCTGGGCCTGCAGGCCGAAGCCATCAAGGAACGGCGCGGCATGTGGGCCGAGGTGCTCTCCCGCCCCGAAGCCCTGAAGAATTACACCGGCAACCGCAATTCTCTGCGCTTCTTCCCTGCCGACTGCCCTGACGCCCAGAAGATGAAGCCCCGCAACCGCATCCATTTCGGCACCCTCATGGATGCCTTCATGGCCGGTTATGCTCCGGCCCGCGTCTGCCCCTTCTGGCCGGAGGAAAAATAAGATCATGTCCCATCAGCCTCCCCTTTCCGACCAGCAGGCCCTGGTCATCTTTTCCGGCGGCCAGGATTCGGCCACCTGCCTTGCCTGGGCCCTGTCCCGCTTTGCCCGCGTCCGTACGCTGGGCTTCGATTACGGCCAGCGCCACTCCGTGGAACTGGAATGCCGCGGCAAGGTCCGCAGCGCCATCGCGGCCCTCAAGCCGGAATGGCAGGACCGTCTGGGGCCCGACACCCTGCTGGATATCAGCCTGTTCCGCCAGCTGGCCGACACGGCCCTGACCTCAGACATGCCCATCGAGCAGGAAGGCGAAGGCATCCCCAACACCTTCGTGCCGGGCCGCAACCTGCTGTTCATCATGCACGCCGCAGCCTGGGCCTACGGCAAAAACATCCGCCATCTGGTGCTGGGCGTGTGCGAGAGCGACTCCTCCGGGTACCCGGACTGCCGCGACGACAGCATCAAGGCCATGCAGGTGGCCCTCAATACCGGCATGGACAGCCACTTCGTGCTGCATACGCCGCTCATGTGGCTGGACAAGGCCGATACCTGGCGCCTGGCCGAAGATCTGGGCGGCATGCCGCTGGTGGACTGCATCCTTGAGCAGAGCCATACCTGCTACGAGGGCACGCGCGGCGAGCGCTATCCCTGGGGCTACGGCTGCGGCCAGTGCCCGGCCTGTAAGCTGCGTGCTCATGGCTATGAGGTCTATCTTTCCCGCTATCACCAGAAGTGAGGCCGTCATGGCAGCCAAGAAACAACTGACCGCCGCCCAAGGCATGGATGCCGCCTGCATCCTCTTTGAGCTCAACAGCAAGCGTGAACACATCGTCAATCTGGCCTTTGGTGCGGAGATCCCCGAAGCCTGCCTGACGGAGCCCGGTGCACTGCCCGACTTCTGCGCCGAGTGGCGGGCCTTCGTCCACGCCACGGTCACGGCCGGTCTCATGCAGCACGCGCCCAATACCGTGCTGGTGGGCTATCTGCGCCGCACCGGCGAGCTGCTGGCCGCCACGGCCAAAGCCGAAGGCGCCAGCCTGCATACCCAGGCCGTGCCGGTCACCGAGGACAGCCTCAACGCCTTCGTGGACGGCCCCTTTGCTGCCTACATGCCCTTGCTGGCCCAGGAAAAGCAGCACCAGTGTCCCGTACTCTTCTGCCGCCGTCTGGGTTATGACGAGGACAGCCGCATCACGCCCGAGATACTGAAGAAAATCCAGGCCCGTCTGGCCGCGGTCATGGCCCTGGTCATCACCGCCATCTGGGACAAACTGGACCAGTACGAGATCGCGGCGGATTAGGCAGAAAGTTATCCAGACAGTTTTGTTGAACGAGAGGGGGAGAGGGACTTTTTCCAGCGGAAAAAAGTCCCTCTCCCCCTCTCGTGCTCTCCCCCTCTTCCCCAAAACCGCTGCTCTGGTCAAAAACGGACACGGGACGGGCACAGGCCGGGCACGTTGTGGCAGGTCCCCCGGTAAACATCCTGGCTTCAAAAGTGAAAGCGTCGATGTCCGGCCTTCTACAGGGCGAGGCAACCATTCAGACCGCAGACAGCAGGACTGGACAGGAAAAGCAAGGGGAAGAAAAAGCGGAAAGAACGGCTTTGTGTTTTTTGTTGAAGACCTGTGGCAGGCATACGAAATCGCCGGACGGGCACGCCCTCAGAGATCCAGAAGACAAAAACAGAAATAAAAAACGGCTGCCCGGCAAGGCCGGACAGCCATCGTGAACATCTGAAGGACGATCGGGGGCTAGATGGCCCGTTCGTTTTCCAAAAAGACCCAGTGCAGCAGGCGCTTGTGCACGCGTAGGCGGTTTTCCGACTGCAACAGCAACAGCGACGCCGGGCTGGCAAGGATGTCGCTGGCGACCTCGATGGCCTGCATGGGGCTGGTACCCAGCAGGACGCGCGCCTTCTGGTCGGCATGGGACAGCAGGGCATCATCCACCTTCCACTGCTGCGCCAGCTCGTCATCCAGGCCGGAACGGCAGCCGGCATAGACGAAGTTGCAGCCTTCCACGGCCTGCTGGGGCGTATCCACAAAGTCCACCTTCACGCCGCAATGACGGGCGTAGGCCTCCAGCGTGGGACGGTCCTCCAGCGGCGGCAGGGCCACCTGCAAGCTGAAGGGGAAGTAGCGCAGGGCCTCGATGAGGGAGAACAGGGTACCGTTGGTGCAGCCGAGCCAACCTACGCGGGCCTTCTTGAGATCGTCACGGGTATAGCGCAACATGCAGGCCACGTCGGCCAGCACATGGGCCGGATGGGCATCGGGGCTGCCGGCATTGATGATGGGGAACTGCACCAGGTCCCTGTCCACCGTGGTGGCCAGACCGGGGATACCGTAGACGTACATGCAGTCCACAAAATAGTCGATAACGGCCAGCATCTGGCGCTGGTAACGCTCCACCTCGGACTTCCAGCCGCCCGTGGCGCCCTGGAAGACGATGGAACCGCCCATCTGCCGCACAGCCGCCGAGACGCACAGCCGCTCGGCGAACGAATCCTGCGCGAACAGCAGCACAGCCGTGCGTTCCGTCATGAAGTCGGTACGGCTCTTCGCATCAGGGATCCCGCGTGCCTGCTGCACCAGCAGCCAGGAACCTTCTTCACCAAGATCGTTGAGAGTCAAAACGTGTCGGGGCATACATAACCTCCCAAATCAGACGGCAGCGAGATCCGCCACCGGACTCCAGAATAGCAAACAGCCCGTATCCATGTCCAGAATTTGCAGGCTATCCACGACTTGTGAAAACGGCATGACATTTGCCGCCGGATGATTTTGCAGCTATACTGCGTCCTGCCTTGACGGCCCCCCCTAGCCCGGCCCATCTTTCGGAGGTCACATGAAAGCCTGTTTTTTTGATCTGGACGGAACCCTGCTGGACACTCTTGCCGACATCGGCGGCGCCTGCAATGCCGTCCTTACCGCCCACGGCTACCCTGTCCATCCTGTCAGCGCCTACCGGCAGATGGTCGGCAACGGCTTCCCCATCCTCATGCGCCGGGCCCTGCCTGCGTCCGTGGTGTCCCAGGGCCCACAGGAACGTCTGGATGCCCTGACCGAAGAAGGGCGCCGCTACTATGCCGCCCACCTCAGCATCCATACCACGCCCTACCCCGGCCTTGCCGCGGCCCTTGGCCGCCTGCAGGATGCCGGGCTCCGGCTGGCCGTGCTTTCCAACAAGCCGGAAGACCTTACCTGTGCCCTGGTCCCGCTGCATTTTCCCGGCATCCGTTTCGACGCGGTGCGCGGCGGCCGCCATGACGCCCCCCTCAAGCCCGACCCCACGGTCCTTTTACAGATGGCGGAATCCATGGGCGTGACTCCGCAGGACTGCGCCTATGTGGGCGACAGCGACGTGGACATGATGACGGCCCGCAATGCGGGCATGACAGCCGTGGGCGTAGCCTGGGGCTTCCGGGGCGCGGCCGAGGTGCAGGCAGCCGGAGCGGACGTGGTGGCCGCCGATGCCGAAGAACTTGCACAGATCCTTTTGAAAGCCTGAGGTGTTATGGAACGTCCCATTATCGAGATTGATGAAGAAAAATGCGACGGCTGCGGCCAGTGCGTACTGGACTGCGCCGAAGGTGCCCTTGCCGTCGTGGACGGCAAGGCCCGCCTGATCCGCGACAGTTACTGCGACGGCCTGGGCGCCTGCCTGAACTGTCCCCGTGGTGCCCTGCGCATCGTCATGCGCGAGGCCGAAGCCTTTGACGAAGCAGCGGCCCTGGCCGCCAAGGCCGCCCGCGATGGTCAGGCCCGTCCGCAGGGCTGCCCCGGCAGCCGGCCCCGCACCTTTGCTGCTCCCGGCACCATACCCGCTGGCGCTCCCGCCCTGACGCCTCTCTTTTCCGCTGCCGACAACGACATCCCCGACAGTCTGCGTGCCCGCACCCCCAGCTGGCCCATCCAGCTGCGCCTGCTGCCGCCCCAGGCGCCCTTCCTGAGCGGGGCCCACGTTCTGCTGGCCGCCCAATGCTCCGGCTTCGTCCTGCCCGGTCTGCATACGGACTGGCTGCAGGGCCGCATCCCTGTTATTGCCTGCCCCAAGCTGGACAACAACGGAGACTATGCCGAACGTCTGGCCCGCCTGTTCGCCATGCGGCCTGCCAGCGTCACCCTGCTGCGCATGAGCGTTCCCTGCTGTGCCGCGCTGGAACATCTGGCCCGCCAGGCGCATGAAGCCGCCGGCAGCCACGCCGCCCTGCATTGCCACACCGTCCACCTGCCCCGGTAAATCCTTACAAAAAATCCCGGAATAGCCTTGACAAAAACATAGCTGACAACTATGTTTTATTCCGGAACACATCTTGACCAACGAGGAAAACATGCCCATCCAGATTCCCGCCGACCTGCCTGCACGCAGCGCTCTGGAAAGTGAAAACATCTTTGTCATGACCGACGAACGCGCCGTCCGCCAGGACATCCGTCCGCTGGACATCGTGATCGTCAACCTCATGCCCACCAAGATCGCCACCGAAACACAGCTGCTGCGCCTGCTGGGCAACTCGCCCCTGCAGGTCAACATCACCCTGCTGCGCACGGCGGAGCATCAGTCCAAGAATACGCCCCTGCAGCATCTGGAGCGTTTCTACAAGACCTTCAGCGAGATCCGCCACCGCAGCTTCGACGGCATGATCGTCACCGGGGCTCCCGTGGAGCATCTGCCCTTCGAGCAGGTGGACTACTGGCAGGAACTGCTGGACATCATGACCTATGCCAACGGGCACGTCTTCTCCACGCTCTACATCTGCTGGGCCGCCCAGGCCGCCCTGTACCACTTTTACGGTGTGCCCAAGTACGAACTGCCTGAAAAGCGTTCGGGCATCTTCCGCCACCAGGTCCTGCACCCCGACTGCCGCCTGTTCCGCGGCTTCGACGACGACTTCCCGGCGCCGCATTCGCGCCACACCGAAGTTCGCGCCGAAGACGTACGCCGGACGCCCAACCTGCGCATTCTGGCCGAATCCGACGAGGCCGGCCTGACCCTGGTGGAAAGCCTGGATCACTCCCAGGTCTTCATGACCGGTCATCTGGAATACGACCGCGGGACCCTGGACGCGGAATACCGCCGTGACCTGGCCCGCGGTATGAATCCCCATGTGCCCAGCCACTATTACCCCAATGACGATCCCAGCCAGCTGCCGCGCATGAACTGGCGGGCCCATGCCCATCTGTTCTACAACAACTGGCTCAACTACTACGTTTATCAGGAAACCCCCTACGACTTCGTCATGCAGGGCAAAAACTCCTGAGCGAGGCTGCTATGAAGTTTTCCACCCGAACCCGCTACGGTCTCCGTTTCCTGCTGCGCTTGGCGGCCCAGCCCGACAACTCCCTGCTCCAGCTGGGGCAGGTAGCCCAGGAGGAATCCATCTCCCCCGGCTATCTGGAACAGATCGTGCGCGCCCTCAAGCCGCTGGGCATCCTGCGTGCCGTACGCGGTTCCGGCGGGGGCTATGCCCTGTCCAAACCACCGTCAGAAATCAATATGGAGGACGTCTTCCTGCATCTGGAAGGCGAGATATCCCCCGTTTCCTGCCTCGGACGCGGCAAAGTCTGCCAGCGCGAGGGGCTTTGCTCCACCAGGGCCTTCTGGCATCAGCTGGACGAACACGTCCGCGACTTCCTGCGCCACCAGACCCTGCAAAACATCATCGAATCAGAAAGATCCTGTTGCCAGGATCCGGGAGAACATCATGTGGAACTACACTAACGCCGTCCATGAACATTTTCTCCGTCCGCATAACGCCGGCCCCATGGAAGATGCCAACGCCATCGGCGAAGTGGGCAGCCTGGCCTGTGGCGACGCCCTCAAGCTCTATCTGAAGATCAACGATGAAGGCATCATCGAAAAGGCCAGCTTCGAAACCTTCGGTTGTGCCAGCGCCATCGCTTCCAGCTCCGTGCTGACCGACATGGTCAAGGGCATGAAGGCCGAAGACGCCCTCAAGCTCACCAACAAGGAAATCGCCGAAGCCCTGGGCGGCCTGCCCAAGGAAAAGATGCACTGCTCCGTCATGGGCCAGGAAGCTCTGGAAGCCGCCATCCGCCAGTGGAAGGGCGAGACGCCCGTGCCCCATGCCCATGAGGAAGGCCGTCTGGTCTGCAAGTGCTTCGGCATCACCGATGCCCAGATCATCCGCGCCATCCGCGAGAACGGCCTCAAGACCGTGGAAGAGATCACCAACTACACCAAGGCCGGCGGCGCCTGCGGTGATTGCCAGGACCAGATCGCCGAGATCCTGGCCGCCGAGCTCAAGCAGAAGCCCCTCACCGAACTGCGCCCGGTCAGCAAGCCCCGCATGACCAACGTGCAGCGCATGCAGCTGGTCATGAAGACCATCGAAGAAGAGATCCGTCCCCAGCTGGCCGCCGACGGCGGCGACATCGAGCTGGTGGACGTGGACGGCAAGCGCGTGGTCGTGTCCCTGCGCGGCCGCTGCGCCCAGTGCCGCTCCAGCGAAGTGACCATCCGCAACCTGGTGGAACGTGTCCTGCGTGAACATGTGGAAGCCGACATCGTCGTCGAGGAAGCCTAGCCATGAAGACCATCTATCTCGATAACAACGCGACCACCGCCGTGGCTCCCGAAGTCCGGGAAGCCATGCTGCCCTACCTCACGGACCTGTACGGCAACCCGTCCAGCATGCACACCTTCGGCGGCCAGGTGGGCCGCGCCGTGGAAGAAGCCCGCGAACGCATGGCCGCCCTGCTGGGCGCCCATCCCGACGAGATCATCTTCACGTCCTGCGGTTCCGAAAGCGACAACGCCGCCATCTGGTCCGCCCTGCAGACCCAGCCCGAAAAGCGCCACCTCATCACCACCCGCGTGGAGCATCCCGCCATCCTCAACGTGGCCCAGTACTGGGAACGCCAGGGCTACCGCGTGACCCTGCTCGGCGTGGACAACAAGGGCCGTCTGGATCTGGACGAATACGCCGCCGCCCTGTCCGACGACACGGCGCTGGTCTCCATCATGTACGCCAACAACGAAGTGGGCAACGTCTTCCCCATCAGCCGCATGGCGGAGATGGCCGCCGAAAAGGGCGTGCTCTTCCATACCGACGCCGTGCAGGCCGTGGGCAAGGAAGCCATCGACCTTGGCAAGCAGCCCATCTCCATGCTTTCCCTGTCCGGCCACAAACTGCACGCGCCCAAGGGCATCGGTGTGCTCTATGTGCGCAAGGGCGTGCGCTTCCGTCCCTTCCTGCGCGGCGGGCACCAGGAACGCGGCCGCCGTGCCGGTACCGAGAACGTGCCCTACATCGTCGGTCTGGGCATGGCCGCCCAGCTGGCCGGGCAGCACATGCAGGAAGAACGCACCCAAGTGGCCCGCCTGCGCGACAAGCTGGAACAGGGCCTGCTGGCTGCCATCCCTGACTGCATGGTCAACGGCGATCCCGAGAACCGCCTGCCCAACACCACCAACATCGCGTTCAAGAACGTGGAAGGCGAAGCCATCCTGCTGATGCTGGATCAGCTGGGCATCTGCGCCAGCTCCGGTTCCGCCTGCACCTCCGGCAGCCTGGAACCCTCCCATGTGCTGCGCGCCATGGGCGTGCCCTTCACCTACGCCCATGGCTCCGTCCGTCTCTCCCTTTCCCGCTACACCACGGAAGAAGAGGTCGACTTCGTGGTCGAGAACATGCCCCAGGTCATCAAGACCCTGCGCGCCATCTCGCCCTTCAAGAACTAACGAGGATATGCGGGGAGGGAGGGAACTTTTCCTTGCGGAAAAAAATTTCCTCCCTCCCCTGCCCCCCTCCCTCCTTCAAAAACCGCTCATATTTCCAGAAGAAAGCCCTCCTGGCCTGCAGGCCCGGAGGGCTTTCTTCTGGAAGGCGCATGCTCCCCCACGCTGTCTGTGATGTTGCATCCGGACATTTTTTCTTTCGGCGAGTCCCCTGTAAGACCAAGTTGTGCCCAAAAACAAAACGCCTGCACAAGGCAGACGTTTGACATACGAGCTGCAACGCCGGACACAACCGCACAACGATGGGGGGCTGTACACAGTTCCGAGGAAAATGTTTTTGGGATTGGACGGGGGACTGGGAGAAAAAAGGCCAGCTTTTACAAAAACGCCCTTTTCCCCAGTCGGCACTCCGACAAAATTCACGTCCCCATTTTGACGGCAGATCGTCATCCGGCCTTCATGCATCTGACGACGAACGGCGCCATAACGGTTTCGGATGCCGGGATGTTCGCCCCAAGCCTCCGGGGAGCGCATCACAGGGACACCTCCTCTTCTCCTGCGGATGCCTGATCCGGGCTTGCATCATGGCGCGAGCTGTCCTTGCGCTCCTGTATTCCGAGTATCCCCGGTGTGAGCGCCCAAAACAAAAAAGCCTGCGCAAGGCAGGCTTTTTGACATACGGGCTGCGACGCCGGCTGCCACCACGCAACGACGGGGACCGGCATACAGACCTGAAAAAAATTTTTTCGGGGTTGGATAGGGGGCTGGGGGAAGGAAGGGGCAGTTTTTACAAAAAACGCCCATCCTTCCCCCAGCTGAACCCCCGGTAAAGATCACGCCTCCACGGGGCGCAGGGCTTCGATGGCGGCCCTGTCCAGGACACGCTGGTTGGAGCTGCCGCGGAAATCCAGCTCCAGATCGCGCAGGGCTTCCACATAGGGGCCGTCCACCAGCACGTCCACCTTGTCCAGCAACCGGCCCACGGCCGGGATCTTTTGGGCAAGGCTGTAGAGTTCCTCGCAGGTGTAGCCGCTGTAGGCGTAGACGTTCTTGCCGGCGGCGTGCACGGCATCGGCCAGGTAGCACAGGGGCTCGGCCTGGACGAAAGGCTCACCGCCGGAGAACGTGATGCCCGACAACAGGGGGTTTTCCATGAACTGACGCAGGATGTCGTCCGTATCCCGGAACTCTCCGCCGTCGAAGTCATGGGTCTGCGGATTGTGGCAGCCCGGGCAATGATGGGGGCAGCCCTGGGTGAAGACCACGTAGCGCAGTCCGGGACCGTCTACGATGGACTCTTCCACAATACCGCTTATGCGGAGCCTAGGCATGCTTGACGCGGTCGCGTTCTTCGGCACGCTTGGCGTTGTTGAAACGGTCAAGCGTCCCCACCAGATAGCCGGTGATGCGGCGCACGCGTTCAAAAGCCACGCCTTCGCCCACCATTTTCACTTCGGCTTTGGTCTCGGTCAGTTCAGATTTCATCAGCATGGTCCAGGCTCCTCCTCTTGGGGTAAAAAGTGACGGAAACTAACGGCAGCAGTTGGGCATGTGCGGATACTTGCGGCGCAGCATCTTGAGCGTTTCCTGACTCACGGCCTCGCCCTCCTTGCGCCCGCAGCGGGGGCACTGGCCGTTGATGACGCCCACATAGCCGCACACAGGGTCGCGGTCCAGCGGATGGTTGATGGATCCGTAGCCCACGCCCTTGTCGTGCATGAAACGGATGATGGTCTCAAAGGCTTCCAGGTTCTTGCAGGTATCGCCGTCCAGCTCCACATAGGTGATATGACCGGCATTGGTGAAGCTGTGGTAGGGCGCTTCCAGCTCGATCTTGCGGAAGGCCTTGATGGGGAAATACACGGGCACGTGGAAGGAGTTGGTGTAGTACTCCCGGTCCGTGACGCCCTTGATGACGCCGTACTTCTTGCGGTCCAAGGCCACGAAACGGCCGCTCAGACCTTCGGCAGGCGTAGCGATCAGGGTAAAGTTCAGATGCGTCTTGGCGGCTTCGTCATCGCAGCGCTTGCGCATGTGTTCCACGATGCGCAGGCCCAGCTTCTGGGACTCTTCGCTCTCGCCGTGATGCTTGCCGGTCAGGGCCACCAGGGTCTCGGCCAGACCGATGAAGCCCACGGTCAGGGTGCCGTGCTTGAGCACTTCGGCCACGCTCTCGTCCCAGTCCAGCTTTTCGGAATCCAGCCAGATGCCGTTGCCCATCAGGAAGGGATAGTTGCGCACCTTCTTGGAGCACTGGATGTCGAAGCGGTGCAGCAGTTGGCGGAACACCAGGTCGATCTGATCGTCCAGCAGCTGGAAGAAGCGATCCAGATCGCCCTTGGCCTCGATGCCCAGGCGGGGCAGGTTGATGGACGTGAAGCTCAGGTTGCCGCGGCCGCAGGTCACCTGGCGGTCGGGATCGTACACGTTGCCCAGCACGCGGGTACGGCAGCCCATGTAGGCCACTTCGCTGTTGTAGTCACCGGGCTTGTAGTACTGCAGGTTGAACGGCGCATCCAGGAAGCTGAAATTGGGGAACAGGCGCATGGCCGAGGTCTTGATGGCCATCTTGAACAGGTCGTAGTTGGGGTCGCCTTCGTTGTAGTTGACGCCTTCCTTGACCTTAAAGATCTGCACCGGGAAGATGGAGGTCTCACCGCTGCCCAGACCGGCCTGGGTGGCCAGCAGCAGGTTACGCACCACCATGCGGCCTTCGGCGGAGGTGTCGGTGCCGTAGTTGACGGAGCTGAAGGGCACCTGCGCACCGGCGCGGGAATTCATGGTGTTCAGGTTGTGCACAAAGGCTTCCATGGCCTGGTAGGTGCGGCGGTCGGTGATGCGCAGGGCTTCCTCGGCGGCGTAGGCATGGGCGGCACGCACCAGCTCGCGCTCGTTCTCGGCCACCAGGCCTTCCATGCGCTTGCCCAGTTCGTCCACATCGGCCATGCGGATGGCGGGCATCACGGGCAGCAGGATCTGCTGGCTGAATTCTTCGGCCTGGGCGGCATCCATGCCGGTCCTGATGCGCACGAAGGCGGTGAAGGCGTGGCGGTATTCCTTGCGGAAGGTCTTGGCCACGCCGCCGGCCATGGCGTAATCGAAGTGCGGCACGCTCTGGCCGCCGTGCATCTCGTTCTGGTTGGCCTGGATGGCGATACAGGCCAGGGCGGAATAGCTCTCGATGGAATTGGGCTCGCGCAGATGGCCGTGACCGGTGGAGAACCCGTTGCGGAACAGCGGGATCAGGTCGATCTGGCAACAGGTCTCGGTGAGCATGTAGAAATCCTTGTCATGGATATGGATGTCACCGTTGATGTGCGCGGCCGAGGCGTCCTTGGGCAGGACGTAGTTGTCGGTGAAATACTTGGCCCCTTCGGAACCGTACTTGAGCATGGTGCCCATGGCCGTATCGCCGTCGATGTTGGCGTTCTCGCGCTTGATGTCTTCTTCGATGGCAGGCGCGTAGGTCAGGGTCTTGTAGATCTCCATCAGGTAGGATTCCGCGTTGCGGCGCTTGGTGTGCTCGGCGCGGTACAGGATGTAGGCCTTGGCGGTCTTGGCGTAATCGTACTGGATCAGGGTCTCTTCCACCACGTCCTGGATCTCTTCCACATGGCGGAGGTTTTGGGCTTCGAGCTTGCGGCAGACCTTTTCGGTGACGAACAGGAGATCCGTGGGGGACATGTCCTCGCCGGACGCCTTGTTGGCCTTGGTAATGGCATTGAGAATCTTGACGGAATCAAAGGCGACCTCGGTCCCGTCCCGCTTGATGATGCTCGCAAGCATGTTTTCCTGCTCCAGATCCAAAGATATTTGTTTTCCTGACCCGTTTTAGGGTCAACACAAAAGACCCTCCCTGTAGGGGAGGTCTCAGGCCCTGAAAAATCATGAAAAAAGGTGGAAAAAAGATACGGACGCCCGGCGACAGAGTGTCATGACGTCCCTTCCCAGCGGCAAAAACCCGTTGCCGTGAGGCTGTCCCCATGGACAAGCGGCAGAAGCAGGTCTTCCGGCTCGTCACCCTGCTCCCGGCCTTCCCGGCGGTTGCCAGTGGCACACGGGGGGAGCAGGTTCTGCGACTTACGGCGGCGGGTCCGCTCCCGGATCTCACGGGATTCCCGATGAAGCTCGTAGCAGCGCTTCTGCCCGCTCAAGATGGCAAAAGGTGCCTCACGTGTCAACACAGAGTTTTTGTAAGTATTTTACAACATTTTGAAATAATTGTAAAAAATCACAAGTCTGCGCCAAAACAGGCAATTTGCCAAAGTCCGCGCCAATTCTGGGCTGGCGGGATTTTTGAATCCGCAGACCACTCCGCCTGCGTCGTTTTTCACAACTTGCCGCCCTGCCGGAGCCCCCTTTTCTGCATAAAAAAGGGCTCTCCTCCGGGAAACAGATTCCCCTGATAGAGGATCCCTGCCGGGTGACACAGCCCGCGTACGGACCGCGCATCCGGCGGGGACCCATGGTTCAACCGGCGCGGGTACCCGAAGATGCCCGCGCCGGCCTGTGGCCGCTAGACCGCCAGCTTGGGCAGGGTCGAGGCGCCGTGCGGCATGATGATGGTGCGCACGTCCAGCTCCTGTCCCAGGAAATGGCGAGCCTTGTCCAGGGCCTCGTCCAAGGTATGGCAGACATGCATCTTCGTCTTGCCGAACAGGGCGGCATCCATGTCCGTCACCAGGATGAGGTTGTGTTTCTCGGCCGCCTCGGCAAAGAGGAAGCCCACATAGCTGCCGATGGAGAAGGTATCGCGCAGGGCCTTTTCACGGGCCTGCATGTCGCTGTAGGCGCAGATCTGCGTCTCCACATCGGGGTTGCCGAAGCCTTCGGAGCAGCGGGAAAGCAGGATCATGGTCCCGCCAGGCTGCACGGCGCTCAGGGCGTTGCTCAGCAGCTTGATGGTCTGGTAAAGGTTGATGTCCTTGGGGTAGCCGCCCGCGCTGGCCACCACCAGGGGGGTACGCTCGGGGATGGTCACGCCTTCCATGCTGTCCACCAGACGGCAGGCCGCCGCATGGGACTGGACCCAGTCACCGGCAAAGGCCTTGATGATGCGGTAATCGTCATTGACCACCACATTGAGGCCGAAGCAGGGCCGGGCCATGGCCGCGGCCTCGAAGATGTCGGCATGGAAAATGTTGGTGTCCGCCATGTTGGCGCTGCGCACGTCGGCGTTGGTGCCGTTGCCGAAACCGGGGTTCAGGGCCTGCTTGTGGTGGCGCTGGATGGTCTCGTAACCGGCGATGCCGGGCAGCAGCATCTTGCCGCCGCCACCGAAGCCCGCCAGGAAGTGGTAGACCACGCCGCAGGTGATGATGATCTTGTCACAGGCCATGGCGTAGCTGTTGAACCATACCGGCGTGCCGCGGCTGGTATCGCCCACGTGCACCAGATGGGCCGTATCGCGGCAGTCGTGGTCGATGACGCGGATACAGCGGCAGATGTCCTCGCCCAGCAGGCGGGTTTGCTCGTCGCCCATGTGGGCACGATGCGTGCCCGTGGCCGTGACGATGAGGATGTCGCTGTCGGGGATACCGCAGGCGTTGAGCTCTTCCACCATCACGTGGACGTAGACCGCGGGCGACTGCCACAAGCGGGTCACATCGGGTACCAGCAGGCAGATCTTCTCGCCGGGGTTGACGATGTCCTTCAGGCAAGGCGAACCGATGGGATGGCGCAGGGCCTCACGCACGGCCTGATCCGGTTCCATGACCGGCAAGGACACAGGATTGGACTCCAGCACGGCCACCAGGTTCTTGTCGGCCACCGGCATGGTCCAGGAAATATCACCATAGTGCAGCGTATGTTCTGACATGACGCACCTCATTCCCTCTAAAGCCAGAAAACAGCGGAACACCTCCGCAGAGGTCCGCGAATATAGGCCCCTCGCCCGCGGGCCGCAAGCCAAAAATCCGGGGAACCCTCCGATTTTATTTTATAAAATATCACATACCAAGCACTCTGCTTTGATTCCGTGCCGCCTGCCGGACTTCGCCCCGGCCCATTGATCCCCCTCCTCTCCCGCCCTTGGTAAACGGGATCGAACCACACAGCCCGCAACATCCACGCCTGCCCCTCTCCAGACAGCGGCGGGGACCGGCAGACAGACCTGAGCAAAAGTTTTTTCAGGGGTGGATGGGGGCCCGGGGGAAGGCGGGGACAGTTTTTACAAAAAGCGTCCCCGCCTTCCCCGGCAAACCAGACCTGCTCCCACCTTCAGACATACCGGGGCTTTCCCAGCTTACCTGCCCGGCGGACAATCCGCGATGATACGAAAAAAGGGCGGGATGTCCCGCCCTTGTCTGTATTCCGCGTCCTCCTGCCGCCACGGCGACACCGGGGGTTCACAGCAAATAATCTTTTACGGCGCCACAGGGCTCAGGCCCAGCTCGGCCGGCGCGCTGACGTTCACGCCGTGGCTGATGCTGCGGCTCTCGCCCGCGGGCACCTCCACCTTCCAGAACAGGCTGTGATCCTCGCCCTTCTGTGCCCGGGTGCCGTCCAGCGACACTTCCACGGACTTGTTGACGGGCAGGGGCTCGGGCCGCTCCACACGCACCGTCACGGCCTGGGCACGCGCATTGTGCACCGTGTAGGTCCAGTTCCAGCTCCAGGTCTGGCGCTTGCCGATGATCCCGGTCTCACCGCGACGTTTGTCGTCCGTGGTGGTGGTCACCGACACGCGGGGATCCACCCCGAAATAGAGGCGCACCTTATTGCCTTCGGGCACGAAACGCCCCGATCCCACCGGCAGACCGTCCACAGAGAACTCGGCCTGGGCCGAAGGCCAGGGAGTGCTGTCCAGCGCCCGTTCCACCATCAGCCACACCGGGCTGCCCTGCTCGTCAGGACGGGCCACCCACTGCAAGGGGGCCTTCCATTCTTCCTGTCGCAGCACAAGGCGTTCCTGCCCCTGCGGCAGGGTCACGCGCCCCAGATCCCAGCGGGCATAGGTCCCCTTGTCCAGCACCGGCACAGGAGAGGCGGGAGCGTTGGGCGCGCTGTCGGCCCGGGCGGCCAGCACCACAGGGGCGGCCTTGAATTCCGCAGCGGCCCGGGCGTAAGGACGCGGCACCGGACCATCATCCACGCGCCAGACAGGCAGGGCGGGCGCATCCAGCGGACGGGCGTCCTGCCAGACGATGGAAAGGTCACAACCGCGCCAGTCCATGCCGGAGTTCTGGCGCAGACGGGCCGTCAGGAGCACGCGGACGGTGCCTTCTTCCGGCCGGGCATCCAGATCATAGACGGGGTCCCAGCCGCTGTTGTCCAGCGTGTAGGCGTAGCGCACACGGATCTTCCCGGCCGGCGCGCCGTCCAGCAGCAGGATCACCAGCTGACCGCTCTCCGTCACGCGCGGCAGGCTGGCCAGCACATTGCTGATGGTCTTCAGCTCGCGCTGCAGGGCGGCCTGACGCTCACGCAGGCGTGGGATGACTTCGGCCATGCGGGCATCCAGCTTTTCCAGAGCTTCCAAGCTCCGTTCCCCGGCATGGGCCGTCCACAGGCCAAGACGGGCCGAGACGGCTTCCAGCTCCCCTTCCACGGCACGCTTGCGGGCCAGCAGATCCTGGCGGCGACGGGCGTCACCATCGGCCACGGCGGCCGGGGCCACCCGGCTGCGCCAGCTGGCAAGACGCACGTCCCCCAGATCGAACTGCAGGTTGCGGGCGTTCTCGGGCACGAAAAGTTCCACACGCCCCACGCCGTCCCGCACACGGACCTCCAGTTCTTCTTCCCCCTGCACCAGCGCGTGGGTGGGGAAGAGGGAGACCTGCTTCGGGCGCAGGAAGGTATGCGGCGCTTCGTCCACCAGGCCGAACGTGGCCGCGGTGGCGCCTTCGCGGGCCCAGACCGGCCCGGATACGGGGACAAGGCTCATGCCCGCCAGCAGGAGCGAGACTCCCAGCAGGCGGGAAGGGATACGACGGTGTCCAGTTGTCTTTTGTTTCATCATCCTGTTCCTGACTTTTCAAGTCAGTAATGTCGTCCTGTCCGGGAACGGCAGGCGGCCTGGGCCCAGGCCGGGGAGAGGAAAAGGATCCCGGGGCGGGGCCCCGGACAGGAAGGCGGAGGGAAAGGCCGGGAAAGACGTCCCGGCCGGGACGGGGACACGGCACCATGCCGTGCCTCCGGGAAAGCCCTGCCTGCCGGGTCGTCCCGGGGCAGGCAGGAAAGGCGGGGCCGGGCCGCCCCGTCGCGCCCATGCCGGCAAGGGCACGGAGCGACGGGACAGCCGCGGCGAACATCAGCGGGTCAGCTTGCGGAACTTGGGCCGGTGCGGGGTCTCCGCTTCCTTGCCCAGACGCTTCTTGCGGTCTTCCTCGTATTCGCTGAAGTTGCCCTCGAAGAAGATGACGCTGGAGTCGCCCTCGAAGGCCATGATGTGCGTGGCGATGCGGTCCAGGAACCAGCGGTCGTGGCTCACCACCAGCACGCAGCCGGCGAAGTTGTCCAGGGCGTCTTCCAGGGCGCGCATGGTGTTGACGTCGATATCGTTGGTGGGTTCGTCGAGCAGCAGCACGTTGGCGCCGGATTTCAGCATCCGGGCCAGGTGCAGACGGTTGCGCTCACCACCGGAAAGCACGTCCACCTTTTTCTGCTGGTCGGCACCATGGAAGTTGAAGCGCGTGCAGTAGGCACGGGCGTTGACTTCGCGGCTGCCCAGCTTGATGGTGTCGTGGCCTTCGCTGATGATGTCGTATACGCTCTTGCCCGGCTCCAGGGACTCGCGGCCCTGGTCCACATAGGCGAACTGCACGGTATCGCCCACCTTCACGGTGCCGGTATCGGGCTGTTCCTGACCCACCAGCATCTTGAAGAGTGTGGTCTTGCCCGCGCCGTTGGGGCCGATGATGCCCACGATGGCACCGGCCGGGATGATGGCGTTGACATCTTCCATCAGCACACGGTCGCCCATGCTCTTGCTGACGCCGGTGAGCTCGATGACGCTCTTGCCCAGACGCGGTCCCGGCGGAATGTAGATCTCCAGATCCGGGGCGCGCTTCTCGCTCTCGTGGGAGAGCATGGCCTCGTAGGCGTTGATGCGGGCCTTGCCCTTGGCGTGGCGGCCCTTGGGCGACATGCGGATCCACTCCAGTTCGCGGGCCAGGGTCTTCTGGCGGTCGGCTTCGGCCTTTTCCTCATTGGCCAGGCGCTTTTGCTTCTGTTCCAGCCAGGAGGAGTAGTTGCCCTTCCACGGGATGCCCCGGCCGCGGTCCAGTTCCAGGATCCAGCCGGCCACGTTGTCCAGGAAGTAACGGTCGTGGGTCACGGCGATGACCGTACCGGGGAAGGTGGAGAGGTAACGCTCCAGCCAGGCCACGGATTCGGCATCCAGATGGTTGGTGGGTTCGTCCAGCAGCAGGATGTCCGGGGCCTGCAGCAGCAGGCGGCACAGGGCCACGCGGCGGCGTTCGCCACCGGAGATCTTGTCCACGGTCATGTCGGCCGGCGGGCAGCGCAGGGCGTCCATGGCCATTTCCAGCCGGGCGTCCAGATCCCACACGCCCTTGTGGTCCATCAGTTCCTGCACCTGGGCCTGACGCTCGATGAGGGCGTCCATCTCCTCAGGTTCCATGGGTTCGGCGAAACGGGCATTGATTTCCTCGAACTCCTTGGCGATGGCCATGAGTTCGCTCACACCCTCTTCCACCACCTCGCGCACGGTACGGGTCTCCCCGGCCAGGGGTTCCTGTTCCAGGTAGCCGATGGTGTAGCCGGGAGCCAGCACGGTCTTGCCGTCAAAGGCTTCGTCCACACCGGCCAGGATCTTCAGCAGGCTGGACTTGCCCGCGCCGTTGAGGCCCAGGACGCCGATCTTGGCCCCGTAGAAGTACGAAAGGGAGATGTCCTTCAGCACTTCTTTCTGGCCGTGGCGCTTGGACACGCGGATCATGGAATAAATGATCTTGTCCGGTTCGTTGCTCATAGTATCCTCAAAAGTGATGTGTGCCGGCCGGGCCGGCAGGGCGTACAGTCTAGCCGGGCTTGCGCCACATTTCAAGCACGCGCCGCAGCCACAGGAACATGCCCGGCGTCAGGGATGCGTGAGCGACGTCCCTTTGTCCACGCCCCCGGCCGAGGATTTTGTCTGTTCCCGCGGCCGGATGAACGGCTTGATTTGCCGCCCTGAGTCTGCCAAGATGCATGGTTCATCATGTCCGCAAAGGAGGAGGTCGTATGCTGTCGGTTCTGCGCAGGCTCAGTGTCGCCCTGACCCGCTTCATGGGTGTCATCATCATCGCCTTCTCGGCGCTGGCCCTGTGGCAACCCTGGATCTTTTCCTGGGTGGCGCCGCATATTTCCGCCATGCTGGGCATCATCATGCTGGGCATGGGCATGACCCTGCACTGGCAGGACTTCAGCCATGTGCTGCGGCATCCCCGCGATCTGGGGCTGGGACTGGTGGTGCAGTTCGGCTGCATGCCGCTGCTGGCCTTTGCCCTGTGCCATGTGTTCGCCCTGCCGCCGGAACTGGCCATGGGCATGATCCTGGTGGGCACGGCCCCGGGCGGGACTGCCTCCAACGTGCTGACCTTCATCGCCCGCGGCGACGTGGCTTTTTCCGTGGCCATGACGGCAGCGGCCACCCTGGTCTCGCTGCTGCTGACCCCGCCGCTGACCTGGCTGCTGGGCGGTGTGTGGGTGCCGGTGGACATGGGCGGCCTTTTCTGGTCCATCGTCAAGATCGTGCTGGTGCCCGTGCTGCTGGGTCTGCTGCTGCACCATTTCCAGCGCGGCCTGGTGGACAGGCTCATGCCCTTCCTGCCGCTGGCCTCGGCCCTGGTCATCACCCTGGTCATCGCCGGCATCATCGCCGTCAATGCGCAGAACATCCTTTCGGCCGGGCCCGCCATCTTCGCGGCGGTCATCGCCCACAACCTCCTTGGCCTGGCCGTGGGCTGGTTCGCCGCCTGCCGGCTGCGCTTTGCGCCGCCGCGTCGCCGCGCCCTGGCCATAGAGATAGGCACACAGAATTCCGGGCTGGCCACAGCCCTGGCGCTGGCGCATTTCACGCCTGCCGCCGCCATTGCCGGCGCCCTGTTCAGCGTCTGGCAGAACATTTCCGGCGCGCTGCTCTCCAACTTCTGGGCAACGCGTCCCGTAACGTCTGATTCCGGGGAGAAGGATTCATGAAGTTCATTTTCGGTGAGGGTTTCCAACGCACTCTGGGCGGTTCCATGATGGTGGCCGGTACGGCCATCGGCGCGGGCATGCTGGCCCTGCCCATGACCTCGGCCGGCATGTGGTTCAACTGGTCCATGGTGCTCATGCTGCTTTCCTGGTTCTGCATGCTGCGCGCCAGCCAGGCCATCCTTGAAGTCAACCTGCTGTTCGAGCCCGGCGACAGCCTGCACACCCTGGTGCAGAACACGCTGGGTTCCTTCTGGAGCGTGCTCAACGGCTTTTCCGTGGCCTTCGTGCTCTACACGCTGGTCTATGCCTACGTCAGCAGCGGCGGTTCCGTGGTCCAGCATGCCCTGCAGTCCAGCTGGGGCATCACGCCGCCCCGTGTCCTCACCAGCCTGATCTTCACCATCCTGCTCACGGCCTGTGTCTGGTGGAGCTCCAAGGCTGTGGACCGTCTGTCCGCCATCCTCATGGGCGGCATGGTCATCACCTTCCTGCTGTCCATCGGCGGCATGATCGGTCAGGCCCGCCTGGATTCCATGCTGGGCCTGGACGGCCAGAGCGGCGAATTCATCTTCATCTTCGGCGCGGCCTCCACCTACCTGACCTCCTTCTGCTTCCACGCCTCGGTGCCCAGCCTCATCAAATATCTGGGCAAGGACGCCCGCACCATCAACAGCTGCCTGCGCATCGGTACGGTCATCGCCCTGCTCTGCTACGTGGTCTGGATCGCCGCCGCCGACGGCATCATCCCGCGTGACGACTTCAAGCACATCACCAACGTGGGCGATCTGGTGGCCGCTTCCGGCACCAGCCTGGGCGGCATCATCCTCAAGATGCTGGAGGCCTTTGCCCTGTTCGCCATCGCCACGTCCTTCCTGGGCGCGGGCCTTGGCCTGTTCGACTACATGGCCGACCTGTGCGGCTTCGACAACAGCCGCCTGGGCCGCACCAAGACCATGCTCATCACCTTCGTGCCGCCCATGATCGGCGGCATCATCTGGCCCGACGGCTTCCTGCCCGCCATCGGCTGGGCCGGTCTGGCGGCCTCCATCTGGTCGGTCATCGTGCCCGCCCTGCTGCTGCGCGCCAGCCGCCGCAAGTTCCAGGCCAGCCTGTACCGTGTGCCCGGCGGTTCCACCACCGTGCCCCTGCTGTTGGTCTACGGCATCATCGTGGCCGTCTGCCATACCCTGTATGTCTTCAACCTGCTGCCTGTCTTCAAGTAGCAGCCAATACGCAAGGAGTTCCTCATGAACAAGGACGTCATCAGCACCCCCAACGCTCCTGCCGCCGTGGGCCCCTACAGCCAGGGCATCCGCGTGGGCGACATCTTCTTCCTCTCCGGCCAGATCCCGCTGGATCCCGCCACCGGCAAGCTGGTGGAAGGCGACATCTGCGCCCAGGCCGAGCAGTGCTGCAAGAACGTGGTGGCCCTGCTGGAATCTCAGGGCCTGACCACCGCCAACGTAGTCAAGACCACCGTGTTCATCGCTGACATGAACGACTTCCCCAAGGTCAACGAAGTCTACAAGAAATACTTCTGCGAACCCTTCCCCGCCCGTTCCTGCGTGGCCATCAAGAGCCTGCCGCTGGGCGCCCAGGTGGAAGTGGAAGCCATCGCCGCCCTCTAAGCCTGTCCGGGAGGGGCGTCCTGCAAAGGGATGCCCCTCCTTTTTCTATCCGGCTCCCTGCGTTCCTCTGGCTGACTTTCTGCCGCCTGTCCCGGAGCCGCGCCTTCCTCCGCTCCCTGCCTATGCTCAAGATCGTCACGACCATCCTTTGCGTCTACATGCTGGTCCGCTGCGTGCTGCCCCTGCGCTGCAAGCGGCCGCTCAAGATGCTGCTGGCCCTGCTGGTACTGCTGGTGGGCTTCCGGCTGCACATCTTTTCCCTGCTCTACGCCACCTTCAATCCCGAGCTGCCGCGCTGGGTGCTGGTCAGCACGGGCGTGCCGCATGTGCTCTTCTTCCTGCTGGCCCTGCTCTCGCTGCTCCGGGATGCTGCCTGCCTTGCCTGGTGGCTGGCGCGCCGCCTGCGCCCGGGCCTTCCGGCCCTGCCCGACAGCAACCGGCAGATGGCCGCCCTTTTCCTGGTGGCCCTGGTACTGACCGTCATGGCCGTACCCGCGGCCCTGCGCATCCCCGAAGTCCGCACGCAGGAGATCGTCCTGCCCGGCCTGCCCCCCGCCCTGGACGGACTGCGCGTGGCCCAGCTCACGGACCTGCACATCAGCCGCAACTTTCCCGCCGCATGGACCCGGGCCGTGGTGGACAGGACCAATGCCCTCAGGCCGGACATCATCCTGCTCACGGGCGACCTTATGGACGGCAGCCCCGCCCTGCGGCGTGAGGACTTCGCGCCCATGGCCGACCTGCGGGCGCCGCTGGGCGTCTTCGCCTGCCCGGGCAACCATGAATATTACTCCGACCTGCCTGCCTGGCGGCCCGTCCTGCGTGCCCACGGCATCACCCTGCTGGAGAACGAGGCCGTGGTATTGCCGGTGCGGGGCAGCCACCTGACCGTGGCTGGCGTCACCGACAATGTGGCTGAACGCTTCGGCCTGCCCGGCCCCGATCCGCACAGTGCCCTGGAAGGGACGCCGCGACCGCGCATCCTCATGGCCCACAAGCCGGAGCTCTTCCATGAGACGGCCCCGAAGATCGACCTGCAGCTTTCCGGCCATACCCACGGCGGGTTGGCCCTGCTGCTGGATCAGGGCGTGGCCCTGTTCAACGGCGGTTTCGTGCGCGGCTGGTATGTCCGGGACGATGCCCGCCTGTATGTGGGCCCCGGCAGCGGCCTGTGGGGCGGTTTTCCCCTGCGCCTGGGCGTACCTTCCGAGATCCTGCTGCTGGTCCTGCGCGCGCCGCGATAACGCATCGCCCTTCTGCATCCCGTCTGCCCGCCTTTTTCCCCGCTCCCGCAGGCCGGACATCCCCTGCGGGAGTATCGGGACTTCATCCCGCATCCCTCTTGCCTGTCGCTCCGGCAGGCCCTACATTAGCAGGATAGAGAACCCCCACCTTCCAAGGAGCCCGCATGCCCCTTCAGCCCCCAAGCCCGTTCCACCAGCACATCGCCTTGCCGGAAAGGACTGCCCTGCTGCTCTCCATGCTGGCCCCCTGGCCACGCCGGGGCAGGGAACTGCTGGTCATCGGCTGCGGGGCGGGGCATGTTCTGCCGCCGCTCTGGCAGAGCGGCTTTGACCTGAGCGCCTGCGAAGCCTCTCCGGCCCTGCGGGAGCAGGCCCGGCGCAGGGCCCCGCAAGGCGTGGAAATAGAAGCCGCCTCCCCGGACTGGCTGCCCTTTGCCGACAACAGTTTCGACTGGGTACTGCTGCGGGCCGACGAACTGCCGCCCGCCGCCCTGCCTGCGGCACTGGGCGAGGCCTGCCGCGTGGCGGCCTGCGGTCTGGCCCTCACTTTCTGGAACAGCGCCTCCCTGCCCTGGCTGACCTGGCGGCTGCACGGGCGTCGCCATGCCTGGCCCGGTCACTGCCTGCCCTTCTGGACAGCCTGGCGCCTGCTGGCCGCCCGTCCGGGACGACTGCACGCGGCAAGCTGCCTCTGGCGGCCCGCCTGCCGCTGGCATCACGGGACGCACGTCCATGCCGCGGCCCTTTCCCGCCTGCCCTTCGGGGCCTGGTGCGTCCTGCGTCTGGACATGTCGCCCCGCCGTACGGGGACCCCCCTGCCCCTGCGTCTGCGCCCCCGTCTGGATACCGCCCGCCCCGTCATGGAGTACGACTCCCTGCGCGCCGCCGAACAGTCCCCGGCACAAAAACAGCATCCCTGAATCACAGGAAAAAATTTTTCTGTTCCCGGAGACCACAGCGCAGGGGATTTTCGGCATTCCTCTCCCGCCCGCAGCGGCAGACAGGCCTCAGGGGGCTTGCCGCCGGCACCGGCCTGCATTATGGTGGTACGTCCTGAAGGAAATGACAGCAACACGGGCGGTATCCTGTGCCGCGCCGTTTTTATTGCGCAGTCCACAATAAGGAGATCATCATGAAAGCGCGCAGCAGATCCATCCATCTTTCCGTGCATATCCATAAAGATCCTGCCGCCATGGCCGAGCGCGCCGCCCATATCCTGGCCGCCGCCTGTGAAGAAGCCGTGGCCGAACGCGGCGTGTTCCGCATCGCCCTTTCCGGCGGCCAGACGCCTATCCCCCTGTTCCGTCTGCTGGCGGCCAGTGACTGGGCCGACCGCCTGCCCTGGGACAAGATGAGCTTTTTCTGGGTGGACGAACGCTGCGTGGGGCCCGACCATCCTGACAGCAACTACGGCCTTGCCCGCCGCGAACTGCTGAGCCATGTGCCTGCCACCCACTTCTACCGCATGCGCGGCGACATCGACCCTGTGGAAGCTGCCGTCAAATACGAGCAGCAGATCCGCCAGGACTTCAATATCGGTCCCAACGACCTGCCCCGCTTCGACTTCATGATCCTGGGCATGGGCGATGACGGCCACACCGGCTCCATCTTCCCCAACTCTCCGGCCCTGGCCGAACACAAGCGTCTGGTCATCGACCAGTATGTGCCCGAGCGCAAAGCCGACCGTCTGACCCTGACCCTGCCGGTCATCAACAACTCCCGCTGCTGCATGTTCCTGGTCACGGGCAAGGAAAAGCATCAGGTGCTGGGCCAGGTGCTGGATCTGCTGGCCGAGCCCACCCTGCCTGCCCAGATGGTGCGCCCCAGCGTGGGCGACCTGATCTGGGTCGTGGACGAGGCTGCGGCCACCGGTCAGGACTAAGCCGTCCTGCCATACGAATGACAAAGGAGGGGCCCCACCGGGACCCCTCCTTTTTTTGCGGGCTCTGCCTGCCCGACACGTTCGCGACGACACAGCATCCCCGCCCCGGCTCGCTGCCTGCCTGGGACGGCCGCCGGGACAGAGGTCTCTCAGCCGTTGCTCCCCCCTGCCGACACCACTCCCGACAGGTCATGAGGGGACGCGACTGTCCCGCCGTCCCGCCCGGTCCCGCCGGGAAGATCTTCGAGCCCGCTCCCGCCAGCCGTCTCCAGCTGGTGCAGCACACGGGCCTTGGCCATGATCTCGGGCCGGTATTCGAAGTGCATCAGATCATATTCGTGCCATTTGCCGCCCCAGATGAAGCCCTCGGCCTCGAAGGCCCGGACGATCTCGCTGTCGTAGGACTGTTGCAGGGGATGGCGCTCCAGCTTGGCCCAGCGCCAGTACGGCGCCCGCTGCGGGCTCAGGTCGATGGCGATACCGAAGGAATGCGGGCTCAGGCGCTGCTCTCCGGCGATGGGGCGCCACAAAAAACCTCCGGCCGAGACCAGCCAGGGCTTGAGCTCCGGCCGCTGCCGCACGGCCTCGCGCAGGCGGCCATCCACGGCGGCCAGCGCCCGCACGGCGGCCCCGCTCATCCGCACCTTGCGTCCCTGCAGGGACGTCCCGCCCAGGCCCCGGCGGACCGTGGCCGCATCCGCACCGTACAGGGCCCTCAAAAAGGCATAGCTGCGCCAGCGGCCGGGCGAATAGCCCCGCGGCGTGGCCGCCCGTTCCGGGTCCGGCAGATAGGGCAAGTGCATGCTGGCACGCAGCGAGACATCCATGCGTGCGGGATCGAGACGCCGGGCCAGACGCTGTTCCCTGTCCAGCAGGGCCGCATCATCATAAGGATGGGCCGCCAGTTCCGCTGCCGAGGCATAGAGCACCCGCCGCTCCCCTTCCAGGCGCAGCCAGATGCCGTCAGGCCCGGATTCCACCGCCCTGATCTGCGGATAGGCCGAACGCAGGCACAGCAGATTGATACGGTCCTCGGCGGACAGGCCGGACAGCTCGCCGCCACGTTCACCGGCAGCCGTCTCCGCCGTACAGCACAGCGGCAGCAGCAACAGCCACACCAGCAGCCCGCCCCAACGGGAGGGATGCCGCCACACACATCCTTTCATCATCCATCTCCAGCGGGCCCGGCCGCCTCTTGTCAAGGGGACGGCCTTTGCCCTACATAGCAGCCATGCAAGCATGGAAATTCTACTTCATTACCTTTGGCTGTAAGGTGAACCAGTACGAAACGCAATCCCTGCGCGAGGCCTGGCAGGCCCGTGGCGGCGTGGAATGCGACGACCCCGCCCAGGCGGACGTGGTCTGCGTCAACAGTTGCGCCATCACGGCCCGAGGGGAGCGCGATGCCCGCAATGCCGTGTTCCGTCTGCGCCGCGCGGCTCCCGCTGCCCGCCTGATCCTGACCGGCTGCGCGGCCCGCCTGTTCGAGGACTTTCGCCGGCACGGCCACGAGGACTGCGTACAGCCGGACCTCGTTCTGCCCCAGGGCGACAAGCGCCTGCTGCTGGCCGGGCCCTGGACGGAAGAAGCCCAGGCTCCGGCAGGAGAAGCGCAGGCCCCTTCCTACCCGCCCTTTGCCATCAGCGGCTTCCGGCGCGCCCGCCCCGTGCTCAAGGTGCAGGACGGCTGCCAGCACCGCTGCACCTACTGCATCGTGCCCCTCACCCGCGGCCGCTGCCTGAGCCGCCCGCCGGAAGACGTCATCGCCGAGGCCCGGCGCCTGCTGCTGGCCGGGCATGCCGAGATCATGATTTCCGGCATCAATCTGCGCCAATATGGCCGGGACAACGCTGATTTTGGTGATTTCTGGAGCCTGCTCCGCCGTCTGGATGCCGCCCTTGCCCCGGAATTCGCCGGACGCGGCCGTTTCCGCATCAGCTCCCTGGAACCGTCGCAGCTGGACGACGAAGGGGTGGAGACCCTCATGGCCTGCCGCATGCTCTGCCCGCAGCTGCACATCTCGCTGCAACACGCCAGCCAGCCCGTGCTGCGCCGCATGGGCCGCGGCCACTATACGGCCGAAATGCTCCAGCGTGCCGTGGAACGCCTGCACGCCCACTGGCCCGTCATGGGGCTGGGGGCGGACATCATCGCGGGCTTCCCCGGCGAGCGTGAAGAAGATGTGGCCTGCCTGCTGGACTTCGTACGCGAGACGCCCTTCAGCTATGCCCACGTCTTCCCCTATTCCCGTCGCCCCGGTACCGCCGCCGACCGCTTTGACGGCCACCTGCCCCAGCAGGTCAAGCAGGAGCGGGCCGCCCGTGTCCGCGCCGCCGTGGAGGAACGCCGCCAGACTTTCTGGCAGGCACAGCTGGCCCTGCCGCGCATGTTGCTGGCCGCCGACAGCCCCGCCCCCGACCAGGCCCCTGCCCGCCGCCGCAAAGCCATCAAGGGCGTCAACGAATTCTATGTGCCCTGCATCCTGCCCGCCGGGGCCCATCCCGGTCGCGAACTGCTGGCCGTGCGCCCCCTGTCCGTCACGGACAAGGGCCTGCTGGTGGAACCGCTGGCGGACTAGATATCTTTGCTTTGGGGCCCCGGGGAGGGGCATTGTCGTCCCGCCGCTATCGATGTCCGAAGGCCTGCCGGGAACGTCCCGCAGGACAGCTCCAGGCAGCAGCGGCACGTCCCTCCCCCGGGCCCCGTCCTCTCAGGATCGTGGGGGATGTGACGGGATAGTTGTCTCAAAGAGCTTGCTAAAATTTCTGATCTCTGAAATAAAAACATAGCGATTAAATATGTTTCATATTCCCCCCATCGACCGGACGGGAAAAACCGCTGCTCCCGACCGCGAAACCTGCCCGGCATCGTACCGCACCGCACCATGAATCACTGGAGCGAACCTTTTCCTTCCCCCCTTTGCGGCCGCATCCCCTGTAACCAAGAGAGGAAATGCCATGTCCTGCCGCTATGCACTCTCTGTCCTTTTGGGCCTCACCCTGCTGGCATCCGGCTGTACCGGCGGTTTTTCCCGTCATTATCAGGCGACGGACGACCATGTCCGCCCCGTGGATACCCTTGAGTCCTGTAGCGCCCCCCGCGTGGAGCAGCTCCCGGCATCCGTCATGGAAAAACGCCTTGCCGGGGCCCTTGCTGACGGCTATGTCCGCCTGGGCCGGGCCATGTGGGAGAGCGCCGTCCCCGCATCCGCCGATGATGCCGCCGCCCAGGCGGGCCGTGTGGGTGCCTGCCTCGTGCTCCAAAGCGTGACGCCCATCCCCCAGCAGCCGGAAAAGCCCCACTACCAGGCGCATCCCGGCTTCGTCTCGCGCATCGGCCAGCGCGGCATCTTTGCCGAGGACAACAGCGGGAACCTGGGCGGTCCGGCCACGCAGCCTGCGGTGCGTTACCGCAACGACGCCGTCTTCCTTGCCCGCACGAGGTAGAGAGGCACCCCTCCTCCCCGCCGGAGAAAGAAGACAGGCCCGCACCGGCAGTTCAGGATCTTCCTGTCGGCTACCGGGGCAGGCCCCTGCCGGACAAGACCGGGGCGCCTGCCGCCCAGGCCTCAGGCATACGCACATCCCCCGTATGGCGCATGCCTTTGGTTTCGCGCCTCGGGGCTCAACAGACGAATCCATACAAAAAGAGGGAGCCTGCCCTGCGGCACGGCTCCCTCTTTCCCTGTCAGGGGATATTGTTATTCGCAGGCTAGATGCTGATCTGGGCGCCCAGCAGCTTGACGAAGGCGGCGATCCAGGCCGGATGCGCAGGCCAGGCCGGAGCCGTGACCAGATTGCCGTCCACCACCGCGTTGCTGGCCGTGGCGTTGAAGTCATGCCAGGTGGCGCCCGCGGCCACCACATCGGGCTTGACCGCAGCGTAGCAGGTGCAGGTGCGGCCCTTGAGGATACCCGCGCTCACCAGCAGCTGGGGGCCGTGGCAGATGGCGGCAATGGGTTTGCCGGCGGCGTCGAATTCACGCACGATCTCCAGCACGCGCTCGTTGAGGCGCAGGTATTCGGGCGCGCGCCCGCCGGGCACCACCAGACCGGCGTAGTCAGCCACATCGACCTTGTCGAAGTCATAGTTGATGGCGAAGTTGTGGCCGCGCTTCTCGCTGTAGGTCTGGTCGCCCTCAAAGTCATGGATGGCCGTGCGCACGAAGTCGCCGGCCTTCTTGCCCGGGCAGACGGCGTGGACTTCGTAGCCCAGCATCAGCAGCATCTGGAAAGGCACCATCACTTCGTAATCTTCCACATAATCGCCGGCCAGCAGCAGAATCTTTTTCATCGTAATACTCCTGTGCGGCAAGGCGCCCGTCCGGAACAAAGAAGCCGGGCCCGCACTTGCCATCGCTCATATACTGCTTATATAAGCAGCGGAACGTTACAGACAAGAGGCAGGCCGGAGCTTTTCCGTCCCGGCGGCTGCCTGCCGATACACCTCACTGTCCCGCGGCCCCGGCTGCGGCTCAAAACATGGCAAGGAGTGCTCCATGCCCCTGTATGATTTTGTCTGCCCCGCCTGCGGGGCCCAGTTCGAAGAGCTGGCGTTCGGTGACGAAACGCCCGCCTGCCCCCAGTGCGGCCATGCCGAGACCCAGCGCCAGATGAGCGTGCCCAGCCCGCTCAAGACCGGCGCCTTCCCCTTCAAGCCCGGCCCGGTGCATCCGCTGGCCTCCAAGACGGGCAAAGGCCTTGCCGGTTGCGGTCAGGCCGGCGGCTGCGGCAGCGCCCCCGCCGCGCCCAGCTCCGGTTCCGCCTGCGGCGGCAACGGCAAGTTCTCCTGAGCCTAGGCTCCTCGTATCCTGGAAGGATACGTTCATTTTGGGGACGCGCCTTCCGCGGCATGTATCCAGCCGCGCGGGCGCGTTCCTTGCATTATGGAGCTGCTTGGCCTATTCTTTTGGAATATTTTCACTTCAGGGGGATATTATGCTGCGCAGTATGACCGGCTTCGGCCGCTGCCTGGTAGAGAGCGAAGGCTTCACCCAGCAATGGGAAGTCAAAAGCGTCAACAGCCGCCATCTGGACCTTAAATGGCGTCTGCCCATGAGCGTGCGCAGCCTTGAGCCGCGCCTGGAAAAAGTGGTGCGCCGCTTCGCCTCCCGCGGTCGCGTGGACATCAGCCTGACCCTCCAGTACACCGGCGGCACCGGCCCCGCGCCGCGTTTTGACGCCATGCAGGCCGAAGCCATGCTGGACAGCCTGAAAGAACTGGCTGCCCGCCGTGGCGAGTCCTTCACCCCCGACTACAACGCCCTGCTCGCCCTGCCCGGCCTGTGGGGCGATGCCGGTGACGAAGTTGACGAGAGCCTGACCCTGGCCCTGGAAGAAGGCCTGTCCCTGGCACTGGAAGACTGGAACGACGCCCGCGCCGCCGAGGGCCGCGCCCTGGCCCGCGACATGCATTCCCGCATCCTGCGCATGGAAGAATGGACCGGCCTCATCGCCGAACGCGCGCCCGAGATCAAGGAAGAGCGCGCCGCCGTCATGCGCGAACGCCTCAACGAGGCGCTGGAAGCCGTCAACGGCCTGGACGAGAACCGCTTCCTGCAGGAGGTCACCATCCTGGCCGACCGTCTGGACGTCACCGAAGAGCTGACCCGCCTGCACACCCACCTTGCCCGTCTGCACGAACTGCTGGATGCGGGCAAGGATGCCGGCCGCCGTCTGGACTTCACGCTGCAGGAATGCTTCCGCGAGATCAACACCTGCGGCAACAAGATCCCCGATGTGCAGCTTTCGCGCATGGTGGTCGATTTCAAGAACGAACTGGAAAAGTGCCGCGAGCAGGTACAGAACCTCGAATAGCCGGCGGGTTCCCGTCACGGTCGTCCGACACTGAGCTCTGCGGGCTCTGCCTGCGGAAGGAGATTTTGACATCATGAACAGACTCGGCATCGCGCTGGTCATCAGCGCGCCCTCCGGCACGGGGAAGACCACGCTCATCAAACGCCTGCGCAAAGAATTCCCCAACTTCGGCTATTCCATCTCCTGCACCACCCGCGCCCCCCGCGAGGGCGAAGTGGACGGCAAGGACTATCACTTCCTGAGCCGCGAGCGCTTCGTGGAGCTGCGCGACCAGGGCCATTTTGCCGAATGGGCCGAAGTGCACGGCAACTTCTACGGCACGCCCCTGCCCCCTGTGCGCGAGATGCTGGCCAAAGGCCAGGACATCCTGTTCGACATCGACGTGCAAGGCGCTGCCCAGCTGCGCAAGAACATGCCCGATGCCCGCTTCCTCTTCATCCTGCCGCCTTCCATGGAAGAGCTGGAACGCCGTCTGCGCGGCCGCGGCCTGGACAGCGAGGAAGTCATCCTGCGCCGCCTGGCCAATGCCCGTGCCGAGATGCAGGAAGCGCCCCACTATGATGCCCTTATCGTCAATGACGACCTGGACACGGCTTACGACCACCTGCGCGCCGCCTACCTGGCCGCGACCCTGGCCCCCCACTGCCGCCCCGAGCTGGTGGAGGCCCTGAACAACGGACACCTCCTTTAAAGGAAGAAGAACGATGGCTGCCCAACTCATTGTCGCTCTGGATCTGCCCCGCAAGGAAGACGCTCTCGTCCTGGCCCGCGAACTGCAAGGCGCCGTGCCCTGGTGCAAGGTGGGCATGGAACTGTTCACCCTGGCCGGTCCGGACATCATCCGCGAACTGCACGACCTTGGCTTCCATGTCTTCCTGGACATGAAATTCTACGACATCCCCCACACCGTGGCCCAGGCCGTCAAGGCCGCTGCCGCCGCCGGTGCGGAACTGCTGACCCTGCACTGCCAGGGTGGCGAGCGCATGTGCAGCGAGGCCCGTATTGCCGCCGACAGCTACGGCAGCAAGGCTCCCCAGCTTTTCGGCGTCACGGCCCTGACCAGCTTCGGCCCCGGCGAGATGCCCGGCATCAGCGCCGATCCTTCCGACTTTGCCCTGGAACTGGCCGGCAAGGCCCGCGGCTGGGGCCTGGACGGCGTGGTCTGTTCCGGCCATGAGGCCGCCCGCATCAAGGCCTCCTGCCAGGGCCTGCGCTGCCTGTGCCCCGGCATCCGTCCTGCGGGTGCCGATACCGACGACCAGCAGCGCATCATGACGCCCGCCCGTGCCGTGCAGGCCGGTGCCGACTTCCTGGTGGTGGGACGTCCCATCCTCAAGGCTCCCTCGCCTGCCGAGGCCGCCCGTGCCATCCAGGCCGAGATGAAAGCCGCCGTCTAAAGGAGACAGCATGACAGCCAGCGCCCCTCTTGCCCTTTTCCGCACCTCAGGCATGTCCCGTCGCCGCAGCATCCGGCGGCGTGGGCCTGTCATGGAGGTGGCGGCATGAAGCGCTGGCTGTTCCGTGAGCCCCCTGCCGGTTCGCCGCCGCGCGGTCTGGCCCGTGAGCTCTCCATCTCTCCCCTGCTGCTGGACATCCTCTGGCGGCGCGGCCTGGACAGCCCCGAAGAGCTGGACGCCTATCTTTCCGCGCGTCTGCCCGATCTGGTGCCGCCGTCCCGCTGGCCCCAGTTCCCGCAGGCGGCCGAGGTCATCAGCAAGGCTCTGCTGGACGGCAAGAAGCTGGCCGTCTGGGGTGACTACGACGTGGACGGCATCACCTCCTCCACGCTGGTGCTGGACGTGCTGGAAGCCCACGGCCTGGAAGCCCTGTGGCATGTGCCCGACCGCCGCAGCGAAGGCTACGGCCTGAACATCCCGGCCATCGAAGAACTGGCCGCGCAGGGCTGCGGCATCCTGCTCACCGTGGACTGCGGCATCTCCGACATGGCGGCCGTGGCCCGCGCCCGCGAGCTGGGCATGACCGTGGTCATCTCCGACCACCACCTGCCGCCGCCGGAACTGCCCCCGGCCGACGCCATCTGCAATCCCCGTCTTGGCCCGGAAGACGACATGCCCTGCCCCCATCTGGCCGGTGTGGGCGTGGCCTTCTTCCTCATGGCCGCCGTCAACGCGGCCCTGGCCCCGCACACGGGCCGCCGCTTCAAGATGGACAAGGTGCTGGATCTGGTGGCCCTGGGCACGCTGGCCGACGTCATGCGCCTGGGCGGGCAGAACCGCATCCTCGTGCGCGGCGGGCTGGACAAGCTGGCCGAGGCCGCCCGTCCCGGTATCGCCGCCCTCAAGACCGTGAGCGGTTCCGACGCGGCCGCCCGCCTCAACGCCGGACAGGTGGTCTTCCGTCTGGCGCCGCGCATCAATGCCGCCGGACGCATGGGCGCGGCCGACACCGCCCTCCAGCTGTTGCGCAGCAAGGACCATGTGGAGGCCCTCCGCCTGGCCCAGCATCTGGATGCCCTCAACACCCAGCGCCGCGAGGAAGAGGAGCGCATCTGGGCCGCCGCCCGCGAGCAGGCCCACCGCCAGCTGGAGCAGCGCCAGCGCCCGGCCCTGGTGCTCTACGGCGGCGACTGGCACCCCGGCATCGTGGGCATCGTGGCCTCGCGCATCGTGGAAGAATTCTACCGGCCCACCATCATCCTTTGCGACGACAACAATATGATGAAGGGCTCGGGCCGCTCCATCCGCGAGTTCGACCTTTACGCCGGGCTCCAGAAGACGGCCCATGTGCTGGCAGGCTTCGGCGGCCACAAGCTGGCCGCGGGCGTGCGCCTGGAACCCAACCAGCTGGAACGCTTCCGCGAGGCCTTCGAACAGGTCGTGGCGGACGAGCTGGGCGAGCAGCCCCTGACCCCGGCCCTGCTGCTGGAATGCGAGCTGGATTTCCAGCAGGCTTCGGACTCCGCCTTCTTGCAGGAGCTGGAACTCATGCAGCCCTTTGGGGCAGGCAATGCCGAACCGGTCTTTGCCTCCCCGGAACTCACGGTGGTGGATCGCAGCCCGCTGGGCTACAGCGGCGACCATGTGCGTCTGCGCCTGAAGGACAGCGCCAGCGGCATCACCCTCATGGCCAAGGGCTGGAACATGGCCACGGCCTTTCCGCCCTCTTCCGTGGGCTCACGCATCCGTGTGGCCTACACGCCGCGCCTGGACTACTACCGGGGCGTGGCCTCCATCGACGTGGGCATCAAAGACTGGCAGCCCGTGGCCGACTAGCACGCGCAAATAAGAATTGTTGAAGGGCCTTCTTCCCGTACGGAAGCGGCCCTTTTCCTTTTTCCTCTGGTGGAGCGCTGGACGCATCTCCGTTTTCACCAGCTGATACCGTCCCGCACCGCCGGCGGGCTCCGGGCAACCGCAGCTCCCCCCTCCTTTCCAGACTGCTGCCAGCCATGTCCCTGCGGTACCGCTGCCCCCCGCGCCGTGCAGAAACGTATATCCTCTTCTCCCCGGACGGATGGCACAACAGTAGCTGCGCGCCCTGTCCACCGCCATAAAAATCCTTGGAAATTTCCTTCCGCATCCTTCACAGATGCCATTTGAGGCTTACCCTTTGAACACGGCAGCCCCGGCGGCAACGCCGGGAGCGCTTCCCGCGCCCGTGCCATCGCCGTCCGGCCCGGCCCTCCCGCCCGTATCCTTGCTCCGGCAGGCAGTCCGGGACAGGCCCGCGGCCACGGCTGCCTGCGGCACCGTCCTCCCCACGAGACAAGGAGGCTGCGCCGCGCCCTTACCTTCAACAGATCACACGCCGGGATCGTCCGGCTTTTCAGGAGTTCGTCATGAAGCAGCCCGAAGAGCTGTCTGCGTACAAGGAAAGCGTCCTGCAGGACATCGCCCAGGCCCAGCGCGTGGGCGCTGACGAGAACGCCATCACCGCCCTCATCAGCCAGTACCCGCTGGATCAGGCTCTGGCCGCCCGTCTGGCCCGCTGCTACGGCCCCAAGGGCTTGGAGAATTTCAATCTGGACGGCATCGATGTGGCCGCCCTGCCCGCGCAGCAGAAGCATGCCAAGGAGCCTGACCAGAGCGTGCTGCAACAGGTCTGGGAAGAGCATGTGGCCTTGGTCATGGATCAGGTCTGCCGCATGTCGCCCGAATATCTCGATCTGGAGCAGGAGACCCGTCTGGACATCCTGCTGCTGGAACAGGCCCGTGCCGAGAACAACCTCCAGGCCATGCTGGGGCTGGAGATCCTGCATGTGGCCGAAGACCTGAACCTGGCCATGCAGGAAGCCGAAGCCGCCGAGGCCGGTCACGCCGCCGGGCAGCCCGGGGCCTGCAAGATGGCCGCCTTTGCCCGCAAGATCATCCACAGCCTGGAACGCCAGCGCGAGAGCCTGGAACAGGCCGCCGAGCTCCTGCCCCTGGTCTGTGACGCCCAGGCCTATGCCGCCGCTGCCCAGACCTACGCCCAGAACAAAAAAGACAAGGACGGCCTGCCCGAAGACGGTTTCCGCCAGACCATGCAGGCCCAGCGCCAGTCGCTGGAAGCCGCCGCGCAGGATTGCACCACGCCCTGCCTGGGCGATCTGTTCACTGCCCGTCATCGCAACCTGGCTACGGCGGAAGAGATCTACATCCGCATGCAGCGCCAGGCCCTGAGCGGCCTTTCTTCGGTGACGCAGGCCGAAGCCCTGGCCGACAGCCTCTTCCCCTGGCTGGCCGATACCCTGGAAGGCATCGTCGGCAATGAGCTCCATGCCGGTCTCAAGGACACGGCGGCCGCCCGGCTGGACGGCATCCGTCAGCTGCTGGCCGATATGGAAGCTGAAGAGCAGGAATAAAAGGATGAGGGGGAAGGAGGCCCTTTTTGAAAAAAGGTCTCCCCTTCCCCCTCAAACTCTCCCATCCCTGCCAAAAACTTTTGGCCGGATCACCGGCAAGGCCTCGTGTCGCGCAGGCTGTGCGCGACTCACCGTCCCCCGACATGATGCGGGAGAAAGACAAGGTCCGGCATGAAGGCAAAGAAATGGTGTCCCCCGGAAAGAGATGCGTCGCCTTGCCGCCGCGCATGAGATGCGCTACGCGGCACGGCCGGACAGCTTGGACGGCGCTCCTTCCGGCGCACCATACGATATGTTGCGGCCATCTTTTTTTGGACCGCCTGCGCAACAGGGCCAGTCCCCCACACAAGGGAGACTGGCCCTGTTTTTTTATCTGTCCGTCAATGCGGTACCGGACGTGCCGCAATGACGGGATATGCACGGACTACGGCTTGGGATACTGGCGGATATGCGAGAAGATGCTGCCGTCCCGTTCCAGTCCCTGCTGGGCGGCCTTGGCATACCAGAGGGCGGACTCCGTGGCATCCTGCGGCACGCCGAAGCCCACTTCATAGCAGGCGCCCAGGAAGCGCTGGGCCTGGCCATTGCCCTGTTCGGCAGCACGCTTGGCCCAGTCGAAGCTCTGTTCGGGGTCCTTGGTCACCAGTTCACCGTCGGCGCAGATCAGCGCCATGTTGAACTGGGCCTCGGCATAACCGCTTTGGGCCGCACGCTGCATCCACTGCAGATAGCCATTGGTGTCGCGCGGTACGCCCGCACCGGAACGCAGCATGTAGGCCACCAGGGTCTGGGCTTCGGCATCGTTCTGTTCCGCCGCCAGCATATACCATTTGAAAGCCGTTGCCAGATCCTGCGGGACGCCCAGGCCGTTCTCGTAGCAGCGGCCCAGCAGCACCTGCGAGCGGGCATCGCCGTCCGAGGCCAGGGGCTGCAGCAGGCGCAGCGTTTTTTTGTACTGGCCGATATTGTAGGCCGTCCAGGCTTCCTGCCAGGTCTTGTCCGCCTTGCTGTCCGCGGCCACGGCAGGGATGGCGCTCACCAGGGCAAGGCCCAGCAGGCCTGTCGCGAGTATCTTGTTCATGATCTCTCCTTGCGTGCCGTTTCCTCTTCCGGCATCAAGCCGGGGGACACGCGTGCAGGCCACCATACGCCGCCCCGGGGCGGGACACAAGCATCCTGTCCGCGCGTTCCCCGGCCCTTGACGACTGGCCCGGCAAGATGCATTTTTGTCATGATGCAAAAAGGATTCTGTCCCCTTATCGTCATCCGGGGTGCCGGAGACATGGGCACCGGTGTGGCCCTGGAACTGTGGCACGCGGGCCTGCACAGGCTCGTGCTGCTGGAGTGCGCCCGGCCGCGGGCCATCCGCCGTCTGGTGGTCTTTTCCGAGGCGGTCTTCGAAGGCAAGGCCCGGGTGGAAGGACTCGAAGCCCGTCTGTGCCCCGATGCGGCCGCCTGCCGTGTCCTCTGGCAGACCGGAGAGGCCCTGCCCCTGCTGGTGGACGAAGACGGCACGAGCCTGCGCGAGCTCTGCCCGCAGGTCTTCGTGGACGCCACCATGAGCAAGAAGGCCCGCGGCCTTTCCCCGGACATGGCGGATCTGGTCATCGCCCTTGGCCCGGGCATCGAAGCCGGGCGGGACGTCCACTGCGTCATCGAAAGTTTCGGCCCGGACATGGGCCGTTGCCTCCGGCAAGGACAGGCCCTGGCCAATACCGGCATCCCCTGCGAGCATGGCCGCTCCGAACAGCGCGTGGGCCGTGCCCCGTGTGCCGGTGTCTTCGCAAGCCCCCTGCCTCTGGGCAGCCATGTCCTTCAGGGGCAGGAAGTGGGCCGGGTGGACGGTGTTCCCGTCCCGGCTCCCCTGTCCGGCCGTTTGCGCGGCCTGTTGCGCTCCGGTCTTCCGGTGCGTGCAGGGGCCAAGGTATGCGACATCGAGCCGCTGGACCACGTGCCCCTGGACAAAGTTTCCTCACGCGCCCGCTGCCTGGGCAGGGGCGTGCTGCGGGCCATGGCCGCCCGCTATAACCTTCCTACCTGATACAGGAGTATCATGTCCCCCTTCAATCCCGATCCTCAGAACAGATACCCCTCTCCCCGGAGCGACAGCGGTCAGTCCCGCGATAATGAACGCGTCATCGAGGCCGAGATCATCCACGACGGCTGTGACGACGGCAGGGGCCAGGGGCCTTACGGCCGCTCCTGCGGGAACGGTTACGGCCAGGAACAATTCCGCAGCAGCCGCAGCCCCTGGAACGGCGGCCTCCATTTCCAGACCATCTGGACCTCTGGCAGCAGCCGACAGGCCGGTCTGGCGCCCGGCATCACCCTGGCCCTGATCATCATCGCCGGGATCCAATTCGGTCTGCTGGCCAGTATCGGCTTCATGGTCTTCCATGCCATCGGCTCTGTCCTCAACTCCATGCGCGAGATGCGCTCCATGCTGGCGGGCAATCCCCCCAACCCGTGGCCCGGCCGCATCCTCAGCTGGACCATCAGCTTTTTGCTGGTAGGCTGGCTCTCCGGTGGCTTCCAGTGATGCCACATGGCATGTCTATCTGTTGCGCTGCGCCGATGACACCCTGTACTGCGGCGTGACCACCGACCTTGACCGGCGTCTGGCCCAGCACAACGGCCGTCTGGCCGGCGGGGCCCGCTATACGCGCCCGCGCAGGCCCGTGGCCCTGTTGCTCTCCCGGGCCTGTACGTCCCGGCAGGAGGCCCTGCGCCTGGAATATCATATCAAACGACTGCCCCGCTCCCGCAAGGAACAGGCCCTGAAAGAGTTTCCCCAATGCTGCCCCTGGATACTGTCCTGACGTTTTTCGTGACTGCCCTCATGCTGGCCCTTGCCCCGGGACCGGACATCATCTTCGTCCTCACCCAGTCCGCCCTTTACGGCATGCGGGCCGGTGTGGCCACCACCCTGGGGCTCATCTCCGGCCTGTGCTTCCATACAACAATAGTAGCCGTGGGCGTGGCGGGCATCTTTATGACCTCGCCGCTGGCCTTCACCCTGCTGACCGTCGTCGGGGCGGCTTACCTGCTCTATCTGGCCTGGCTCTCCTTCCGGGCCGGGGCCAGCATGGCCCATCTGCAGGAAAGCCGGTTCCTGGGCTACTGGGGCCTGTATCGCCGCGGGGTCATCATGAACATAACCAACCCCAAGGTGACGCTCTTCTTCCTGGCCTTCCTGCCGCAATTCTGCGCGCCGGAACGCGGCAGCGTGGCGCTGCAAGTCATGGAACTGGGCCTGCTCTTCATGCTGGCGGCCTTCCTCGTCTTCACGGCCGTCTCGGCCCTGGGCGGCCGCCTGGCCCACTGGTTCAACAGCTCGCCGCGCGGCCAGATGCTCATGCATCGCGTGGCCGGTCTGGTCTTCGTGGCCCTGGCCGTGATGCTGATCTTTTCCTGCGTGGCCTGAGCCGCGTAAGGCCCTGTGACGCCGCCCCTCCCGGGCTTGACACAGACTTGAGCGCCGAGTAAGAAGGCCGCATTGAGGTGACCATGCAGAACTATCGTATCCCGCTCAGTGAGATTTCCCCTTCCGGCAAGGACATGACGCTGGACGATCCCGCCATCTGGCAGGGACCGCTGGCCGAATTCCAGATGGACTGCCGCATCATCGATCCCCTGAAGGCCGAGCTCGGCATCATGCCCCTGGAAGGCGGCTATCTGGTGCGCGGGAGCATCACCGGTACCGTGGTGCTGCCCTGCAACCGTTGCGCCGAAGACGTGACCGTGACCGTGGATTCGCATTTTGAGAATTTTGAGGAGACCGCCGCCGAACCTGAAGACGAAGAGGCCGCGACCACCGGTGAAGACCTGCTGGAAAGTCGCATCGTCGTGGAAAACGGTGTGTCGTATCTCGATCTGGGCGCTATCTGCTGGGAAGAATTCGTCCTGGCCCTGCCGGTCAATCCCCTGTGCCGCCCTGACTGCAAAGGCCTGTGCCCCCAGTGCGGCGCCAACCTCAATGACGGCCCCTGCCAGTGCGCCCCGGAAGAAGGCGATCCGCGCATGGCCGTCCTGCGCGGGCTGAAATTGCGCAAAAACTAGACATCAAGATTTTTTTCTGCTAGGCTCTTGCCTCTTGAGCTTGGCCCATAGGGTCACTCACGCCCAAAAAGCATATCATTTCCGATCTCTCGGAGAAGGAGAACATCATGGCTGTCCAGCAAAACAAAAAGTCCCGTTCCCGCAAGGGCATGCGTCGCTCCCACGACCGCGTGGCCACCCCCACCGTCATCTACTGCTCCTGCGGCGAGCCCACCGTGCCCCATAGCGTGTGCCCCAACTGCGGCGCTTACAAGGGCCGTCAGGTGATCGCCAAGACCGAAGCTGAGTAATGAACGCGCGCCCCATCATAGCCGTTGATGCCATGGGAGGGGACTTTGGCCCCTCCGTGGTTGTTCCTGGTGCCATCGACGCCGCCAGGCTTCATGACTTGCACGTCCTCCTTGTGGGGGATACCCCCAAGGTGGAAGCGGAACTCGCCAAGCTCGACCTTGCCAACGTGCATTTCGACATCGTCCAGGCTGATGATGTGGTGCACATGAATGAAAAGCCTTCGGACATCCTTCGCCGCAAGAAAAACGCTTCTATCCAGGTGGCCTGCCGTCTCGTCAAGGACGGCAAGGCCGATGCCGTGGTCAGCGCCGGTCATTCCGGCGCCACGGTCGCGTGCGGCATGTTCATCATGGGTCGGCTGCCGGGCGTCGAACGCCCGGCGCTGGCTGCCCTGCTGCCCACGGAAAAGAATCCCGTGGTCGTGCTGGACGCCGGCGCCAACGTGGACTGCCGGCCCTATCATCTTTTCCAGTTCGGCCTCATGGGCGACGCCTTCGCGCGAGACCTGCTGGGCTATGCGGCCCCGCGTGTCAGCCTGCTGAGCATCGGCGAAGAGGAAGGCAAGGGCAACAGCCAGGTCAAGGAAGCCTACGAACTGCTTAAACTCGCCCAGAATCTCAACTTCGTGGGCAATGCCGAAGGCCGCGACATCTTTACGGGCGATATCGATGTCGTGGTCTGCGACGGTTTTGTAGGCAACGTGGTGGTCAAGATGAGCGAAGGCCTGGCCTCGGCCCTGGTCCGCATGCTCAAGCGCCTGTTCACCTCCGGCTTCCTGCCCGCCCTGGGCGGCATGCTGGCCAAGGGCGCCTTCAAAAAATTCGCCACCACCATCGACTACGCCGAATACGGCGGCGCCCCCCTTCTGGGCCTGCAGGGCCTGGCCATCGTCTGCCACGGCCGTTCCAGCGCCCGCGCCA
The DNA here is from genome assembly GCF_050313955.1 of Desulfovibrio sp. SGI.133. Taxonomy (NCBI): domain Bacteria; kingdom Pseudomonadati; phylum Thermodesulfobacteriota; class Desulfovibrionia; order Desulfovibrionales; family Desulfovibrionaceae; genus Desulfovibrio; species Desulfovibrio sp. SGI.133. Next base: position 300,299 of record NZ_JBNPMK010000002.1, on the reverse strand, counting down.
TGCAGAACGCCATCAAGATGGCCGGTACCTTCGTGCGCAAGGGCACCAACGACCGTCTTGCCGAAACCATCCTGGCCAACGAGGAACTCACCCGCTTCTCACGCGCCATTTAAGCCACGGGTATCTCTATGAAGCCAAACTGCTATCTGCACGCCCTCAGCAGCTACGTTCCCGCCGAGGTCCTGACCAATGATGACCTGAGCAAACTGGTGGAGACCAACGACGAGTGGATCACCACCCGTACCGGCATCAAGCGTCGTCACCGTCTGTCTCAGGAAGAGAACGCCTCCGACCTCGGAACCAATGCCGCCCGCAAGGCTCTGGAAGATGCCGGCCTCGACGCGGCCAAACTGACCCATATCCTGGCCGCTACCTGTACGCCCGACCATCTTACGCCTTCACTGGCCTGCATCATCGGCGGCAACATCGGTGCCGGCCCGGCCATGTCCTTCGACTTCGGCTCCGCCTGCTCCGGCTTTCTGTACGGCCTGCACCTGGCGGACGCCCTGCTCTGCCAGGACCCGGCTTCCCAGATCCTTTTCGTCTGCACCGAGGCCCTTACCCGCCGCGTCAACTGGAGCGACCGCAGCACCTGCGTGCTCTTCGGTGACGGCGCCGGTGCCTGCATCCTGAACAGCGATCCCGAAAACGCCCTGGCCCGCGTGCAGGACAGCATTTGCAAAAGCGACGGCAGCCTGCACGACCTCATCGTCGTGGGCGGCGGCACCAGCTGCCAGTACAAGCCCGGCGATCCCGTGGGCGACGACTTTTTCATCTCCATGCAGGGCCGTGAAGTCTACAAGCATGCCGTGCGCCAGATGTCCGGCGTCTGCCAGGAACTGCTGGAACGCAACGGCCTCACGGCCGCCGATGTCGATCTCTTCGTGCCCCACCAGGCCAACATGCGCATCATCGAGGCCGTGGGCAGCCGCCTGAAGATCGATCTGGATCACGTGTTCACCAACGTGGCCGAATACGGCAACACCTCTTCCGCCTCCGTGCCGCTGGCCCTGGTGGAAGCTCTGGCCCAGGGCCGCATCAAGGCCGGGGACCGTGTGCTGGTGACCGCCTTCGGCAGCGGCCTGACCTGGGGCGCGGCCCTGCTGCAGTTCTAGGCTGCCGCGGCGTTGAACTCGGCCCTTTTCTGCTATATCATAAAATCCATTGAGGCAGCATCATGAGCAATCTTGATTCCACCACTCCTACCGCGCTGGTTACCGGCGGTTCCCGCGGCATCGGTCGCGCCGTTGCCCTGACCCTGGCCCGTGACGGCTATCAGGTCATCCTCACCTATGTGAGCCGTCCCGAAGAAGCCGACAAGACCGTGGCGGAGATCGAGGCTGCCGGCGGCCGTGCCCTGGCCCTGCCCCTCAACGTGGGCGACGGCGAAGCCGTGGCTGCCTTTTTTGCCGAACATATCAAGGGCAAGGTCAATCTGGCCGTGCTGGTCAACAATGCCGGCATCACCAAGGACGGCTTCCTGGTCCGCATGAAGGATGACGACTTCGACCGCGTCATCACCATCAACCTGCGCGGTGCCTTCATCTGCACCCGCGAAGCCGCCAAGATCATGACCAAGGCCCGTCACGGCCGCATCGTGAACATCTCTTCCGTCGTGGGCCAGATGGGCAACGCCGGACAGGCCAACTACAGCGCCGCCAAGGCCGGCCTGCTGGGTCTGACCAAGTCCTGCGCCAAGGAACTGGCCGCGCGCCAGATCACGGTCAACGCCGTGGCCCCCGGATTTATCGAAACCGACATGACCGCCGCCCTGAGCGACGATGTGCGTGCCTCCTACGAAGCCGCCATCCCGCTGAAACGCATGGGCACCGCCCAGGAGATCGCCGACGCCGTGGCCTTCCTGGCGTCGGACAAGGCTGCCTACATCACCGGCCAGGTGCTGGCCGTCAACGGCGGCATGTACTGCTAAAACCTGCGGCCGCGCACGCTGCCGCTCCCGCTACCGGAAAACACAAAGCGAGTTGGAGGATAACCATGTCTGAAGTTGCAGCCAAAGTGACCAAAATCATCGTGGACCAGCTGGGTGTGAGCGCTGAAGAAGTGAAGCCCGAAGCTTCCTTCGTGGAAGACCTGGGCGCTGACTCCCTGGACCTGACCGAACTGATCATGGCCATGGAAGAAGAATTCGACATCGAAATCGCCGATGACGACGCCCAGAAGATCCTGAAGGTGCAGGACGCCATCAGCTACATCGAAAGCAAGCAGGGCTAAGTTTTTCCCTGTCTGCCGGAAAAATTGGAACGCACCGGGCTTGCCCGGTGCGTTTTTCCCCTTCCGGCCTCAACACGAGATTTTTTCCAGGCGCAAGACCCCGCCTGTCCAAGGAGTATCCATGAGTCGTCCGCGCGTTGTCATCACTGGTCTTTCCGCCATCACCCCTCTGGGCAATGACCTTGAAACCACCTGGAAGCGCCTGCTTGCCGGCGAATCCGGTATCGGCCCCATCACCCTTTTCGATGCCACCGACTATGACTCGCGCGTTGCCGGCGAAGTGAAAAACTTCGTTGCCGAAGATTTCATCCCGGCCAAACAGGCCCGCCGCATGGACCGCTTCACCCAGTTCGCCGTGGTGGCCGCCCAGCAGCTCCTCAAAGACTCCGGCCTGGTCATCAATGACGACAACGCCTACGACGTGGGCGTCATCCTGGGCATCGGCCTGGGTGGCCTGAAGACCATCGAGACCTATCACGCCAAGCTGCTGCAGGGTGGTCCCGGCAAGGTTTCTCCCTTTCTGATCCCCATGCTCATCTCCAACATGGGCCCCGGCCAGATCGCCATCTTCACCGGCGCCAAGGGCCCCAACATCGTGACCACCACCGCCTGTGCCTCCGCCATCCACGGCATCGGCACCGCCTTCAGCGAGATCCTGCTGGGCCGCATCAGCACGGCCATCACCGGCGGTGTGGAAGCCACGGTGACGCCTCTGGGCGTGGCCGGTTTCACGGCCCTGAAGGCCCTTTCCAGCCATTACAATGATGAGCCTGCCAAGGCCTCCCGTCCCTTCGACGCCAACCGCGACGGCTTCGTCATCGGTGAAGGCGCCGGCCTGCTGCAGCTGGAAGAACTGGAACACGCCAAGGCCCGCGGCGCCAAGATCTACGCCGAAGTGGTGGGCTACGGCGCCTCCGACGACGCTTTCCACATGACCGCTCCCGCCGATTCCGGCGAAGGCATGGCCCGTGCCATGCAGAACGCCCTGCGCGACGCCGGTCTGGCCCCCGAGGCCATCGGGCACATCAATGCCCACGCCACCTCCACCCAGCTCAACGACAAGACCGAGACCAAGGGCATCAAGCTGGTGTTCGGCGAGCACGCTTCCAAGATCAAGATCTCTGCCACCAAGTCCATGACCGGTCACCTGCTGGGTGCCGCGGGCGGTGTGGAGAGCGTGTTCACCGCCATGGCCCTGCATACCGGCTGGCTGCCCGGCACCATCAATCTGGAAAATCCCGATCCCAACTGCGATCTGGATTACATGGCCGGCGGTTCCGCCCATATCCCCTGTGAATACGCCATGTGCAATTCCTTCGGTTTCGGCGGCACCAATGCCAGCCTGATCCTGAAGAAGTGGAACGACTAGCCCCAAAGGGAGAGCGGTAGAATGGACGAAATCTTGCTTCAGGACCCGGAACTGGCCCAGGCCATCATCCTGGAATCCCAGCGCCAGGTCACCAAACTGGAATTGATCGCTTCGGAAAACTTTGTTTCCCCGGCCGTGCGTGAGGCCCAGGGCAGCGTGATGACCCACAAGTATGCCGAAGGCTATCCGGGCAAGCGCTACTACGGCGGCTGCGAATACGTGGACATCGCCGAGAACCTGGCCATCGAACGCGCCAAGAAGCTCTTTGGCTGCGAATACGCCAACGTGCAGCCCCACTCCGGTTCCCAGGCCAACATGGGCGCCTACTTCTCCTTCCTCAAGCCCGGCGACACCATCCTGGGCATGGATCTGAGCCACGGCGGCCATCTGACCCACGGCAGCCCCGTCAATTTCTCTGGCAAGCTGTTCAACAACGTTTTCTACGGCGTGAACCGCGAGACCGGCTGCATCGACTATGACGAAGTGGCCCGTATCGCCCGCGAGCACAAGCCCGCCGCCATCGTGGCCGGTGCCAGCGCCTACCCCCGCAAGATCGACTTCGCCCGCTTCCGCGCCATCGCCGATGAAGTGGGTGCCGTCCTCATGGTGGACATGGCCCACATCGCGGGCCTGGTGGCTGCCGGTCTGCACGAGAGCCCCATCCCGTACGCCCACATCACCACCACGACCACGCACAAGACCCTGCGCGGTCCCCGCGGCGGCATGATCCTTTCCGACGAGACCCGCGGCAAGAGCCTCAACAGCCAGATCTTCCCCGGCATCCAGGGCGGCCCGCTGATGCACGTCATCGCCGCCAAGGCCGTGGCCTTCGGCGAGGCCCTGCGCCCCGGCTTCAAGACCTACAGCCAGCAGATCGTCAAGAACGCCGCCGTGCTGGCCCAGTGCCTGATCGATGCCGACTTCCAGCTGGTGTCCGGCGGTACGGACAACCACCTCATGCTGGTGGACCTGACCAACAAGGACGTGACCGGCAAGGATGCCGAACACGCCCTCGATGCCGCCGGCATCACGGTCAACAAGAACACCATCCCCTTCGAGACCCGCTCGCCCTTCGTGACCTCCGGCGTGCGCCTGGGCACCGCTGCCCTGACCACCCGCGGCATGAAGGAAGACGAGATGCGCCAGGTGGCGGCCTTCATCGTGGAAGCCATCGAAAAGCGCAACGAACCTGCCTCCCTGGCCGCCATCCGCAGCCGCGTGGAGGAATTCGCCCGCGCCTATCCCCTGTTCACCTGGTAACCATGCACGACAGGAGGGAGGACGCCATTGCCCCTGCGGGGCGGTGGTCCCTCCCTCTTTTTTTCCGCCGCGCCTGCCGGCGGCCCCGACCTGCCGGTCGCTGCTGCTGACGGTGCCTTGCGGAAAGCCCCTCTTTTGAAAAGGCCGCCTCTGGCGGCCTTTTCCGTCCGTGGTCCCTGCCACCGGCGGGCTTGGCTTTTGCCCCGGCTGCGTGTAAGGTAGTCCAACTTTTTATTGCGAGTACTGTCATGCAACGAATGCCCTGGCCCGATTATTTCATGAGCATCACCTATCTGGTGCGCGAGCGCTCCACCTGCCTGCGCCGCAAGGTGGGCGCCATCGCCGTCAAGGACAGGCACATCCTGGCCACCGGTTACAACGGTGCGCCCTCCGGTGTGCGCCACTGTCTGGAGACGGGCTGCCTGCGCGAACAGATGGGCATCCCTTCCGGGCAGCGCCACGAGATCTGCCGCGGCCTGCACGCCGAACAGAACGTCATCATCCAGGCCGCCGTGCACGGTGTGAGCATCGCCGGGGCGGAGCTGTACTGCACTACCTTCCCCTGCGCCATGTGCAGCAAGATGCTCATCAATTGCGGCATCAAACATATCTGGTACAGCGAGCATTATCCCGACGAGCTGGGACTGGCCATGCTCAGTGAGGCCGGTGTGACCTTCGAGCAGATCCCCTTCTCGCCCGACATGCTCAAAGGACCGCAGCATGTCTGAGAACATTTTCGCCCCCTTCATGCGTGAGGCCCTGGCCCTGGCCGAGAACGGCCGCTGGAGCGCCTGCCCCAATCCCACGGTGGGCGCCGTGCTGGTGCGCGACGGTCAGGTGGTGGCGCGCGGCTGGCATCATGCCGCCGGGCAGCCCCATGCCGAGGTGGAATGCCTGCGCGACGCGCAGCGTCAGGGCATCGATCCTGCCCAGTGCACCCTGGTGGTCACGCTGGAACCCTGCAACCATTACGGCAAGACCCCGCCCTGCAGCGAAGCCGTGCTGGCCGCGGGCATCAAACGCGTGGTCATCGGCCTGTACGACCCCACCCCCAAGGCGGCCGGCGGTGCCGAACGCCTGCGTGCCGCCGGTGTGGAAGTCATCGGTCCGGTCTGCGAGCAGGAATGCCGCGACCAGGTGGCCGATTTCCTGGCCTGGCAGCAGGGACGCCCGTATGTGATCCTCAAGATGGCCGCCACCATGGACGGGCGCATCGCCACCCGTACCGGTCACTCCCGCTGGGTCAGCAGCGAAGGTTCGCGCGCCCTGGTGCATCGCCTGCGTGCCGGTATCGGCCGTGCCGGGGGCGCCGTGCTGGTGGGCGGCGGCACCTTCCGGGCCGACAACCCCTGCCTCACGGCCCGCATCCCCGGTGAGACGGTGGAACAGCAGCCGCTGGCCTGCGTGCTGACCTCGCGCCTGCCCAATCCCGCAGGCGACATCCATCTGCTCAAGGAGCGTCCCCACCAGGCGGTCTTCCTCTGCTCGCCTGCGGCGGCAGCCTCCACGGCGGCCCACGCCCTGCGCCAGATGGGCGTGCGTGTGCTGGCCCTGGGCCCCGGACAGCGCGGCTGCCCGGACTTCCCGGCCATGTTCCACATGCTGTATGAAGACCTGCACTGCCCCTACGTGCTTTGCGAAGGCGGCGGGCATCTGGCCCTTTCCCTGCTGGAAGCGGGCTTTGCCGACGAATTCCTGCTGCATCTGGCGCCGCGCATCCTGGGCGACAACGAGGCCGCGCCCCTGTTCGACGGCCGCAGCCCCCTCACCATGGCCGAGGCCCTGGATCTGCGCGTCTGCCGTACCTCCCTGTGCGACGGCGACGTCCACCTGCAGCTGCGCCCGGCCATTCCTCAGGAGTAGACCATGTTTACCGGCATCATCCAGGGACAGGGCGAGATCGTGGGCCTGCGCCGCAGCGGCCAGGAGTGCCGCATGGAAGTGCGCCCCCTCTTCCCTCTGGAAAATATCGTGGACGGGGAGTCCATCGCCCATAACGGCGCCTGCCTGTCCGTGGAACGGCACAGCGGTTCCACCTTCACTGTCTATGCTTCGGGCGAGAGCCTTTCCCGCACCACCCTGGGCGATCTGCGCAAGGGCGACCTGGTCAATCTGGAACGGGCCCTGGCCCTGGGCGACCGCCTGGGCGGGCACCTGGTCAGCGGCCATGTGGACTGCGTGGCCACGGTGCGTTCCGTGGAACAGGCCGGTTCCTCCCTGCGCTGCACGCTGGCCTTCCCGCCGGCCTTTGCGGCGGAAGTCATCGAAAAGGGCTCCGTCACGCTGGACGGCATCAGCCTGACCATCAATGCCTGCGGCAAGGATTTCCTGACCGTCAACGTCATCCCGGATACCCAGAAACGCACCACCATGCTGCACTGGCGCCCGGGCAGCCGCGTGAACATGGAGACGGACCTCATCGGCAAATACGTGCGCCGCATCATGCAGTGCCAGGCCGACGGGCCCGCCACGCCGCAGAAGAGCAGCGGCATCAACAAGGAATTTTTACTGCAAAACGGTTTTCTTTAGGAGCAGACCATGAGCAATCCCACTACCATCAGCGGCATGCTTGATGCCAAAGGCCTCAAGATCGCCATCCTGGCCACCCGTTTCAACGACTTCATCGTGGACCGCCTGACCGGCGGCGCCCTGGACTACCTGGAACGCCACGGCCTCGATGCCAAGAACATCACCATCGTGCGCATCCCCGGTGCTTTCGAGATGCCCCTGGTCTGCCAGAAGCTGGCCGCCAGCGGCAAGTATGACGGCATCGTGGCCCTGGGCGCCGTGATCCGCGGTGCCACCCCCCACTTCGACTACGTGTGCAACGAAGCCAGCAAGGGCATCGCCCAGGTGATGCTGCAGTACAAGACCCCCATCGGCTTCGGCCTGCTGACCTGCGACAGCATCGAGCAGGCCATCGAACGCGCCGGTTCCAAGGGCGGCAACAAGGGCGTGGAAGCTGCCGCCGCCATGCTGGAAACCATCCGCGTGCTGGAGCAGCTGTAATCCATGAGCAAGGGTAAATCCGCCAGCCGCCGGGGCGAACGCGCCCAGGCTTTTCAGGTTCTGTACGGGCTGTCCTTCGCCGACGCCACCTCGCTGGAAGACGTGCGCCGCGCCTTCCTGCAGTCCCCCGATCATCAGGAGACCGAAGAAGGCGAGCTGCCTTCCGGTTTTGCCTGGGATCTGGTGCAGGGCGTGTGGAGCAAGCGTGATGAACTGGACAAGACCATCAGCCGCTTCTCGCGCAACTGGCGCGTGGACCGCATGGGTCGCGTGGAGCTGACCCTGCTGCGCCTGGCCATGTACGAACTGCTGTACCGCCAGGACGTCCCCGCCAAGGTCGCCATCAACGAGGCCCTGGAGCTGACCCGCCAGTTCGGCGAAGACAACGCCACCAGTTTTGTCAACGGTATTCTGGACGCCGCCGCCAAGGCTCTGGAAAAGGGTTCCCTCTCCGCCGGAGAGGATTCCACCAACTAAAAGCAGACAAGTGTCATGACGCAAGATCGTTATTCCCCGCAGGACATCGAACAGAAATGGCAGGAGCGCTGGCAGCAGCAGGATGCCTTTGCCTGCGACCATCACAGCGACAAACCCAAGTATTACGTGCTGGAGATGTTCCCCTACCCCTCGGGCAACATCCACATGGGCCATGTGCGCAACTATTCCATCGGTGACGTGGTGGCCCGCTGCAAGCGCATGCAGGGCTTCAACGTGCTGCATCCCATGGGCTGGGACGCCTTCGGCCTGCCCGCGGAAAATGCCGCCATCAAGCACAACACCCATCCGGCCAAGTGGACCTATGCCAACATAGACAACATGCGCGCGCAGCTGCGCCGTCTGGGCTATTCCTATGACTGGTCCCGCGAAGTGGCCACCTGCCGCCCCGAGTACTACCGCTGGGAGCAGAGCTTCTTCCTGCGCCTGCTGGAAAAGGGCCTGGTCTACCGCAAGAAGGCGCCCCAGAACTGGTGCCCCTCCTGCCACACCGTGCTGGCCAACGAACAGGTCATCGACGGCCTGTGCTGGCGTTGCGACAGCCATGTGGAACAGAAGGACCTGACCCAGTGGTTCCTGCGCATCACCGCCTATGGTGACGAACTGCTGCAGGACCTGCAGAAGCTGGAAGGCGGCTGGCCCGACCGCGTGCTCTCCATGCAGCGCAACTGGATCGGCAAGTCCACCGGTGCGGCCGTGCGCTTCGGCCTGCCCGCTCCCCTGGACGGCGTCGACCATCTGGAAGTCTTCACCACCCGTCCCGACACCGTGTTCGGCGTGACCTTCCTGACCCTGGCCCCCGAACATCCGCTGGTGGAAAAGCTCATCGAAGGCTACGAAAAGGCCGACGAAGTGCGCGCCTTCGTGACCCGCATCCGCAACATGGACCGTCTGGAGCGCCAGTCCGACAATCTGGAAAAAGAAGGCATCTTCACCGGCGCCTATGTGATCCATCCCTTCACCGGCCAGCAGGTGCCCGTGTGGCTGGGCAACTTCGTCCTGGCCGACTACGGTACCGGCGCCGTCATGGGCGTGCCCGCCCACGACCAGCGTGACTTCGAATTCGCCCGCAAGTACGGCCTGCCCGTCAAGGTGGTCATCAGCCCCGAAGGCGAGGTCCTCGACCCCGCCACCATGGAAGCCGCCTTCACCACCGAAGGCGTGATGGTCAATTCCGGCGACTTCGACGGCATGCCCAACACCGACGGCAAGAAGGCCGTGGCCGAACGTCTGGAAAAGGAAGGCAAGGGCAAGGCCACCACGCAGTTCCGCCTGCGTGACTGGAACATCTCGCGCCAGCGTTACTGGGGCGCCCCCATCCCGGTCATCTACTGCGACAAGTGCGGCGTGGTGCCCGAGAAGGAAGAGAACCTGCCCGTGCTCCTGCCCCTGGATGCCCATGTGCGTGAAGACGGCCGCTCTCCCCTGCCCGAGACCGACTCCTTCGTGCGCTGCACCTGCCCCGTCTGCGGTGGCGAGGCCCGTCGCGAGACCGATACCCTGGACACCTTCGTGGAGTCCTCCTGGTACTTCGCCCGCTACACCGGCGCCCGCAATACCGAGAGCGCCTTCGATATGGACGCCCTCAAGTACTGGCTGCCCGTGGACCAGTACATCGGCGGTGTGGAACACGCCATCCTGCACCTGCTCTACGCCCGCTTCTTCACCAAGGTCCTGCGCGACCTGGGCTTCTACCCCGAAGGTCTGGACGAGCCCTTCACCAACCTGCTCACCCAGGGCATGGTGCTCAAGGACGGCAGCAAGATGTCCAAGTCCAAGGGCAACGTGGTGGACCCCACGGCCATGATCGCCAAGTACGGCGCGGACACCGTGCGTCTGTTCTGCCTCTTCGCCGCGCCGCCGGAGCGTGACTTCGACTGGTCCGACAGCGGCATCGAAGGTTCCTCGCGCTTCCTGCACCGCGTCTGGCGTCTGTTCATGGACGAAGCCGAGCGCCTGTCCGCGGTCAAGGCCTGCGGCGCCGGTGCCGACGACGTGACCACGCCCGAAGCCCGCGACCTGCGCCGCCGCGAGCATCTGACGGTCAAGAAGGTCACCGAGGACATGGGCAACCGCTTCCAGTTCAACACCGCCATCTCCGCGGTCATGGAACTGGTCAACGCCATGTACCTGTCCCGCGAAAAGCTGGGCAAGAGCGACGCCGAGAACCGCGTCTTCTCTTCGGCCATGGCCACGGTGCTGACCCTGCTCTCGCCCATCACCCCGCACCTGTGCGAGGAACTGTGGCAGCGCATGGGCCACACCTCTTCCCTGCAGGAAGAAGCCTGGCCCGTGTGCGAGGAAAGCGCCCTGGTGCAGGATACCGTCACCATCGCCCTGCAGGTCAACGGCAAGCTGCGCGGTACCATCGAAGTGCCCGCCGGTGCCGACAAGGCCCGGATGGAAGAAGTGGCTCTGGCCGACGCCGCCGTGCAGCGTCACACCAGCGGCCTGACCATCCGCAAGGTCGTGGTGGTGCCCGGCAAGCTGGTCAACGTGGTGGCCAACTAGCCCGCAGGGAGCCCCGCTCCGCAATACCGAACTGAACCGTTGCGGGGGAAGAAGGCCCGGACATGCCGTCCGCCTTTTTTCCCCGCAACGTCGTTTTCCATCCCGAACCCAGGACGTACCATGCCCAGACCCGGTTTTTCCTTTCTCGTCTGCCCGGACAGCCGCCTTTTGCAGGCCCGTCTGGAAGCCCTCGTGAGCGCCCAGGGCGACAGCAGCCGCTGGGAACGGCACGTCCACTGGGGGGACGAGGAGCCTTCGCCGCGCTTCTGGGAACAGCTCACCCTCCAGGGGCTGTTCGGCACGCCGCGCCTGCTGGTGGTGCGTCAGGCCCATCTCTGGCCCGCCGCGGTCTGGAAAAAGATCTCTGCCGCCCTGGCCCGGCCCTCGGAACAGTGCTGGCCTTTCTTCTGCCTGGAAGTGGCCTGGGAAAAGGGCCAGCCCAAGATCCCGGCCCACATCGCCAAGCTGCGCTGCCTGGGCTTTGCCGATCAGCAGGGCTGGATCTGGCGCAGCGAAGGCCTGAGCGAGCGCAGCATCAAGAAATATGTCCGCGACCGCGCCCAGGCCCTGGGCATCCCCTTCGAGGCCGACGCCTTCGAACAGTTCTGCACCTCCGTGCCCCCCGATGCCCAGGCCGTGGAGAACGAACTGGAAAAGCTCCTGCTCCTGCGCCCGGCGGATGACGGGCAGGCCATGCCCTGGTCCGTCACCACGGACATGCTGGCCACCAGCTCCTGGGCCCCGGAATGCAATATCTTCGCCTGCATCCGCCATATGGAAGCCGGTAACCTGGCCGCTGTCTGGAAAGAGCTGGCCCGGGGCCGCAAGGACGTGGAAGGCCTGCTCTTCCCCCTGCTCTCCCTGCTGGCCCGCGAGTTCCGCCAGCTCTGGCAGGCCTGCGCGGGCGAGAAAGTCCGCTTCCATCCCTCCGAAGCCAATGCCAAGCAGCAGCTGGCACGCCGTCTGGGCCCCGCCGCCCTGGCCCGCTGCCTGGGCATGATCATGGACGCCGAGCTGGCCATCAAGAGCGGTCGCTGCACGCCTGAGCAAAGTCTGGACAAGCTGGCCACCGATCTTGTGGCCCTCTTCGCTGCTGCACGGCGCTAGATTTTTTTGGGGGGAAGGGACCCCCTTTTGCCGGCGCGAAAAAGGGGTCCCTTCCCCCAAGCCCCCCTCCTTCCGCAAACGCGCTTTTTTCTGGAACATTTTTGCATGACGGTCAGACCTTCGACTCAAAAGGGCGAAACCTTCCAAGAAGACATGTGACACGGCGCCAGCAATTCTTCGGACGCACTCTATCCCCAAAAATCACAAACGGCAGTCACTGGCCTCTCTGCCACAGGCAGTTGAGGGACTGCATCACAGCCCTTCCGGGTTTATGACTGGTCACGAAACCAAAGAGGACGCTCCCCGGGCGTCCTCTTTGGTTTCCAGTAAAGCGCGCGTCGGAGCGACCGAAGGCGACCGCAGGCCGTGCCCGTTGGCGACGAAGGAGCTTTACGGGCATCGACAACAGAGATGAGGGCTCCCCCTCCCCTCAATGAATCTCTTTTCTGCCCCTTGCGCTTGCCAAAAAGCATCTTACCTTATGACCGCAATGCCTGTATCCTCTGCCTCTCCCCATAGCGGCCACCGCAGCCGCCTGCGTCAGCGACTGGCTCGCGAGCCTCTGGCCGTGGCCGATTATGAGATCCTGGAACTGTTGCTGGGCTACGGGCAGCCGCGCAAGGATACCAAACCGCTGGCCCGGGAACTGCTGCTGCGTTTCCACAATATCCGCGGTGTGCTGGACGCTCCGCCGGAACAGCTGCTGGCCGTGCCGGGTTTCGGCCCCGGCCTGCTCTCCATGTGGCAGGTGCTGCACGAAGTGCTGGCCCGCCATGCGGCCGCGCCCCTGTTGCAGGGGGTGGAAGTGGCAACGCCCCAGGCCGTGGCCGAGATGGCCCGGGCCCGTCTGGCCGGCAGCCAGCAGGAAGAATGCTGGCTGGCCATGGTCAATGCGGGCAACCGCCTCGTGGCCTGGGAACGCCTGCGCCAGGGCAATGTGGAAAGCGTCCCCCTGCTGCCCCGCGATGTACTGGAGCCTGCCCTGCGCTACAAGGCCAGCGGCATCATCCTGGTGCACAACCATCCGGGCGGCCAGACCCGGCCCTCCCAGCCCGACCTCATCTTCACCAATACCGTGCGGGAGCTGGCCGTCAACATGGGGCTGCGTTTTCTGGACCATGTGATCGTCACCGATAATGGCTGCTACAGCATCTGCCAGTGCAGACACCTGTAAGCAGTCCGGGAGTATATATGTCTGATCAGAAAAAGAACGACCATCCGCTGGAGGACATGCTGTCCCAGTTGCAGGATGCCCTGAGCCAGGCGGTGGATGCCGCCGGACAGGACCAGGGGACGAGCGGCGACGAACAGGCGTCGGCCCCCGGCGAACAGCAGATTTCCGACCTGCTGCCGGTGCTGCCCGTTCGGGATGTCGTAGTGTTCAACTACATGATCCTGCCGCTGTTCATCGGTCGCGAAAAATCCGTCAAAGCCGTGGAGGCGGCCCTCAAGAAGGGCCGCCACCTGCTGGTCTGCACCCAGAAAGAAGAATCCACCGAAGATCCCGGCCCCAATGACCTCTACACTGCCGGTACGGTGGTGCAGGTCATGCGCATGCTCAAGATGCCCGACGGCCGCATCAAGATCCTGGTGCAGGGCGCCAGCCGGGCCAAGGTGGAAGGCTACCACCGTGTGGAGCCCTATCTGGAAGCCCGCATCACCGTCCTGCAGGAAGAGACGCCCCCGCGCGACGCCAAGATAGAAGCCCTGCTGCGCTCCGCCCGCGAGCAGAGCGAAAAGGTGCTCCAGCTGCGCGGCGTGGCCTCCCCGGACATCCTGGCCGTGCTCCAGGGCGTGGAGGAACCGGGCCGTCTGGCCGACCTCATCGCCGCCAACCTGCGCATGAAGACCGCCGAGGCCCAGCGCATCCTCGAAGCCGTGAACCCTGTGGAACGCCTGATGCTGGTCAACATCCAGCTCGAACGCGAGGTGGAAGTGGCCACCATGCAGGCCCACATCCAGAGCACGGCCCGCGAAGGTATGGACAAGGCGCAAAAGGAATACTTCCTGCGCGAACAGATCAAGGCCATCCGTCACGAGCTGGGCGATGCGGCCTCCGAAGGCGAAGAAGAGCTGGACGAGCTGCGCAAGGCCCTGGACAAGGCCGGTCTGCCCAAGGACGTGCGCAAGGAAGCCGACAAGCAGTTGCGCCGCCTGTCCGGCATGCACGCCGACTCCTCCGAGGCCAACGTGGTGCGCACCTATCTGGACTGGCTGGTGGAACTGCCGTGGAAGAAGCTTTCCCGCGACCGTCTGGACATCGCCCATGCCAAGGCCATCCTGGATGAGGACCACTACGGTCTGGACAAGATCAAGGACCGCATCCTGGAATTCCTCAGCGTGCGCAAGCTCAATCCCCAGTCCAAGGGGCCCATCCTCTGCTTCGCCGGCCCTCCAGGCGTGGGCAAGACCTCGCTGGGCCGCTCCATCGCGCGGGCCCTGGGCCGTCATTTCCAGCGCCTGTCCCTGGGCGGCATGCATGACGAGGCCGAGATCCGCGGCCACCGCCGCACCTATATCGGCGCCATGCCCGGCCGCATCATCCAGGCCATCAAGCAGGCCGGGACCCGCAACCCGGTCATCGTGCTGGACGAAGTGGACAAGCTGGGTTCCGATTTCCGGGGCGACCCCTCCTCCGCTCTGCTGGAAGTGCTGGACCCCGAACAGAACCATACCTTCAGCGACCACTATCTGAACGTGCCCTTCGACCTTTCCAAGGTCATGTTCCTGTGCACGGCCAACCATCTGGAGACCATCCCGGCTCCCCTGCGCGACCGCATGGAGGTCATCAGCCTGCCCGGCTACACCATGCAGGAAAAGGTGGAGATCGCCAAACGCCATCTGCTGCCCAAGAAGGTGACGGAAAACGGCCTGCGTGAAGGTGACGTCATCATGGATGATACCGCCCTTACCGCCGTCATCCGCGGCTATACCCGCGAAGCCGGCCTGCGCAACCTGGAACGGGAGTTGGGCTCCATCTGCCGCAAGCTGGCCCGCCAGCGTGCCGAAGGCAAGAAGGGCAGCTTCACCGTGGACAGCGCCGTGGTGGAAAAACTGCTGGGCGCGCCGCGCTTCATCGAAGACGAGAAGGACAAGCGCCTCATGCCCGGCATGGCTCTGGGCCTGGCCTGGACCCCGGCCGGCGGCGAAGTGCTGACCATCGAATGCGCCTGCATGAAGGGCAAGGGCAATCTGCAGCTTACGGGCCAGCTGGGCGACGTCATGAAGGAAAGCGCCCGCATCGCCATGAGCTACATCCGCAGCCGGGCCGACAGCCTGGGCATCGACGCGGACTTCAGCGATACGCAGGACATCCACATCCATGTGCCTGCCGGTGCCGTGCCCAAGGACGGCCCCTCCGCCGGTGTCACGCTGACCTCGGCCCTGATCTCGGCCCTGAGCGGCCGCATCGTGCGGGCCGATACCTGCATGACCGGCGAGATCACCCTGCAGGGCCGGGTGCTGCCCGTGGGCGGCATCAAGGAAAAGATCCTGGCCGGTGTGGCGCGCGGGCTCAAGCATGTCATCATCCCCAGCCAGAACGTCAAGGATCTGGAAGAGGTTCCCAAGGAACTGCTGAAAAAGATCAAGGTCCACCCCGCCCACACCTATGACGATGTGCTGGCGCTGGCTTTCGAGCCTGTCAAAAAGACGGCCGCGCGTGCCAAGAAAGCCGCTCCGGCCACGGAAAAGAAATAACGCTGCCGTCGCCCCTGCAAGGTGGTGACGCGGATGGCCCGGGACGACATGGCGTTGCCCCGGGCCTTTTTGCTTTGCCCAGCCGCACACAGGACAAGGATATGACCCTTCAGGAACTGCTGACCTCGCTGACCCGCGACCTGCATGCCGCAGGCACGGATGCCCCCGCGCTGGAGGCCCGCCTGCTGGCAGGCCATGTGCTGCACCTTGACCGCATCGGCCTGATGCTGGCCATGCCCTCCCCTGTGACGGAAGAGGCTGCCGCCGCCATCCGTGCTCTGACCGCCCGCCGCTGTGCCGGTGAACCGCTGGCCCACATCACCGGGCGGCGCGAGTTCTTCGGCCGCGATTTCGAGGTCAGCCCGCAGACCCTCATCCCCCGGCCGGAGACCGAACTGCTGCTGGAGATCGTGCTGCGGGAATGCGAAGGACACGGGGAAGTACGCTTTGCGGATCTGGGTACGGGCACGGGCTGCATCGGTATCACTCTGGCCCTGGAGCTGCCGCGCGGCCGGGGCCTGCTGCTGGAATACAGCGCCGGGGCCCTGCCCGTGGCCGCCCGCAACATCCGCAGTCTGCAGGCCGCGGACCGTCTGGCCCTGGTGCAGGGGGACATGTTCACGCCGCCGCTGTTGCCGGGCGGGCTGGACGTGCTGGTCAGCAACCCGCCCTATATCGCCGCCGCGGAAGAAGCCGAGGTCATGGCGGAAGTCCTGCATCACGAGCCGCACAGCGCGCTCTTTTCCGAGCAGGACGGTCTGCGCCACCTGCACGCCGTCATCCGTGCCGGACAGCAGGCCCTGAAACCGGGCGGGCTCATCGCCATGGAACACGGCTACCGCCAAGGCGAGGCCGTGCGCCGTCTGCTGATGGAGGCCGGTTACAGCGCGCCCCGCACCGAACAGGATCTGGCCGGTCTGGACCGCTGCACCTGGGCCCGCCGGGGCTGATCCGCCGGAAGAAGATCCATAAGGACAGGGGAGTCCCTGCCCTCCCGCATTGGCAGGGAACTGCCCAGGGGCACCACGGCTCCCCTAGCTGCTCACGCCGTCGCCGCCGCTAACGAGGCCTGCGATGTGTGCCGCCCGTGAGCTGTACGCATCTTGATAAAATTTTTTCGGCTCCTCTCCCCTGCAGCGATCCTGTACGGAAAGGACGGGCAGCCTTCCGGCACTCCGTATCTTCCGCCGGGCACGTCGCGCGCCGAGGCCGGGCACGGCGAAAAAAATTTCCCTCTTCCCGGCTAGGCCCGGAAGGCACTCTTTGCTATAGCAAGGCAAAGGTGTTCGTCATGGGAAGATACGCAGACCCCACGGAAAAAGCCATCCGCTGCCCGCTCAAGGGGCATCAGCGGCCCCTGCTGGCCTGTCTGGCCTGCCGGCATTTCCCCTGTCGCGCCATGACGGAAGAACGGCTGGCCCTGTTGCGCACATCGCCCTTTGTCCAGCTGGATACGAAAAACTCAAAACTGCTGCCACGGAGGCACGTCATGTATATTTTCAGGATGACTTCTGGAGAACTGCGGGACGCTCCCGAAGATTTCAGCCCCGATGCCCCGGACTTCGAACAGCTGGCCGATGTGGAAGAAGTGCTGGTCATCGGCAAGGTGCTGGTCAAGCAGTTGCGCCTGGTGGCCAAGCCCCGGGAAGAGCGCGACCGCATCCGGGAACAGCTCTCCACGCCCGATCTTCCCGAGGAAGTGGAAGAAGAAAAGCCCCGCCGCAGACGCCGCAGCAGCGTCCGGGACGAGGACTGATGCCCTTGGGGACTGCAGCCGTGCGGTCCCTTTTTATTTTTCCTTTGCTGATTTTCCTTTTCGGGATGCAGGTCAGCCTTTTCCATCACCGGGATCTGCCAGCCCTGTCCGCCTCCCCCTGCCCTGGCATGCCTTCCCTGACGGCGCTCTTCTTTACGGCGTCCGCCACTGCCGGGGCACGCGCCCTTCCGGCCCCTGATCCCGGTCTTTCCCGTCTCTGGCGGGCTGCATGTCCCTCTCCGGACCGCAAAAGCAAGGACGCTTCCACCCCTCATCCCGGGGCAGGGCTTTTTTCAGAAACGGCAGCCAACAAGCCGGCATCCGCATATTTTTTGCTCTCCACGGATGCTTGGGAAATGATTCTCAATTAATTCCGGCATGGACATTTTTCGCGTTACGGTTTAATGTCGTACATGCATAGATAAATTGACGACAACCATAGCGAACAACGACAGCGCCTCTGCCCGCCGGGCACAAGCATACCGGCATCCGGACCGGGCCCATCCCAAAGCGGGAAAAAGACGCGCTGTTTTTTTGCCCCTGTATGGATGCAGATCATTCATCCATACATGAATCTCGCGAAGGTTGCCGGGAACATGACACCATCATTCCATATTCGACATGCCTTGCCAGACGACGGACGGACACGGGGTTCTCCTGCCGGATGACATGCAGGCCGGATAGCCTGAGGGGGAAACCATGGAAGAATTGACGAAACTTGTCTCCAACATCAACAGCTTCATCTGGGGCATGTACTGCCTTATCCCGCTGCTGTGTGGTGTGGGCATATACTTCACCATCCGGCTGAAGTTCATCCAGGTCCGCAAGTTCGGACAGGCCGTGCGCATGCTCTTCGGTGACCTTTCCCTGAAGGGCAAACGCGCCGACAAGCACGGCATGAGCTCCTTCCAGTCCGTGGCCACCGCCATCGCCGCCCAGGTGGGTACCGGTAACCTGGCCGGTGCCGCCACCGCCATCGCCATGGGTGGTCCCGGCGCCATCTTCTGGATGTGGATCGCCGCCTTCTTCGGCATGGCCACCATCTTTGCCGAAGCCGTGCTGGCCCAGGTCTACCGCACCCGCGACGACGCCGGTCACATCACCGGCGGCCCCGCCTACTACATTTCCAAAGGTCTCGGCAGCCACAAGCTGGCCGTGTTCTTCTCGGTCTCCATCATCATCGCCCTGGGTTGCATCGGCAACATGGTGCAGTCCAACTCCATCGCCGACGCCTTCAAGACCGCTTTTGACGTGCCGCCCCTGGTCATGGGCCTGATCATCGCCGCCTGCGGTGCCTTCGTCTTCTTCGGCGGTATCGGCCGTATCGCTGCCGTGACCGAAAAGATGGTGCCCCTCATGGCCCTGCTGTATGTCATCGGTGGCCTGTTCGTGGTCCTCAGCAATGCCGACCAGATCATCCCCGCCTTCAAGATGATCTTTGTGGGCGCCTTCGATCCTTCGGCCGCCACCGGCGGTATCATCGGTGCCGGTGTCAAGGAAGCCATCCGCTACGGTGTGGCCCGCGGCCTGTTCTCCAACGAAGCCGGTATGGGTTCCACGCCTCACGCCCATGCCGTGGCCAAGGTGCAGTACCCCGCCCAGCAGGGCCTGATGGGTATCGTCAGCGTGTTCATCGATACCTTCGTCGTGCTCAACATGACCGCTCTGGTCATCTTCGTCACCGGCGCCCTGGACGGTACCACCACCGGTATCGCCCTGACCCAGAAGGCCTTCTCCACCGGTCTGGGTGCCTTTGGTATCAAGTTCGTGGCCATCTGCCTGCTGTTCTTCGCCTTCTCCACCATCGTGGGCTGGTATTTCTTCGGTGAGCAGAACGTCAAGTACCTGTTCGGTACCCGCGGCGTGACCCCCTACCGCGTGGTGGTGATGTGCTTCATCGTCATGGGTTCCCTGCTGCAGGTTAACCTGGTGTGGGAACTGGCCGACATGTTCAACGGCCTCATGGCCTTCCCCAACCTTATCGCCCTCATCGGTCTGGCCAAGGTCGTGAGCAAGGCCCTGGACGAATTCGAACAGGCCAACCTGGCTGACAACAAGTAGGGTCCCTGCCTGAAACAAAAAGTCCCCTGACCATCGTGGCCAGGGGACTTTTTTCATTTTTTTTCAAGGCCTCGCAGACAGCCGCAGGGCCATGCATCAGGGAAAAAAGCGTACGGGAATCAAAGCGTGGTCCCGATGCAGCCATCATGCTTTCAACATACTGCAACAAAAAACAGAAAAAACAAATGTAACACTACATAATAATGCCATTTATGGAATTTTTTTTCATCCATCGCACAGGATATTTTTATAAAATTAGATAAAAAATAAAAAATTTACTCATTCTTTTTCCGAATGTATTGCCTTTATGCAGTAAAAAATATCCCCTATATTCCCTGCTTGATTTCACACTATAATAATTATATGCATACCGGACATTTTTTGATTCTGACCGGCCCTGCCGGGCCGAAGCAAAATTTTTCTCCCACCATAGCTTCACGGAGGTATCGAAAATGGAGCTCATCTACACTGGCAAAACGAAGAACGTCTATGCCCTGGAAAACGGCAACTATCTGCTGAAGTTCAAAGATGACTGCACCGGCAAGGACGGCGTTTTCGATCCCGGCGAGAACTCCGTGGGCCTGACCATCGACGGCGTGGGCGACGTGAACCTGCGCATGTCCATCTACTTCTTCGAAAAGATCAATGCCGCCGGCATCAAGACCCACTATGTGAGCGCCAACCTGGCCGACACCACCATGGAAGTCCTGCCTGCCAAGCCCTTCGGCAAGGGCCTGGAAGTGATCTGCCGCCACAAGGCCGTGGGCAGCTTCATCCGCCGTTACGGTGATTACATCGAAGAAGGTGCCGACCTGCCCGCCTATGTGGAAACCACCTTCAAGAACGATGCCCTGGGCGATCCCCTAGTCACCAAGGACGCCCTGGTGGCCCTGGGCGTGATGACCGACAAGCAGTACGACGACATCAAGGACATGACCCAGAAGATCACCCAGATCGTGGCCGACGACCTGAAGGAAAAGGGCCTGGTCCTGTACGACATCAAGTTCGAATACGGCTATGACGCCGACGGCAAGGTCATCCTCATCGACGAGATCGCCTCCGGCAACATGCGCGTCTACAAGGACGGCAAGTACATCGATCCCATGACCCTGTCCAAGATGTTCTTTGCCTAATCGGCAAGGACCTCCCCGCCGCGGCCTGACGGGCTGACGGCATCCGCCTGCAAGGCTCGCCCGGTATGGAATGCTCCGTACCGGGCTTTTTTTGCGCCCGGCTCTTTCTTCCGACCGGCGTACAGGCAGAGTCCCCCCTCTGCTTCCTGCAGGCCCGGCATAATGGGCATACGTCGGGCCCCCAGCCTCCTTCCTCGCCCCAATCCTTCCTCTTTTTTTGCAAATTTTTTCCCCCAGAGCGTGAAAAAGACGGTGACAGTGCCGACCAGATTCATGAAGGCGGGAGATACGCGGCACAGACCACGCCACGGGCACGGCCGCGATGCTCCCCCTGCTCCGGCCGCTGACACGACAGGTCGTTCCCTGTCACAGCGGCTGGAGCACAGGGAAAAGAAAAAATCTTCCCCAGAGCGTGAAAAAGACGGCGACAGTGCCGAACAAATTGATGAAGGCGGGAGACACGCGGCACAGACCACGCCACGGGCACGGCCGCGATGCTCCCCCTGCTCCGGCCGCTGACACGGCAGGTTGTTCCCTGCCACAGCGGCTGGAGCACAGGGAAAAGAAAAAATTTTCCTCAGAGCGTGAAAAAGCTGGCGACAGTGCCGAACAGATTCATGAAGGCAGGAGATACGCGGCACAGGCCACGATCGTAAGCGCCTTCCCTTTCGGGGCTCCTACATGCACCGGGCCGGAATCCCATGCTACGCCCCATCACCCTCTTACCCAGGAGTGCTCATGGAACGAGTCACAGTCTTCCTCGATCTGGCCAACATCGAAGCGTCCGCCCCCGGACGTGTGGATTACAAAGCCCTGCACCGCTACCTCGGCGAAGGCCGTTATCTGCAGGAAGCCTACGCCTATGTGCCGGTGGATCCCCGCCTCCCCCAGGGACGTGACGGCCTCATCAATCACCTGCAGCAAAGTGGCTGGATGGTCCATACCAAGATGGGCAAGCCCGCGGGCACGTCCTACAAGGCCAACGTGGATGTGGAGATGACCATCGACATGATTCAGTGCGCCGAGATCATACGCCCCGACATCCTGGTGCTCTGCTCCGGCGACGGCGATTTTCTACCGCTCATTCGCTTCATGCGCCAGCGCGGCGTGCGCATCGAGGTGGCGGCCTTTCAGCGGGCGGCCTCCCGCGAAGTCAGGAACGAATCCAGCGGCTTCATCGACCTCGACTACTGGTATGCCGAATGCGGCCGCCAATTCCTGCAACGGACGCCTGACTCCCCCGTGCATCAAGGGGCCCCCTTCCCGCACCAAGCAGGCCACACAGGGACGAATCCGTATCTCAACAACGCTGATTATGCCTTTTTGCGCAGGCCTGTGTAGCGGCACCGCCTGCAACCGTATCCTTATGCCCCGGGGCCTGTCCGCAGCTGGCCCCGCCTATCACCCTGAACTTTGGAGAAGTGCTCATGAACATTCCTTCCGCTAACGCGTTCACTCAGACTCAGGCCCAGCCCCAGTACCAGCAGCCCTGCACCGAAGACTTCGTCATCATCAACGGCCGCCGCGTGGCCTGCGGCGCAGGCCTTTCCGGACAGGAAATCATCAATCAGATCGGCAACTCCTACGGCCGCCGCGTGGTCAAGGTCTCTGGCGGTTATGTCCAGAAGATCGATCCGCGCCGCCACTACGCTCCCCACGAGCTCAAGGACAAGTATGGCCGTCCGGTGAAGATCAAGACCATGCCCGAGCGCACCAAGGGCGGCTTCTTCGACTTCATCGGCCTGGGCCAGCGCCCGCAGGCCCAGGCGCCCATCTCCACGCCCCAGGGCATCTTCGAAGGACGCCGCACCCCCACCTCCCGCCAGATCATCACCGAGCAGGTCATCGACGTGGCCCGCAACTACTTCAAGAGCCCGGTGAGCTTTGACGAGGAGAACGCGAACTGGGTCGTCTTTCCTCAGTTCCGCCTGCCCCGGGGCTGGAGCCAGGCCACGACGCCCCTGCTGATCAACTTTCCCCGGGACTACCCTGCGCTGCCGCCCATCGGCTTCTACCTGCCCAGCAACCTGCCCTCTCCCCACGGGCACAAGTTCGGCCGGACCTACCACAACGCCAGCAGCGCCCCTCTGCTGAAGGAATGGGACTGGTACTGCTGCTACATCACCCCCGGAGGATGGCAGCCCGCGCCCCTGAATTCCCGCAACGGCTGGCGGGATGGCGACAGTCTCTGGACGTACCTGACGCTGATCAACGAAGTCCTTGCTTCCAACGACTAATCGAGGAGACCTCATGGAGAACATCATCCCCCCCGATTTTCCTACCGCGGCACTCGCCGACACTAGAAGCGCAGCCGCTGATGTGACTCCCCCCTGTGCTCCGTCTTCCTGCGAAGACCGGGCCCAGGCCGCATCCACTACAGTACCCGCCGGAATGACGGATGCGCCCGCACCGGACACGCACGGCACGTCCTGGCCCGTCCCCGAGATCCGCTTTCCCCAGGGCCTGCTCCGCTACCTGCACGACTCGCTGCTGAGCGACACCCGCGAAGAGCACTTTGCCCTGCTGCTGGCGCGGCGCGAACAAAGCCCGGCAGGCCAGGTTATCCTGGTGGTGGAGGAGGCCCAGCTGCCTGGTAAGGGAGATATCGAATCCTCCGCGCGCTTCCATGTCCGCCCCTCGCGTGCCTTCATCGCCTCGGTACTGGCCGAGGTGCAGGCCCGCCCCGACGTGGACTGCATCGTGGACGTGCACACCCATCCCTTTGCGGCCCGGGGGCACTTTTCCGGGGTGGATGACGAGGACGAGCGTACCTTCTGCCGCTGCCTCACCGAGGAGGTGGACGAGCGCATCCACTACGCCAGCATCGTGCTCGGGACCACCTCCTGCTCGGCCCGTCTCTGGCATATGGCGGATGGTGCCGCCATCTGCACCCCGGCTCGCGTCAAGGCGCAGGCCGCCCTGGAGACCATCCCCTGCGAAGGGTTCCAGACCAGTGCCGTGCCTTGCGAGATGCTGGCACGGGCCGAGCTGGCCCTTGGAGTGGACACGCTGCGCCGCATGACCGCCGACCAGCGCATCGTCCTGGCAGGGGCAGGGGGCATCGGCTCCGTCCTGGCCGAAATGCTGGCGCGCTCCGGTTTCACCCGCATCGGACTCATCGATGATGATCTGCTCGAGGTCACCAACCTGAACCGCTTCGCGGGCGGCTACCACGAGGACGTGGGCAAGCCCAAGGTGGAGGTCATCGCACGTCATCTGGAGCGCATCCGCCCCGGCATCGAAGTCACGGCCCTGCAACAGCGGGTGGACAGCCCGGAAGCAGAAAGCCTCATGGCCGCCGCCGACTGGGTGCTCCTTTCCACGGACAGCCACAGCAGCCGCCATACGGTGCAGCAGACCTGCCTCAAGTACGCCGTGCCGCTCATCTCCGCCGGGGTGAACATCAGCGTGGAAAAGGACGATGCGGGCCGGCCGCACATCACGGACCAAAGCGGCGAGGTCATCGTCATCCGCTACGGCGACGGCTTCTGCCTGGGCTGCCTGGGACGCATCGCGCCCGCCAGGGTGGCCGCCGAGAGCCATCCCGATCCGGCAGTGCGGCAGGGGCTCGTGGAGCGGGGCTACGTCCAGGGCATGGACGTGAAGGAACCCGCCGTCATGCCTCTCAACGCCGTGGTGGCCGCCCAAACCGTGCAGGCCCTCATGGACCAGTACCGTGAAGACGCGGCCCATGAGCCCATCACCGTGTACGAAAGCCATAACGGAGGCCGCATGTATGCGGACTGGGACAGCCTGGCGGACCTGCCCTGGCACTGCTTCTCCTGCGGACGGGACCTGAGCAGGGATGATGAGGAGGAGGACGCGGAAGAGGCATCCTCCCGGCAGGGCACGGAGCCCGGCGGAGAGGAAGTCTCCCAACTGGCAGACAACGGGGATGACGGCATCCCCCGCGCGGCAGGAGGCACGGGCATGGACGCCTGCCCGCAGGAAGACCGGCAGGAAGCGGAAGAAGGGCCCGGCATGTTCGCGAATGCGGATGAGGCGATGGACGAAGACGTACCGGATGCCGTGCCCGCATCCGGAGGGACAGCGGCCCCCCACCGTGACTTTCCCAGCCTCCTGCGCGCTGATGACGCTCCGTCCGGGGACCTCCGGGACTGATCCTTCCGGCGCCGCGGCACACACATCCTGAGATCCGTCACGTCCTTCCCCCTGTTGAGGGCCCTTGCGGGCCCTCCTTCTAACCATCCAACACCAGGGTACTTCCATGACTATCGAACAGATTCTCCAGCTCCTCCAGGCCGAAGGCTATCTGCCCCGTCTCGACGACGGCGACGTCGTCTTCAAGGCGCAAGGCAGGCATGTCTTTGCCTCTGCCCAAGAGAATGACCCCGACTTCATGCGCTTTTTCCTCGATCTCTACATCGATGCCGGGGAAACGTCCGAATCCGTCCTGCTCCAGGCCGCCAATCACGTCCAGCGCAAGCTGAAATGCGTGAAGGCCATGCTGCTCCGCAGCAATGAAGAAGGCTTCGTTGTCCGCTTCTCCGTGGAACTCTTCACGGATATGGATGTCCTTTCGCGCTGCGCCACACGCTGCATCGACATCCTCTGCACGGCTGCCAACGTGGTCGATGACGCCGTAGCCAGCAACGGGCAGGGCTAAGGCCCCCAGCCGTCGGACCAGGACAGATGGGCAAGGGGCAAGGCCGGAACGATGCCGCCCCTTCGCGCCCTGTCGCATCACCCCAGGCCTCCGACTCTGCCTCTCCCTTTTTGCAAAAATTTTTCCAGCTCCGTGGAAATTCCGCCACCAGCGCCGAACAACCTCATGAAGGCGGGAGACATGCGGCACAGACCGCGCCACGGGCGGCCGCTGCTATGCTCCCCTTGCTCCGCCCGCCGGGACAGCCCTCTCTCCTCTGTCCCGGCGAACGAAGCCCGGGGAAAATCTCTCCGGGCGTGAAAAAGACGCCGACCAGCTCCGGTACGCCCGGCTGCCCGCCTCTCGCCGAAGAATCATGCGGACCTCTCTTTAAACATCCAACACGAGGAGACTTTCATGACTATCGAACAAATTTTCCAGCTCCTCCAGGCCGAAGGTTACCTGCCCCGCCTCGACGACGACGGCGACATCGTCTTCAAGGCACAGGGAAGGCATGTCTTTGCCTCTGCCCAAGAGGATGACCCCGACTTCATGCGTTTCTTTCTCGACCTCTACATCGATGCCGGAGAAACGTCCAAAGCCGCGCTGCTCCAGGCTGCCAATCATGCCCAGCGCAAGCTGAAATGCGTGAAGTCCATGCTGCTCCGCAGCGACGAGGATGGATTCCTGATCCGCCTTTCCGTGGAACAGTTCACGGACATGGATGTCCTTTCGCGCTGCGCCACACGCTGTATCGACATCCTTTGTACGGCTGCCCACTCGGTGCAGAAAAGCATCACCAACGACGAATAGGACTGATGCTCTCCCCAGCCGCCTGTTCCGGACAGGCGGCTGACCGAAAGAGACGGGAGCGGTGCCGCGGTCTTCTTTATTGGTACCGCTTTCTGTCGTCCCCCTTCCTTCGCCCTGCTTCACGCGGAAGTCGCTCAAGAATGCCGGGGCAGACTTTGCCCCGGTCACACAGCGCACGGATAACACTTTCCGCAGGGCTGGTCTTTGCCACTCCGAACGGCCCAAAACGTGTTGACGCCACGGAGCGTTCCGCTCCTGACGTCGGCTCCCCCTTCAGCAGCAGGAGGAACGTTCCATGACGACCGCACAGTTCCAACAGATCCTTCTGGCCCAAGGCTACAATGCCCGAATCGATGACGACGGCGATATCGTTTTTGAAGCCCGGAATGGACCGGTCTATGCCACCGTTCTGGAGCAGGATCCGGCCTTCGTTACTTTTTTCCTCGATGTCCAGATCCATGCCGACGAGGGGTCTCAAACTGTCCTGCTCCAGGGGTGCAATTTCATCCAGTACGTCCTGAAAGGGGTGAAATGCCTGCTGCTCCGGCAGGACGAAGAAGGCTATCTCATACGCATGACCATCGAATGCTTTGCTGATGCCGATCTCCTCAGCCGCTGCACCACACGCTCTGTCGACAGTCTTTGCGAGGCCGCTACCATACTGGTAGATGCTGTGGAGAGAGCTGCGCCCCTGCTTCCTCACGCGAACTGATAGCAGCGCTCATACCGGGACCGGCCCGGTAGCCTCCGGCTGCATGGAGCCGAGAATTGCTTCTCTCAACGTATTCCTGCAGATACGCATAGCGTGGCCTCCCCGACCGCACGGATAAGTTGCGAAAAATATTTCCCCAACGTATTTTAAGAGATTTTAAAAATAGTTTTCCGCTTCGGCAAAAATCCGCACAGGGCTCCTCGTGGCCCCCAAAACAAAAAAGCCCTCACGGAGATTTCCGTAAGGGCTTTTTGCTTTTTCCTGGAGCTGGTGAAGGGGCTTGAACCCATAACCTGCAGATTACAAATCAGACGGTTTACGTTACATCGAATTACGTCATTTTTTATTTATACATATTTTCAATATGTTAATGTTTTATTGAGTTAGCCATGATTCCATGCTATTCCCGTTTTTGTGGAACCCCAAAGAGAAAATCAGCGGGCGACCGGGAAAGGATCAGCAGGCATGGAGGCTGCGATGAAGCTGACAAAACGATCTGTTGAAGGACTGGCTGTCACAGGCAAGCGATATGAGGTACGGGATGATCTGTTGCCGGGCTTTCTGGTGCGCGTCGGCGTCACCGGGGAGAAGACCTTCTATCTCATGTACCGTGCCGGCAAGGGGCGCGCCGCTACTAAGCGCCGCCTTGCCCTGGGGGCCTTCCCGGCCGTCACTGCGGATCAGGCCCGGGCGCTGGCCAGGGAAAAGCTCGCCCAGATCACGCTGGGCGAAGATCCTGCTGCGACCTTGCGGGAAGAAAAAGGTACCCGCTCCCTGGCAGCTGTCCTGGAGCAGTTCTTTACCGAGCATGTAGAGCCCAAACTCAAGCCCGGTACCGTACGCAACTACAGGCAGCAGGCGGAGAGGCATATCCTGCCCGAACTCGGCCGGCTCAAGATCACGGAAGTCACGGCCCGGCATGTGAGCAGGCTCCACCACAAATTGCAGGCTACCCCCTACCAGGCCAACCGGGTACTGGCCCTGCTCTCCAAATTCTTCAACTGGTGCGAAATCACAGGCTATCGGGACAGGGGGAGCAATCCCACCTTTGGTCTTGAGCGTTACAAGGAACAAAAACGGACGGTCTTCATGGGCCGTCAGGAGGTGGAAGCCCTTGGAGCGAGCATTGCCCGCATGGAAGCATGCGGCGATCTGTCTCCCGTCGTCGCGGCGGTGTTCAAGGTTCTTTTGTTCACCGGTGCCCGCTCCGGCGAAGTGACGACGCTCAAATGGAGCTATCTCGATATGGAGCATGGCCTTGCCCATCTGCCGGACAGCAAGACCGGCGCCAAGACCATCCACCTCCCTGCGGCGGCCCGGGAGGTGCTGGATGCCCTTCCCCGCATCAATGAATACTGTTTCCCCGGCAAATACGAGCGGGGCCACATCGTGAACATCAAAGATCCGTGGCGGCGCCTCCTCGTCCATGCCGGTCTCCCGGGCTGGCGCATCCACGACCTGCGCCATGCCTTCGCCTCATACGCGGCCAATAGCGGCCAGGCCTTGCCCATCATTGGCAAGATGCTGGGCCATAGTCAGGCTGCAACCACGGCCCGCTATGCCCATGTGGCAGAAAATCCCGTGGCCCGTGCAGCGGAAGAAACAGCACGGCAGATACAGAAGGACCTGAGTGCGGGCATGATCCTGCCCTCTGGAAAAACAACGAGATAACGCCTTCTCCGCGTACCGCCTCTTATGTCCCGGAAAGCCGGAACAGGTCGGCACAGCGGGGCATCCGGGGCGAGTGGGGCCTGTCCTGTCCCCATATGGGCTGACAGGCGGCCCCGTCCGCGGCATCGCGCCCAGGAAGCGGGGCATCCGGGGCGGGCGCAGAAAGACCTGCTTGCACCGTACTACAAAATAGTACAAAATAGAGAGTGAGGGGAGTCCATGAGCTGGACTGTCACTGTCAAAAATTCCGCGCGCAAGGGCATAGACAAGCTCCCGGAGAAGATCCGGCGCGTCTTGGCCCTGCTGATGCTCGAGATCGAAACAGCCGGGCCCATCCGCGGCAACTGGCCCAATTACGGCAAGCTCGGTCCCCGCCGCCACCATTGTCATCTGAAAAAGGGGCGGCCCACCTATGTCGCTGTCTGGGAAGAATCCCCGGACGGTATCCAACTCGTTGAGGTGACCTATGCAGGAACACACGAACGCGCCCCGTACTGAAGCGGTCATGCTGTCGTTCGCCGTCCCCCCGGACAGGATCGAGGAAGTGTTGCGCACCATGCGGAGCCTGGGCCTGTCGCCCACGCATGACAGCACGCCGTGGCGGGAAGCGCTGGGCTACACGGCGGAGGCCATGCCCGGTGTGCTGCTTTCCGGCGCCCGCTACCGGGAAGGCCTGACCCAGGTGCAGCTGGCGGAAAAGACAGGCATCCCCCGCCGCCACATCAGCGAGATGGAGAACGGCAAGCGCCCCATCGGCAAGAAGAACGCCCGCCTGCTGGGCGAGGCCCTGGGCATCGAACCACGCCTGTTGCTGGCGGTCTGAGGCCGTCCTGCTGGCCGGCGCGACGCTACCGCATGCCGTCATGATCTGATCTTTCTCCGGCCCGGCATGACATCATGGACCATACTGCTGCGGCGGCCTCCCTTGCCGCCCTGCCGGGGACATCCCAAGAAAGTCTGTAAAAGGAAGGAGGCACCGTGAGCGGATATGTCCTGCTTGAACAGATCGAGGCTGTCGATGATGTCCTGCGGCGCTGGCACAAAGAGGCCGATTTTTTGCAGACCGTCGCCCAGGCGGAAAAGATCCCCTTCTTCTACCTACAGGAAAGTCGCATACGTCCCGCGGATGGCATGACGGTTTATTTTTGCCTGCAGCTCGACAGCCTCCGCTGCATCGATCTGCTCCATCATCTATATGATACGGAAGGCATCTTCCTGCGCCCTGAAGATGTGGCAGCCTATGAACAGGCCCATCCCGAACTGCTGTGGGAACCTGTTCAGCCTGGGGATCCCCTCGTGCAGGAATACGGAGAACGCATCCCTGCCGAAGTCGTACGCCAGTGGCTGGGCATGAGCCCCATGACCTTCATTGACCTCCTGAACAGCGGACGAGGCCCCATTTCGTCATGGGAAGAAGCCTTCAGGCAGAATCGCCAAAACCCTCTCAATCTGGGCCAAGCGTATTTCTCTCTGAAAGACCTGAAGGATGCGCGCCTCACCTTCCACATCCTCGACTGGAAAGAATGGCAGAAAGAGCACAGACAGCTCCTGCAAATCGCTCCCGCGGCACTGCCCGGCACAACCGGCAGCGCAACGGCCAGTCCGCAGGAAAAAGAGGCCCGGATCCTTGCACTGGAAGAGCAGCTCAACGCACGGGATATACGGATAACAGAACTGGAAGACCTGCTCAGGACAAAAGACCGGCAGATAGCTGTCCTGGAGGAACAGGGACCTGTCGATGCCCAGCGCTGGCGGGACAATATGGCAGCCGTATGCGAACTGCTGGTCTCCATCATGCAGGGGACAAAAACGGACTGGATCAGGGACGAGTTCACCACAGCGCTGGCACGCACGTGTCCCCGCTACCTCACGGAGGTGGAAAAGCTCGTCTGGAAGGCCCTGCCGGATAGTTACAAGCACGGCATAGGGCGCAAGAAAAAAATATGAAAAAACCTGAACACTCCGGAACTGTTAGCTATTTTCCATAAACTCATACGTCAGGAACGGGCATTTATCTTCCGGAAGCTCCCATTTTCCCCCGGCAAAAAAATCTCGAACCTCGATCGCCTTGTCCTGCAAGGTGTTCGGGGTTTTCTCCATTTTTACAGATCCACGATTCTGGTTTTCCAGCCTTTTCTTTCTCAAAGACAGCGGCATGATGTGTACCGGGATACATCCCGATCCTTTATCTGGCAAAAAGAACAGGAGGTCCATCATGCCCCGTACCCATGCCGTTCTCCCCTCCCGCTGGCTGTCCACAGAAGCCGCCGCTGCCTATCTTGGCGTCTCGCCTTCCACACTCTGCAACGACCGCGTCACGCGCTCCCTGAACATCCCCTTCACCCGTCTGGGGCGCCGTGTCCTCTATGACCGACAGGAGCTGGACGCCTATCTTCTCGCCCGCATGGAGGGCGTCCGCCGCCGTGAGGAGGCCTGATATGTCCCTCCAGCGCGGTTTTGACAACCTTGCGGACAGGGACCTGCTGCAGGGACAGGCCCTGTACTCCGCTCCCGCACAGCCTGCCGCCATGGCTCGCAGACCGCTTGGACAACACATCCACCATCATTTCCAGAGTGCGACCATATACAGGAGGGATCATGAGTAATGACACCCTGAACGCCTTTGAAGAAAGCTTGCGGGCTGCCGGGCTGCTGGTGGAACACCTCGAAACGGACGGCGTGCTGCACCGTTGCGGCACCACGGACAAGCCCCGCGGCAAGGACGGGGCCTACCGTATCCACCTGGATGATCCGGCCTGCTGCTGGTGGAAGAACTGGATCACCGGTGATGAAGGATCGCGGTCTACCAGACCGGCCAAAGACCTGTCCCCTGCCGAGCGCAAGGCCCTGCGGGAACGCATCGCCGCTGCCCGGAAAGCTGCCGCAGAAGAACAGGCCACGCGCTGGGCCGCGTCTGCCAAGCTGGCCCGGGCCATCTGGAAAAGAGCGGGAAGTGCACCGGATGCACACCCTTACTTGCAACGGAAAGGTGTCCCTGCTCTTGGTGGCATCCGGCAGCGGGAATGTCAGGGCATTGTAGAGCTGTTGCTGCCTGTGCTGGATGCTTCCGGCACGCTGGTGAGCCTGCAAAGCATCCTGCCGGACAAGCTCTTTCTGAAGGGTGGCAAAACGGCGAGCGGCTACTTCCCCATTCCGGCAAAGGACGGCACCAAGGACGGCCCCCTGCTCATAGCGGAAGGATACGCCACCGCCGCAAGCCTACACCTTGCCACGGGCCACGCCTGCCTTGTGGCCTTCAATGCGGGAAACCTTGAGGCCGTGGCCCGCATGGCCCGGGACAAGTATCCCGACAGGGAGATCATCCTCTGCGCTGACAACGATTGCGAGACCATGAAGGAGGGCAAGGCATGGAATCCAGGCGTGGATGCGGCTACCAAAGCCGCTCAGGCCATTGGTGCAAAGCTGGCCGTCTGCCCTGCCCTGGACGGCGCAAAGGCGGACTTCAATGATCTGCACAGGGCCAGGAGCCTTGAGGCAGTACGCCAGACGGTGAAACAGGCCCTTGCCACTCCAGAGCCCAAGGGACAGGCCACAGGACAACCGCTCACGATCGTGTCCCTGCGCCAGCTGCTGGAGCTGGACATCCCGCCCCGCGGTCATGTGCTGTATCCCATCATCCCGGAACAGGGCCTTGCCATGCTGTTTGCGGAACGCGGCACAGGCAAGACCTTCGTAGGCTTCCATCTGGCCTATGCCGTGGCCTCGGGCGGGAGCGTTTTTGGCTGGAAGGCCGACCGCCCCCGTCGGACCCTCTATCTTGACGGAGAGATGCCCCTTGCCTCTGTCCAGGAGCGTTTCGCGGCCCTTGTGGCAGCGGCGGACACCGAGCCGCCTGAAGAATTCCTGCGCCTGTTGACCCCGGATCTGCAAGGGGACTTCCTGATGCCGAATCTGGCCACCCGGGAAGGGCAGGATCGACTTGCTCCTTATCTGGCGGATATCGACTTTCTCGTGGTCGACAACCTTGCGACGCTGGCCAGAACAGGACGCGCCAATGACGAGGACAGCTGGCGGCCTGTACAGGAATGGATCCTGGGCCTGCGGCGACAGGGCAAGGCTGTCCTCCTGATCCACCATTCCAGCAAAAACGGCTCCCAGCGCGGCACCGTGGCGAAAGAGGACGTGCTGGACACGGTCATCCGCCTGAGCCGTCCCCGGGACTACACGCCGGAGCAGGGTGCACGCTTCGATGTCACCCTGACCAAGGCCCGAGGCATCTTCGGGGCGGACGCCGACCCCTTTGAAGCCTGCCTCGTCGAAGGCTGCCGCTGGCAAATCCGTCCCGCCACAGATGCGCTCCTGGAGCAGGTCAAACAGATGCTGGCGGACGGCCTGACCTACCGGGAGATCGCGGAAGAAGTCGGCAAGGGAAAAAGCAGCATCGCCCGCCTCTGCAAACAGCACGGCCTCAAGTCGCAAAGGGGGTGATATGGGACAGAGCACGACAGTTTCCACTCTGTCCCGCTGTCCCACACCCTTGTGTGGGGACAATGGGACACGGCCCGTACCACAGCCCTTTTCCGGACCATCCGCCGGGACAGGAGCGGGACAGGTTTCTCTCAAGACACTGGCATGCAGGATAATGGCGCGGGACAGGTCAAGGGACAAATGCGGGACAGGCCCTGCCCCATGCTCCGGGACAGCAGACCCTACTTTGTCCCACCCCTGCCCTGCTCACGGCCCGTACGCACAGGCCACGAAAACGGCCCATCCCTGGCCTGTGCTGCACGAGCTGAACGAAACATACAAGATGGGAGCCCTGCCTGCCGAAGACGGGAGCGGCCTTGTCCTCTACCCGGCGGCGGGGCTGCTCCTGTCCGAGAAGGAAGCGGCCCTGTGTTACGCCAGGGACAATCTGGATGCCCTGCTTCACGACTTGGCCCTTGAGTATCTGCCCCGACAGGTATGGCTGGACAGGAAGAGCGGAGGCATCGCTCCGGATAGAGGCAGCACCACGGAGGCCAAACACACTTCGGCCCCATGAAAAAACAAGGGCTCACGGTACGGATCGCCACTTCGCGACGTATGCAGAGCAAAGAGAGTACAGGAAAAACATGAAAAATCTGCAGCAGATGTTGCGTACTCTCCTGCGTCAGCAGCAGGAAGACTTTCAGGAATATATGAAACAATCCTTCCCGCGTACCGGTCGCACCTTGCCGGGCCAGACATGAGGCGCCAGGACAAGGGCCGGGACGCCCTGCAAGCGCAAAGACCTGTACGGCAATGGCCGGTGCTGCCTGCATGGCGGATTGTCCACAGGGCCAAGGACAGAGAAAGGCAAGCGGCGTTCCGCAGCCAACGGCAAACGGCCCAAACGGAAGCGCAAAACAGATGGAGAAAAGCAAACCCCATGAGAGGGTAAGAAATGTTGAAGTCTGACTATGGCAAGCACGCCGGACAGTACCATCCCTGCCGGGGGGAGTGAGACAGGGGCGGTCTTCGGGGCCGCCCTTCTGTTTTTTTAATCCGGGAAAGGGGCCCCTTTGGCATGCCGGGGCGGGAAAAGCCATGCGTCCATGCCGGGGAGTTATGGCGCTGGCGTAGAGACCAGGGGAAACTGCAAGAGCGTACCCCCGCTCCCCAGGCCGAAGCTGGAGGCGGTACGCGCTGGATCTGTTCAAGATGATCTGTCTGAATCCTGTCCGTCATGCGGTGAGGAATACGGTATCGTCAACGCGGGTGCTGCCGGCATGGCAAGGCAGCCGGGGGAATAGAGATACGCAACAGCGTCAGGCACCGGCGAAGGATGCCTGACGCTGCCAAGGGGCCGGGGATGACTCCCCAGATGTAACCCTTGCGCTCGGCAGGCGTCGGGGCGTGGCCCTTGATGCTTCAATGGGGCCGGGGATCACTCCCCGGATGTAACGAGCTGCGAGCCCGGCGGGCAGTCAGGCCGGAAGAGGCTTCAATGGGGCCGGGGATCACTCCCCAGATGTAACTCCGTGGCAGACTGCTGGTTGTCCAGCCTGTCCTGCTTCAATGGGGCCGGGGATCACTCCCCGGATGTAACCTCCTGGTCGTGATACTTGCCGTCAACGATGCCGTCGCTTCAATGGGGCCGGGGATCGCTCCCCGGATGTGACTCCAGTCATGGTAGTAGCGTTCCCAGGCAGATCCGCTTCAATGGGGCCGGGGATAGTTCCCCAGATGTGACGCCGTAGTTGCGCAGGCCCACCACACCGTAGAAATAACTTCAATGGGGCCGAGGATCGTTCCTCGGATGTAACTTCACCGTGACGGCAGCGCAGGCCATGTCCACGATGCTTCAATGGAGCCGGGGATTACTCCCTGGATGTAACTTGTAGCGGTTCGGTGAAGGTGTGGCCGTGGCAACGCTTCAATGGAGCCGGGAATCACTCCCCGGATGTGACTGGAACGGCGGCATTCTGGACGAATACGCCAACATGCTTCAATGGGGCCGGAAATTATCTCCCAGAATCCTTCCATTCCATATACTGGAATAATCCTCATATATGGACTTCATTGGAACTGGGATTTTCCCCGGATGTGACTCGCTAGATGCATAGGAATTGTTGTTCTCATACTGGCTTCAATGGGGCCGAGGATCGCTCCCCGGATGGACATGCCACCAGTATTCGTCATAGCGATTCTGGTAACCGCTTCAATGGGGCCGGAGAACACTCCCCGAATGTAACGCCGCAGGCGGCCGCGCGGTTGGTGGCCTTGATACTTCAATGGAGCCGGGGATCACTCCCCGGATGTAACAACCACCTCGGTGGCAGCGGTGTAGACCTGTCGGTTGCTTCAATGGGGCCGGGGATCACTCCCCGGATGTAACGCGTCCAGAAGGATTCCTCGGAATCACAGATGTAGTTGCTTCAATGGAGCTGGGGACTACTCCCCGGATAGGACGGCATCGCCAAGGACGCCAAGATTGACGGTCTCCAGCTTCAATGGAGCCGGAGATCACTCCCCGGATGTAAGATCCCGCGTGGTGATAGAGGGGTAGTCCACAAGCGCGCTTCAATGGGGCCGAGGATCACTCCCCGGATGTAACGTGAACGTCATCGACAACAACGTGCAGGTCTACTGGCTTCAACGGAGCCGGGGATCGCTCCCCGGATGTGACGCCGTGTTGATCTTGCGCAGGGCCTGCTGGATCTGGCTTCAACGGAGCCGGGGATCGCTCCCCGGATGTGACGCCGTGTTGATCTTGCGCAGGGCCTGCTGGATCTGGCTTCAACGGAGCCGGGGATCGCTCCCCGGATGTAACCCGCCCCTCTTTCCCCCTCCCCCTTTCCTCTGAATCGCTTCAACGGAGCCGGGGATCGCTCCCCGGATGTAACCAGCAACTGGTGGTCATGAGCCGGGACGACCTGCAGGCTTCAACGGAGCCGGGGATCGCTCCCCGGATGTAACCACGGATGGCATATCTCTGCATCCTGCCCGGCGTGCTTCAACGGAGCCGGGGATCGCTCCCCGGATGTAACGGCTCCTCCGTTCTAGCAAGGCCCGGCGCGGCCTGTAAAGGCATGGATCGAAGACCTGTCGTCCTTTGCCCCGCGGCAGACCGCCTGCCGTGCCCGCTGCAAGAAAAAGCCCTGTTTTTTCAGTCCGGTTGCACCAGCGAGAAAGGTACGGTATTTTGAAGTATGTTTCCGGTCCTCGCGGGCAGGCCCGCCCGCGCCATCTTCCAGCAAGAGGAGTCCCGCGTGCCATCCTTGTCTGACTGGTATTCGGCAGCGCTCGGCGTTTCCCCCTATCCCTACCAGCAGCGTCTGGCGGACGAGCCCTGGCCCGACGTGCTGGAGATCCCCACCGGCCTCGGCAAGACAGCGGCCATCCTGCTGGCCTGGCTCCACAAGCGGCAGCGACAGGATGCCCACACGCCCCGGCGGCTGGTCTGGTGCCTGCCCATGCGCGTGCTGGTGGAGCAGACCGCGCGGCTGGCACGGCAATGGACCGCCACTCTGGCCGGTGCGGGCCTGCTCTCCCGTGCGCCCGCAGTGCATGTGCTCATGGGCGGTGACGTGGCGCGGGACTGGGACCTGCGCCCCGAAGATGACGCCATCCTCATCGGCACCCAGGACCAGCTTTTGTCCCGCGCCCTCAACCGCGGCTACGCCATGAGCCGCTTCCGCTGGCCGCTGGATTTCGCCCTGCTGCACAACGATGCCTTCTGGGTCTTCGACGAGGTGCAGCTCATGGGCGCGGGCCTGCCCACCTCCACCCAGCTGGAGGCCTTCCGGCAGCGCTTCGGCGTCGCCCTGCCCTGCCGTTCCCTGTGGTGCAGCGCCACCCTGCATCCGCGCTGGCTGGCCAGTGTGGACTTTGCCGCCCGCTGTCCCGCCCCGCAGCTGCGGACACTGGACGCGGCGGATACGACCTTCCCGCAGGTGATCCGGCGCATCCATGCCGCCAAGCGCCTCCAGCCCTTGGCCATCAAAAAAACCAAAGACCTGGCGGCATCCGTCCTCAAAGAACACCGCCCCGGCACCCTGACCCTGGTGATACGCAACCGGGTCAAGGATGCCGTGGGTCTGTTCGCGACCCTGAAAAAAGACAAAAAAGCCCCGCCCCTGTGCCTGCTGCATTCCCGCTTCCGCCCCGCTGACCGCGGCCGCGTGCTGGAAGAGGCTCTTTCCGCACCGGGAGAGGCGGGGCGCATCATCGTCACCACGCAGGTGGTGGAGGCCGGTGTGGACATCTCCGCCGCCACCCTGTTCACGGATCTGGCTCCGTGGTCATCGCTGGTGCAGCGCTTCGGACGCTGCAACCGGGCCGGGGAGCTGGAAGATGCCCGCATCTTCTGGCTGGATGCCCCCTGCAAGACGGAACAGGCGGCCCGCCCGTACACGCCGGCAGCTCTGGCCAGGGCCCGCGCGCTGCTCTCCGGGCTGGAGGATGCCGCGCCCGCCCTGCTGCCCCGCAGCGAAGACCGGGACGATGCCCATGCCGTGCTGCGCGCTCCTGACCTCTTCGATCTTTTCGACACCACGCCCGATCTTGCCGGGGCGGACATCGACGTTTCCCGCTTCATCCGGGAAAGCGATGATACCGACGTGCAGGCCTTCTGGCGCTCCTGGCCGGGAGACATGCCCGGCGGGGACATGCCCGGCCCGGCTCGCGAGGAGCTGTGCCCCGTGCCGCTGGGCGAGATGCGCGACTTTCTCAAAGACAAAAGACAGCATGCCTGGGTCTGGGACAGTCTGGAAGGCCACTGGCAGGAAGTCCGCCGTCTGCGGCCCGGCATGGTCGTGCTGCTCAGGGACACGGCCGGCGGCTATGCGCCGCACAGCGGCTGGGACAGCGCTGCCACGGCCCGTGTCGCACCCGTCATCCCGGCGGCCCCAGCGCCCGCCCCTACGGGACTGGACAGCGACACGCACAGCCATGCCGCATGGCAAAGCCTGCAGGAACATGGCGAACGCACCCTGAGCGCCCTGCAGGCCCTGCTCTCGAATCTGGACGGGCCTGTGCCCCCGGACTGTCTGCCCGCCCTGCTCACCGCGGCACGGCGGCATGACTGGGGCAAGGCACATGCCGTTTTTCAGAAGGCCTGTCAGGCCCCGGATACCGGGGAGGTCTGGGCCAAGGCGCCACAGATGCGGGTTTATGCCCGGCCGGGGTTCCGTCACGAGCTGGCTTCGGCCCTGGCCCTGCTGCATACGGGGCACGATGATCTGGTCGTGTATCTGGCGGCGGCGCATCACGGCAAGATACGCCTTTCCCTGCGGGCCCTGCCCAATGAACAGGCCCCTGCCGGGGTACGCCGCTTCGCGCGCGGCATCCATGAAGGGGACTACCTGCCCCCGGTGGACGGGATGCCCGGCGTCACTCTGTCCCTGACCTGCATGGAGCTGGGTTTTTCCGAACAGGGCGCCAGCTGGGCCGACCGCATGAGCGCCCTGCTGGAACACTGGGGGCCGTTCCGTCTGGCCTTCTGGGAAGCACTCTTGCGCCTTGCCGACTGGCGGGCCAGCGCGGAGGATAGACACCATGCCTGACATCCTGCTCGAAGGCTGCGCCTCGCGCCCGCTGGCAGCCTATCTCAAGGCCCTGGGCATCCTGCGGCTCGTGGGCGAACAGGCCGACGCCAACGCCCGCGGGGCGTGGCAGAACGGGGCCTTTCTCCTTTCCTCCAGCCTTGACCGGCAGGCGCTGTGCGACTTTTTTATGGAAACATGGCAGCCGACACCGCTTGTCACTCCGTGGAACGGAGGCAGCGGCTTTTACCCCGGCGACAACAGGGAAGGCATCGACGCTCTGGCCCAGTCCACGAGCCCCCGCCTTGCCGTTTACCGGGAGGTCATCGCCCGCATACGCAACTGGCCGGAACTGGTCGCGCCCCCCAAAGAAAAGAAACAGCTGGATGAACTGCGCAAACGCTGCAAGGAGACTTTTTTGCAGCGCTGTCGTGCCGAACTGCCGGAGAGCTGTCTGCCCTGGCTGGATGCTACGTGCATCCTACGTACCGATAAGGCGGTGTTCGCTCCCCTGCTGGGGACGGGCGGCAATGAAGGCCGGCTGGAATATAGCAGCAATTTCATGCGCCATGTGGCCAAAATATTCGCCTGCCCGCCGGAAGAATCCCGCACCTGGCTGGAAAGTGCCCTGTTCGGCCTGCCGGTCAATGGCCTGCCCAAGTCCGCCGCAGGCCAGTTCGACCCCGGTCATGCCGGTGGCTGCAACCAGGATACGGGCCCCTATCGTGCCGACGTGCCGGTCAATCCCTGGGATTTCCTGCTGCTGTTCGAAGGTACGCTGCTCTTTGCAGGGAGCCTGACCCGCCGTGCCCCGGAAGATCCGAACGACGTTTGCTTTCCTTTCTGTGTGGAAGGACTGGCAGCAGGCTTTGCTTCTTCCTCCCTGACCGACAAGGGCCGAGGCGAGATATGGATGCCGCTCTGGTCGCGTACAGCCTCTCTGCGGGAAGTACGCCGCCTGCTGGGGGAAGGCCGGGCGAGCCTGGGCCGCCGTCAGGCCCGGAACGGGCTGGACTTTGCCCGCGCCATCGCGTCCCTTGGCGTGGAACGGGGCATCGACGGTTTCGAACGTTACAGTTTTCTGGAACGCCGGGGACAAAGTTATGTGGCCCTGCCGTCCGGGAGCCTGTCCGTACAATATCAACCACAGGTAGCCCTGCTGGACCCTGTGGCACGCTGGGTACAACAACGCTGCCGCCAGAAAGAAGAGCCAAATTCGTTGACCGCTGCCCGGCGTCGCCTTACCGCTGCTGTTTTCGCGTGTACCCGCACCCCGGATGCTCCCCGCTTTGTGGCCGTGAGCAGGGCCCTGGCCCGGATGGATGCCCTGCCGGGCCTGCCCGGCCTGCTGGCCGCCCCCTGTACGCCCCTGTCACCGGACTGGATAAGCGCCTGCGACGACGGCGGGCCGGAGGTACGACTGGCCGCCGCCCTGGCCTCCCTGCGCGGTTCCGGCAAACTGGGGCCGTTCCGTGCCCATCTCTCACCGGTCGCGCCCCATGCCCTGTACCGCTGGGAGGATACGTCTGACCATCATGTGCCGTGGCGCGGCGAGACGCTCGAAGGCCTGGGCAGGATGTTCCTGCGCCGCCTCGTCCTGGCCCAACGCTACGGCGAAGATCCCCTGCGGGCCGATCTGCGCCTGTCTCCCGCCGACCTGCTGCCCCTGCTGGACGGCAGACTGGATGTGGAGCTGCTGCGCGACCTGTTACGGGCCTTTTCCCTCGTAGGCAGGCCGCAACGTCTGCCGGAAGCCTGGTGTGCTCCCCTCCGGCAGACACGTCTCCCCCATGCTGTGGCTTTGCTCAAACTGCTCTATACACCGCTGCCACAGGATGCAGGTCTGGACAGGGAGCGCCTGCGCCCGGAACAGCGCATCCTCAGACTGGTACAGGCCGGCCGCCTTGCGGAAGCCTGCGCCCTGGCTGCCCAGCGTCTGCGCATCGCCGGAGGCGGGGGGCTCTATCTTCCTACGTCCTTTGCCGAAAGCGTCCGCGCCCTGTCCCCTGCGGCTGTCCTGGCCTGCCTTGCCGTACCTGTAGACGGACGCGCCCTGCTCCACCAACTTCGCCAGCCATCCTGACAAAAGGAGTTCCCATGATTCTGGATCGTTGCTCTTCCGGACGCCTGCTTGTGGAAGCCGACCTCGTCCCGCTGCAGGGACAGCGCTTTCAGCCCACCGGCTTCGCCGATCTTGGCGCGGCTGTCTATACCTTGCCCGACGGCACCCGCATGCTGCTGGTGGAGTCGGCACAGTCCATGGCCAACCGTCTGGAACAGACCATCGTCACCCCGGACGGTGAGGTCATCCCTGAGCTGGAAGGGCTCTCCTATGTCGCGGCCGACCTGAAAGGCAAAGATGTGGGGCCCCTTTCCACCACGACCCTGCTGGAGG
This sequence comes from Desulfovibrio sp. SGI.133, assembly GCF_050313955.1. Taxonomy (NCBI): domain Bacteria; kingdom Pseudomonadati; phylum Thermodesulfobacteriota; class Desulfovibrionia; order Desulfovibrionales; family Desulfovibrionaceae; genus Desulfovibrio; species Desulfovibrio sp. SGI.133. Next base: position 259,502 of record NZ_JBNPMK010000002.1, on the reverse strand, counting down.
CCCACCGTCTTGCCTCGCCCTTCATCATTGCCGACAAGGCCTTCCAGAAGCAGTTCTGCGAAGAGGCCGCCTACAGCAAAAAAGGCGTCCTGAACTGGAAGCGCATCCATGCCACCATCTTCAAGTATGATGTGAATTCCCTGCTGCACGGGGTGTTCCTCTCCATCGTCGATGGCGGCCGTATCAAGGTACCGCGCCTCATCTCTGCTTTTATCGAGGCCCGGAACGTGCGCGAGGCCATCTCCGGCGGCGTCAAGAACAGCTTCGATCCTACCGGCAGCCTGCGCCATGCGGAGTACGACAAAGACGTGTACAGCAATGTGCCCTATCAGCGCACCGAATACACGGCGGAACGCATCACGGCCTATTTCAATCTGGATGTGGGCGGTATCCGGGCCCTGGGCCTGCCCAAGGAAGCCCAGGAGCTGTTGTTCTGCCTGGGCCTGTACAAGATGCGCCGCCTGCTGTCCGGCAGCCTGCGCCTGCGTACGGCCTGCGACCTGCGCCTGGACGGGGAGCCGCGTCTGTCCGGCATGGACAGCCTGCCCACGGAAGCAGAGCTGCTCGCCGCCCTGCAGCAGGCCGTGGCGGCCTGCGCGCCCCTGTTCGCCCAGCCGCCGGTCACCCGTTTGCAGGCCCCCATCACGGTCAAAAATGACAAGAACAAGGACGCTGCCAACGACAGCACCGACAGCGAGGAGGCCTGATGCCTGTCCTTGAGATCACTTTTCCGGCGGGGCGCTATCACGCCACAGCCTGGGGACGCAACGTCAATGAAGGGGATCCCGAATGGCCACCTTCCCCCTTCCGTCTGGCCCGGGCCCTGATGGACATGCGCTATCGCCGCTTCGACGGGATCACGGACAGCGAGCTGGAGGCCGCGCTCCTGCCGCTGGTCGGCACGCCCCGCTTCAGCCTGCCGCCCGTCAGCAAGATGGCCGTGAAGTGCTATCTTGACCAGGGAGCCAAAGAACTCGACAGGCAACCCGTACTGGATGCCTTTGTCTGCCTGGGCAAGGACGATGCGCTGTATATGGAACTGCCGGAGGCTCCGGCAACGTCGCTGCGGATTCTGGAGCAGCTGGCCGGGGCGCTGCCCTATCTGGGCCGCTCGGAATCCTGGGTCACGGCCCAGCTGTGCGATGCCCTGCCCCCGCACCGCCACTGGAACTGCTGTCCCGCACAGCAGGATGCCCCGCTGGACAGCCTTGTCAGTGTCCAGACGCTCCTGTCACCGGAGGCCTACAGCGGCTTGCCCTATCTGCCGTCCACGGGTTCAGGGAAGAAAAAACGCCCCTGCTCCTGGCTGGAAGCTCTGGCCCTTTCCACAAAGACCCTGCTGACGGAAGGCTGGAACAGGCATCCGCTCCTTGGGTCATGCACCTATGCCCTCCATGAGCAGGAGATGCCCTCCAAAGCTCTGCCCCTGTCCGGGGATGGCCCTTGCTGCGTGACCTATGCGCTGCGAGCCACGCCCCTGCCGCCGGTCACGCATGGGCTGATCCTGGCGGAACGCATACGCGCCGGGCTCATGAGCCGCCACAAGCACTGCTGCGGTGATCCCGATGCCGTCTCGCCCCTGTTCAGCGGCAAGGATGCCTCAGGACGTCCCCTGTGCGGGCATCAGCATGCCAGTTACTGGCCCTGCGATACGGACGGGGACGGCAAGATCGACCATGTACGCGTCTTCCTGCCGCGAGGTTTGACTCAGGATGAACGGGCAGCCCTGGAAAGCCTGCGTCATGTCTGGGCCCGGGGCGCCAAGCTGGCGGAACTGATCTACCTGCATTGCCTGCCGCTTGCCGCCTTTCCCCGTGCCCGGACAGTGGTCAGCGCGACCCCGGTGGTCTTTGGCCGTCACTACAAGGCCCGGCAAGGGGCACACAGGGACTGGCTGGAAGCGGAACTGCGTCGGGCCTGTGCTGTCCAGGGCCTGCCGGAACCGGTGCGGGTCGAGCCTTTCCCCTTCCTTCCCATCCGGGACGGCGCGGAACTGCCCTGGAGCAGCTTCGTCCGGCAACGCAAGGACAAAGCTCCCCAGCCTGGCTACGGCTTCCGGCTCCATTTCGACAGCCCGGTTCCCGTCCCCTTTGCCATCGGCAGCCTGGCCCATTTCAGCCTGGGGCTTTTTGTCGCGGGGTAGGAGAGCCCTCACCTTCTCTTCCTGTGCCCGGGCCATGAAAGGGGACATCACCTCCCCCCAGAGGGGCGCACATACCATGGATGCCGGACATATGGGTCCGGTGACCAGATGCTACGGAACATGCTTGGAAATCCTCACGGCCAGTCATGACATACTTTCTGCGAACGTGAGACGATAAAAACAGGGGGACATAGTGCCACAGTTCAAAAGCAAAGACTGGCTGAACGATTTTCTGGCCCGGCGTGGGCTTTCCAGACCGGATGGACGCCATCTTTTTTCCTACCATGCCACCCCGGAGGAGTTCCTGTCGCTGGAAGAAGGATTACGGCAAAATGTAGACACGGTCTCTAGGCTGGTGATCGGGAATCCTTTTATCCTGTGGAAGAATTCCCCTGATTTCAACGCTGTCTTCGTGCTGTATGCCTCTCTTTGTTGGCAGCAGCGCTATGCCGGGACAACATGGTCCTACGATGTCATCCTAGAGGGTCTCGGCGTCACCCAGGATATCTCCATCCAGATTCGACAAGAGATTATCAGTAATGGCCTGCGATTCTGGGGGCTTGTCGAAAATGACAAGGGATACAGATATCTTGGTGCCATCGCACGCGAAGCCGGCCTGCCACAAAAGCTGCTGTCCGAGAACCGTGGCGCCGTAGGCCGCATCCTCCATACCGTCCTGCGGGGGGCCCTGCAATCCAACCAGTCCGGCGACATCATCACGGCCTGGGTGGAAAATTCTACGAATCTTTTGCCCCAATCTTATCGAAATGCAGATATCACGGCACTCCTGGCCCACTCCATCAATGCCATCCTCGACATCAGGAAGTCCATCCAGGCAAGCACGCTCGAAGACGCCATGACGGAGCTGGACGCGAAGGTCCCGGACTGGCGGGCCCGCTTTCCCCTGCCGCTCTATGATGAGGCGGCTCGCGACCTGTTGAACCGTCTGCTGGAAGACGCCACCACCTCAACGGAAGCGAAACAAAGCGGCAGTCCTGTTTCTGCCCGTCGCTGCCTTGCCAGACAAAATGGACAGGACTGGGAACTCCAGGCCCGTCTGGATATGCCTTCCAGGATAGACACCAGGCTCGAAGAACACAAATACCGGCTCCTCTCCATGCGCATCAGCTCCGGCCAAGCGGTCTTCGAAGCTGTGCTGAAAAAGCATGCCCAAAATGACTTCTACTTTTTTCAGCAAAAGAAGAGTGTCCTGTTCTCCGGTCCGGATGCTGCGCAGGAAATCCGCATCCGATATACGGCGCCTTCGGGATTCTGCCAGTCCCACGTCTGTCCCGGCGGCACGGAGCTCGACACGGACCTGCCCTGGATATTCGAAGGAGAACAGTATGACTACCGCTTCCGGCAGCAGGGTGGCGGCAGCGTACGCGGCAAGGTGGCCTACGTTGCCCTTGCGCCCGGATGGCATGCGGAACATGCGGAGAACATGGGCCCCCTGACAGGTACCGACAGGCATGTCTATCGTATGGTGGAGTCCGGCCATCTGAAAAATGCCGATCTCACCTTCCGGGTACGGACCGCCGTCCTGAGCGGGGAAGAATACGACTGGAGCCGGAACAACCGCTTCTGGGACGTAGAGGTGATCCAGCCCGCCCTGGCCTTCCGCGGTATCCCCAAGGCCATCTTTTCCACGGGCAACAGCCAGGGGTATCCGCGTGGCGATCTGTTGAAGAAAACTCCGGGGATGGAGACCTTTTCCACGCTCTCCGCAACGAACATGCCCGCCGGTGTCATGCAGGTCTGGTTCAGGACGACCGGCGGGGCCAGCCTGCGCAATCGCATGCTCCTGCTCCCTTCGGACGCCTCTGTGTCCTTGGGGACGGATGCGGCAGGAAGAGGCCTTGTACGTCTTGAGCGGTGGCGTGCCGCAAGTGTCACCTTTGCCCGTTCACAGGAAGGTCTGGAGCTGGATTGCCGCTGCCAGGGCGACAGTCTCGAGATTGCCCTGAAAGCCCTGCCCGGGCACATTCCTCCGGCAACGGTGGATCTGTGGGTACACTGGAAGGAGACCCCCCAGCCCGCGCAGATCCGCGTCCCCTTCCCCCAGAAAGGGGCCCGCCTTTTCAATGCCGATGGGCAGGAAATCCTGCCACGAAGGCAGATCTGCGCGTTCCGTCTGCATGGGCTCTGCCTGTACTGCTTCAGTACGGGCGTGCGCCGTGCCGCGCTGCGGCTTTCCCTGAATAACGGGAAAAGTCTGCACTATCCTCTGGCAACGCAGAACAATGGCACCATCATCCGCCTCATGGACTGGCAGGGCGCTCTTTTGGAGATGCTGGCCATGGGAAGCGGGCTGGATGCCTATGTATCACTGGAGATCCTGTTTGACGGGCGCAAGGTCGCAGGCTGGAGCGTGGCACGCTACGAAGCCAGCCTGGTCCCGGAGGAGACAAAGGCTGTCCTGTCCCTGCCCGCACACGGGACTCGCCCGCCGCAGGGCTATGCCATCAAGGCACTGTTGCTCGACCAGCCGGAACGGGGCCTGATGCCGCTTGCGGAAACGCTGCTCGATGACGGCAGCCCTTCGGGATCATGGGAAGTCGCGGCATGCCTGAACAGCCCCGGCCCCTGGCTCATCTTCGATGATACGGAAGGGACCTCTCTGCGTCCGCTCCTGTGGTCTGTGACCGATGACGGACATGATGATCTTTCCCGTGACCGCCTCCAGAGGGCGATCGCCGAAAAGGACCGGGGAGCCCGCCAGAGGGCTTTCCGGGACTGTGTCAGCATCATGGAGCAGGGCCTAGAAGCTTCGGAATGGTCGACACTTGTCTGCCTGCTGGGCCATGTGAAGAACCTGCCGCTCTCCACTCTGGAGATCTGGCAAGCCCTCCTGCACTCGCCGCGGATCATGGCCATGATCGCCCTGCATCCGGGGATATCGTTCCAGTCCCTTACTTCCAGGGTCAGTACGGAACTCCCTTTCCTGTGGACCTTCATTTCCCGAGAGGACTGGGCTGCTGCCAGTACATGCGTCAGACAGTACTTTGAAACGCTCATTCCCGGCGAAATGGCCCCTAAAGTCTGGCAGGATCTCATGCAGCGGAGGATGGAAAAGCTCAGCTCCTGCTGCCCTGCTGTCAATGCCCTGCTGCATCTCGCTCTTAGCCTGCCCTGTGAAGAAAAGGATCTGAATGCCATCAAGATCGTCTTCACAGCTCCGCACGTCACCAGCCTTCTGTTCAAAGATGACAATTCCGAGATGCAGAAATTGCTGCGACGTCATGCTGACGATGAATGGCCCATAGACTTCATCTCTACGGTCGAGCAGGAACGGTACCGCAACGACATCACGCCCTTCCTTTTCTTCGCCCAGCGGCACCAAAACGGCGTGCTCGGTCTGCCCATCCTGCTGGCGATCCAGGCTTTCGTCTCCAGGGAAGTCTCCATCCCCCTTCCCCCGGAGCAGGACGTTATCTTCAATATCCGCAAACACCTCCATTTTGATGCCGAATGGTTCGAACAGGCCTCCACGCTTACGACCTACCGCTGTGCGGCTGAAAACTTCACCATAAAGGAATGATCATGCCTCTGTCGTACTTCTCCAGGCTTTTTCCCCGCCTTCAGGATCGCATACGGGAAGACATCCCCGCTGCGCTACCCCTGAACAATGACTCCCTGCGCCACTGTCTGGACGCCATGCTTACCTGCGCTCCGGGAGAAAAAGGCAGCCTCACAGGCGATCCTTCTTTCGAGGCCACCTTCGGCTGGCGACAGGCGGATGTCACTCTTGCGGAACTGACGGGCCAGTTGCTGGATAAACGTCTTGTCCAATGCCTGAACGATCCTCCGGAAGAGCTGCGGCAGGATTATGCCTTTCCTCTTGAACGCAGTCCCTACATGCATCAGCTTGAGGCTTGGAAGACCTTGTGCCGGGAAGAGCCGGCCTCCACCGTCATCAGCAGCGGTACGGGATCAGGCAAAACGGAATGCTTCATGATTCCCATCCTCCACAGGCTGGCCCGGCAAAGCGCGAAAGAGGGCGGGCCGCTCGAGGGCGTGCGGGCACTTTTCCTCTATCCGCTCAATGCCCTCATCAGCAGTCAGCGCGACCGTCTTGATGCCTGGACGCGAGGCTTCAAGGGCGACGTCCGCTTCTGCCTGTACAACGGCAATACGCCCAACAGCCTGCCTGCGCATGAAAAGAAGCATGCCAATGAGGTCCTGTCTCGCGAAGAGCTGCGGGCCTGTCCCCCTCCCATCCTTTTCACCAACGCCTCCATGCTGGAATACATGCTGGTGCGTACGGAAGATGCCCCTATCCTGCAAAGATCCCAGGGCAAGCTGGAATGGATCGTGCTCGATGAAGCCCACTGTTATATAGGCTCCCAGGCCGCGGAGCTTTCGCTCCTCCTGCGGCGTGTACAAATGGCCTTCGGGGTGACACCTGACAGCGTACGCTTCGTGGCGACGTCCGCGACCATCGGCGATCCCAAAGGACCTGCCGGACAGGATCTAAAACGCTTTCTTGCGGATGTGGCGGGGGTCCCTGTCTCCCAGGTCTCCCTCATTGCCGGGGAGAGGATGATCCCCGAACTCCCTCCTCTGGAAGAGCAGGCCATCACGCTGGAAACTCTGGAAGACATGTCTCCCGAAACTTCCCGGGACGCTCCCCGTCATGCCGCTCTCTGTCGCTCGAAAACGGCAAAAGGCATACGCTCCCTATTTACCCAGGACAAAACTGTGGCCCGGCTCTCTGAGATCTGCGCCCTGCTGCAGGAACACGGCCTTTCCGGCGATGTCGCTACAGCCCTGCGCTGGCTGGATGTGCTGTCGTGGACACTGGGAGATGATGGTACTCCCTTCCTGCCGCTGCGTGCCCATATCTTCGGCAAGGGCCTTCCCGGTCTCTGGGCGTGCGTGGATCCCAAATGTCCGCACAGGCAAAAGGAGTTGCAGGATGACTGGCCCTATGGCGCCGTCTGGACAGACTCGCGCATACATTGCTCTTGCGGGAGCCCGGTCTATGAGATCGTTACCTGCAGGGGATGCCGCACACCGTTCCTCGTGGCCCAAAAGCAGGATCTTACCGACAAAGACGGGCTACCCGCAGAATACCTCAGACAGAAAGACCGTCATCCTGAATTGGAGGAAGATGATACCCTGATTGACGAGGAAGAGACCATCAGACGTCTGTCCGATGCCTATGCCGTCCTGCTGACCTCGACCGAGGACTCATCGCAGGGGCTTTTCCTGGATAAAAAATCCTGCCGCCTCATGGAGAAGGATAACGGCAATGCCATCCGTGTCTGCCTGAAAGAGCCGGAGCATGAGGAAGGCTGCCTTGTCTGTCCGCGTTGTCAGGAGACATCACAGGGCAAACAGGATTTTTATTATTACAACTTCATCAGTACTCTGTACTTGCAGAATACCATCGCTCCAGTGCTTCTGGACTTCGCTCCTGATGGTACGGATCCCGTGCAGCATCCCTGCCGTGGACGGAAAATACTCACGTTTAATGACAGCAGACAGGGAACAGCCCGTTCGGCCATGCGGATGCAGCTTTTTTCCGAGCTTACCCGCATACGCGGTCTTCTTTACCACATCGGGCTGCAGGACTGTGGGCGTACTGATGACGGAAAACGCGCCGTGGTGGAGCAGGAACTCGCTACTCTGGAATCTCTCCCCGAAAATACCCGAACCAAGCTTCAGAGCGTGATCGACGGCAAAAGGGAAGAACTCAAAAAGCTCGGCGAAACTACTCCCATTTCCTTTCAAGACTTGGCCAGGGGCCTTCAGAACGAACGCTCCAGCTTTGAGGCTCTGTACCGGCTCTATCAGGAAAAATCGCCCATGCTGCTGTCCACAGCTTCCGGCATGGAAGATTTTGCCAGGATGCTTGTTTTCCGTGAATTCGGCCGACGACCGGCCAAAGCAGCCAACCTTGAGACACTGGGGCTCATGGCCGTGTGCTATCCGGCGCTGGATCAGGTCTCCAGCGTTCCCCGGGAATTCCAGCAGGCAAACCTGAAGCTGGCGGACTGGCAGGACTTTTTGAAGATCTGCCTCCATGTCATGTTCCGGGCCAACGGAGCCACGGACTTTCCCAGAAACTGGCGGAAATTGTTAGGCATGCCCTACAACCAAAGCTCCATCCTGGCCCCCGGTACAGAAGAGCACAAACGCTTTCAGATTATCTGGCCCCAGTGCCGCCGCAACAAACAGCACAAACTGGTGCGTCTGCTCGAACGTGCCCTCCACCTCGATGCCGGCCAATGGGACCAGGCGGAAGAGATCGACAGCATCCTCCAGCAGGCATGGAACCAGCTGACGAGCCTTCCTTCGCTTTGCTCGCGTCACGAAGATGGTGGTATCCTCTTGCGCACCTCGGCCATGGGCTTCGCACCGCTGAAAAAAGCCTGGCTCTGTCCCTATACGCGACGTTTTCTCGACACGACCTTTGCAGGGCTGTCCCCCTACCTTCCCCGCAAAAGCGAGAAAAGCCTCCTTTGCCGGGAATACGCCATACCGCTCTACCCGCATCCTTTCGGCCCTGCTTCTGAAAACGATGAACTAGAAGCACGGTCCTGGCTTGCAGAAAACCCGGATGTCCAAGTGCTCCGTCAGGCCGGTCTCTGGTTTGCCGATCATGACAGCGTGATCGAGCTGACGCCTTACTTCCGGGCGCAGGAACATTCCGCCCAGCTCTCTTCCTCTGAACTGACACTATGCACGCAGAAGTTCCGGGCCGGGGACATCAATGTGCTTTCCTGCTCCACCACCATGGAAATGGGTATCGACATAGGGGGCATCTCCATCGTGGGCATGAACAACGTGCCTCCCCACCCTGCCAACTATCTCCAGCGTTCCGGACGCTCTGGACGCCGTGGGGAAACACGCGCGCTCACCTTGACCATGTGCAAGAACAACCCCCACGAAATGGCGGCATACGCCAACAGTCGCTGGGCTTTCGACACGCCCCTTCCTGTCCCTCGGGTCTCGCTGAACAGTCCCGTCATCCTGCAAAGGCATGTCAACGCCCTGTTGCTGACTGCTTTCCTCAAAGAGCGGCATCAGAAGGACGACAAAGATCTGGCCAAACTTTCCTGTGAAGCCTTTTTCACCGGCAAAAAACCGGCTGCCCAGCTTTTCTCCCTTCGTTTCAAGACACTGGCAAAGGATTCCCCTCTGCGGGAAAGCATAGGCATCTTGTGCCGCAACAGCATATTCCAGAATGAATCTCCAGAGGTCATGGCGGAACAGGCCGCTGACGCCATGGACAGGGCCTATGAACGCTGGAGAGGTGATTACGATGCCCTGTGCCAGGCGGAAAAAAACATGCTGGGCAGCCCGGATCTGGAGAACACCGCAGCGAAAAAGGCCGTTGTCCTCCGCAAGGAGCGCATGGCCAGGGAATACCTGCTCAAGGAGCTCATCTCGCAGGAATTCCTGCCCGCCCACGGTTTCCCCCTCCACGTGGCCACATTCGACACCATGCATCTTGCGCTATTTCGGGCTCAACAGCGCAAAAAACTGGAAAACAGGGAAAATGCGGACAACATGTTCCTGCGCAGGGAACTGCCCAGCCGCTCTCTGGCCACGGCCCTCTCCGAATACGCTCCCGGCAACAGCGTCGCCATCAACGGTCTTGTGTACGAATCAAAAGGGATCACGTTGAACTGGCATATCCCTGCCTCCGCGGAAGCTGCTGCGGAGCTGCAGAACATACGAAGCCGCTGGCGCTGCCGGAAATGCGGCAACTTCGGCACGGCGGCCAGCCGTTCCCTGGCCATGTGCACGCACTGTGGAGCGCCTTTGACCAAGGAAAACTGGCATGAATACCTTGAACCTGCCGGCTTTGCCGTCGACTTTTTCGAGGAGCCTTCCAACAATGCCAGCCTGGGCGTGATGGGCCTGAGCCATGCCGAAGCCGACGTGTGTGCCGGCGGCTCATGGATATCCCTGGGCCTTCCCGAAGCGGCCCGTTTCCGCTGTACGACATCCGGCACTGTCTTCCACAGCTCACGCGGTCTGTCCGGCAAGGGATACGCCGTGTGTTTGGCCTGCGGCAAAGTGGAATCCATATCTGAAAAAGGCGAGATTCTCCCTACCATGCTGCATCACAAGAAACTCCGTGGTGGGAAAAATGAAAACGACCCGGCCAACAATATCTGCCCTGCCTGCCGGGAAGGGATGCAGTGGAAGATAAAAGCGCCGCTCTGGCTTGCCTGTGAGAGCAAAACTGACGTGCTTGAGTTGCAGATACGCAAAGAGGATCAGTCCTGGCTCAACAACAAGGAACAGGCTTTCCCCATAGCTGTCGCACTGCGGGATGCCCTGGCCGCACGACTCGGCATCCAGACGGAAGAGCTGGAATGTGCCGTTGCATCCCGCAGGATGGAGGATGGTAACCTCTGCACTTCCCTGTTCATCTTCGATAAAAATGCCGCAGGTTATGCATCTTCCGCCGGAGAGCACATGACCGGTCTTTTGCGCGATGCACGCGAACGTCTGCTCTGCCGGGAACACGATTGTGAGACCGCCTGCCCTCACTGCATCCTTAACTTTGACCTGCGCTATCAAAGCAAAGAACTCGACAGGCACAAGGGGCTGGAGATCCTGACGGAAAAATACCTGAGTATGCTCGAACTCCCGGCGGAAGCTTGCATTTTCGGCCCTTCGACCCAGATAGAAACGATGAGGCTTGAAGAGGCTGTCCTTTCCACGCTCCTCCAGCATCCGGCATGCGAAGTGTACCTGCACTTGGGAGAGCATGCGCTCTGGCAGCCCGGAGACAGGGGTATGCTCCATCTCCTGGATATGCTGAGGCTGCGGGGAGTGCAGGTCACGCTGCTTCTGGAACAGGAACTTTTCGACAGTTTCTCGTCAGAAGAACGCATGCTCCTTGCTCCCCTGATTCATGCCAACGTAGGATGCGCTACTCTCTCAGGAGGTTTTCGTGATCCGAAGGCCAGACTTGCCGTAAGCATCAAAGAGCATGAGACCTTGCATCGGTGGGCCATATACAGCGATGGTTCCTCCTCTTTGCTGCTCAAAGGATATACGAACGATACCCTTGGCACAGACAGAGCTCTTTCCCCAAAGGATCTGCTTCCTGTTTCAGGCAATAGCGCTATCGTGAAGATCGGGAGCAACGAAAATATGTCTATTGCGGACTTCGGTCCGTGGTTATGGACAAAATTGCGCAAGTCTCTTGCCGAAAATCTTGGCAAAGACTTTATCGCCTGCCGGCAGCCTGTCAAACGTATCATGTTCTCAGACAGATACTGCAATTCACCACTCACAGCGGCCCTGCTCCACAAGATGCTCAGCTACCTTCAGGAAAGTTATGACGATGCCTGGACATTCCCTTCATGTCATATCTTCCTTACGGAATATATTACTGGTGAAGGAACATCCATATGGGATAATTGGAGAAACGGAAGTGAAAGGAATACCGCGATCAAAGAAATACTCTCTGGTTTTGGCAATATCTCCGTTCTGTCCATGAAAAAAACGGACATGCCCCATGCCCGATCTCTCAAACTGGATTTTCAGGATGGCAGCATGTTGCAGATATGGCTTGACCAGGGACTGGGCTTTCTTCGTGTACTCCATGGAGACACGCAGTTTCCCTTCTATGGGGCTTGCTCAGAGCAGGTACGCGCTTTGAAAAGCATGGATAACGCGTTGAATGTCGTCACAGGAGGGACCATCATCAGCATGCAGCTGCACAATAATTGAGATCCTTTTCCTGATGTGTGACAACGGCCTGCCATGAAATGCCGACAGGCTGTTGTCCTTTCCCCTAAAAAAAGCTCCCGGTGGTCGCAACGATTACACACGTGAGAAAGCTGATAGATACCAGAGGATGGGGAAGTATGTATCATGGTGTTCTGCTGCCCCGGACATCTCCAGCGCCCCGCTTACCGGGGCCCGAAGCGGGGCGGCGCCACACTGTATGATCCCGGGCTCCGCCCCGTTTGCCCCAGTGGCCCCGGGCAAGACAGGGAAAAGGTTGATGGAGGTTTGCCGGTACAAGGACGGGAAAGCCGCTTACAGCGATCAGGAGCATTGCTCCACGGGGCCGGGAGACCATGTGGGGGGAGGCGTTTCCTCCTTCCTCTTCCGGGACAGGACAACGCCCCGGCAAGGCAGGGCACGATAACCGACAACGAAAAAGGCGGGAGAGATCCCGCCTTGATCGTTGTCTTGCCGCTGACGATAGGCAGTACCGCAAACTTGCGCTGCCCATATGTGTGACGCCCCGGGCGAGAGGAGAGCGCCCCCGGGTCGGTCCTCAGAATGAACGACTGGTCACCTTCGAGCCAACCTTCAGCAAAACGCGCCTCAGCGACCAGGCCGGGATCTCCCACCCTGATTTTTTCTTCCTGCTGGCCAATACATGCGCACATCGCTGCCAATAGCGCCGCTCCCCCCTTCCCGCTGTCGCGCCGATATGTCGTGAAAAATATTTTTCAGAGATTATTTTGAGGGATTTTGAAAATATTTTTCCGCAGCGGGAAAAATCCGCACAGGGCTTACCGTGGAACCCCGGTGGAACCCCAAACAAAAAAGCCCTCACGGAGATTTCCGTAAGGGCTTTTTGCTTTTTCCTGGAGCTGGTGAAGGGACTTGAACCCATAACCTGCAGATTACAAATCAGCTGCTCTACCGATTGAGCCACACCAGCATCTCTCCTCTTTTAGATGAATCCTAACCGCTTGGCAAGGGCTTTCGCACAGGGGGGCTTTTCCCCGGCCGGCGTATCCCGTCCCCAGCGTATGCAAAGATCACAGCTGGTTCTCAAGCGGCTACCGCTCTGCCGCTGTCAGCAAAGGAACGAGCCCCTCCCGGCCGCAAATAGCCAGCGTCAGATGCTCCCGGGCGCGCGTCATCCCCACATAGGCCAGACGCCGCTGGCGGGGCTTTTCCGGCTGGAGGCGATCCATGCCCAGCAGGAAGACATGGGAAAAATCCAGCCCCTTGGCGCTGTGGATGGTGGAGATGCAGACGCTGTCCGTGGTGATGTCGAAATAGCGCTTGCTGGTCGTATCCCGGGCCACCCAGCGGGCCATGACGCCCCGGGCCTCCACCGCTTCCAGCAGGCTTTCCGGCAGGCTGGACGCCAGCCCTTCCATGCTGGAATGAGCGTAGAGGATCGCTATCTCGCTCATGGGCACGCCCTCCCGGACCAGAATGGCCACGGCATCCGCCACGTCACGCACCAGCGAGGACGCATCGGCGCTTTGCAACCAGCAGGGCGCTTCACCTTCCGCGCCTGCCAGCTCCGGCGCAGGTTCACCGTCCGGCAGCAGACGCAAGGCCATCCGGGCGATGGCCCGTGTGTTGCGGTACTGGCGTTGCAGACGGCGCAGCCGCAGACCGGCGATGCCCATTTTCTCCCAGCTGCTGTCCTCCGGCTGGTACAGGCATTGCTGTTCATCCTGGGCCACGGTCAGCACCCCATGCGGCGGCAGCAGGGCCAGCAGAACGTTCGCCATCTCCGGGGAAAAATCCTGCCCCTCGTCGACCAGGATGGCATCCCAGTGCCCCTTGAGCGGATGCTCCCCTTGCAGGCGCTCCTGCGCCTCCTGCACGATAAGGTTGTAGTACTCGCTCTCCTCGGCATGGGTCAGCGGTTCGCCCAGGATACGTTCACAAACACTGTAGAACGGCACCACCTCCACCCCGTCCGGGCCAAGGCTGGCGCCCTTGCGGGCCAGCAGGCGGCGGATATAGCCCACCAGCGAAAGGTTGAAGCAGGTCATCAGCACACGGCGGATCTTTTTGTCCACCCGCGGCAGGTTCCAGGCCTGATGCGCCAGAATGAGCGTCTTGCCGCTGCCGGACGGCCCGATGATGAGCTGTTTTCCGGCGCCCATACCGCGTGCCAGATTTTCCTGGTCGCGGTCCAGCGCGCGGATGGTCTCGTCCTGGGCCGAGGCATGCGTCCCGCCGCGTACGGGCAGTTCTAGCCGCACTACCGGGAAGATCCGGGCCCGCAGCCAGTCGATCTGGGAGCCCGAGAGTTGGAAGGGGAACAGCGGCGGGAAATGCTCCGCGAGCCAGCACGCGAAACTGCGGCCCGAGGTATCCCGGCGCAGCGGGGACTCCTCGTGCAGCTCATCCCAGAAGATGATCCGCCCCTCCTCCATGACCTCGCCCAGACCGGCCGCTCTAAATTCCTCACGGCTGATATGCGGCAACACGGCCCCGCCGGTGACGGGACAGGGCAGCAAAGGCTTGCCGTCCGCCATGCGGGGCGCGTGCTTGTTCAGCAGGGTGAGCAGGCTGCCCACATATTCCCGTGCCTGGGCCAGAGGCTGCTTGCGCCGCTCCTCCCGGCCGTTGACCGACAGAAGCACACTTTTGCCGTCCACTTCCAGCAGCTGGTCGATGAGCCAGTCCTTGACCTCCAGCACCACCAGGCCGCAATCGGGCGACAGCAGGATGAAGTCCGGCTCGCGCTCTTCGATGTCCGGCGCGTACCAGCACAGGAATTTGCCGTCCGGCCGGGCCGTACGTTGCAGAAAACTGTACGTCGCCTCTTCGCCGGTCGTCAGGAACGACGTCACATCAGCTGGAAACATGGTCGCCATGGCAGGGGCCCTCCCCCTACATGATATACATGACGAACCTTTTCCCGCAATCCTTGCAGATGAGAATGATCCTTCCCTGCGCAGGACAAGTCCCGGACACGGGCATCAGACGGCGCAGCCACTCCGGCAGAAAAGACAGGCTTGTCCGGCAGAGTTCCGTATGACGGGAGCCGCAATGCGGACAAAGAAACGCAGGCCTGTTCTCGTTCATAAGGATCTCCTTTTTTGCCTGTTATCCCGTATGGATGTTCCAGGAAATGGAAAAAAGGCCAAGCAAAAGCGGGACATTTGACAATGCCCCGCTTTCTTCCTATGCGCTCGCTAGCTGTAGAAGATAAGCTAGTTATCGAATTGCAGTTTCAGTAAAACCGGCCTGCTGGCCCTGGCGTCTACGCTATAGCAAGTCCCGGGTTGCAAAGAAGCAAAATTGACGTCTCCCTTAAACATATTTTTCAGACTGCGCGGGCTAGCCGCATTAGTTTTGAGGCAAAGAGGCAGACCAATATTTTCCAGATAGTCATCTTTCTTGCCGTCATAGTCATCCGGGCTCTGGGAGACCAGAATCACAGAAAGGCCCTTTGAGCGATGCAGACGGATATTGTTAGCCAGGCCCACATGGTTCATGCCCAGCAGTTCCCGGGCTTCATCAATAGCCAGCACCAGGTGTAATGAGCGATAGCCGTCTGCATCCAGCGCGGCTTCAGGCTGACGCTTGAGGTAGAAGTCCAGCGCAGACAATAACAGGCAAACAGCAAAAGTTTTGACCTCTGTACGGGCATTGGCAAAGGTAATGACCCAGCTCTTTCGGAAGAACTCGTCCGGCGAAAGTTCCGGCCGGAACAGTTCACGAAGGGTGAGGCTATTAACCGTGGAGACCACACTGTCCTTGGAAAGCCCGTTGTCAGCGTAAAAAGTATCTACTGTCTCTTTAATCTTCTGGAAGGTGATGCGCTGCTGGGTACGAAAAAGCGGTAACAGAGCTTCGGCAATATTGTCGCTCTGTTTTGGCCCCAGCTTGCCTGCCACCTGCGTGAAGGCATCGCGAAAATTTTCCATAGCCGCTGTGGTCAAGTTGGTGTCGGACATGTCAGCCACATGGAACATGTCCAACGGAATAGGCTGTTCCGGCACGGAAAGCACGGTAGCGCCCAGCGATTGGATCAAGTATTTATTACGCCCTAAATCCCCCTTGCCCAAATCCACCAGGATGACAGGACACTGGGCCTGCTTTTTCATTTGCTGCAAGATATGTGTCATGACACGCGTCTTGCCCGAGCCGGCCTGTCCCATGATGGCAATGTGCGGCGCATAACCCGCCCCATTGACCTCATGAACGAAGTCATCACCCGTTTCACCGTTCTTGCGCAGCACCCGGCCCAGTACGAGGCGCACGGCACCGGCGGCGAAGGAGGGGGAAGAATCGGGGGCAGGATCGATGACGGGCGCCACCTCATCGGGGATATCCGCGTAACTATGGAGCAGCATCTGCCAAAACCTGTTGGAATCCCCATCAGATTTTTCCCAGATGTCCTGCATGATGATCAGCCCATTATCCCAATGGGCCTGTACTATCTCCTGGAGTAATTCCACAGAAATATTGCCTGCTTTTTCGGGATGGAACTGGACATAGTTGGTGATGAGCAGGCCTATCCACAAGGAGTAGTCGTCATGGTCGAACAGCGTGCCGCTCCAAATGCTTAGCGCGCTTCCGGAAGTACTTTTGGGGTACGTCCCCTGTGTCATGGAAAGACCAATGGCCAAGCGGGCCACCTCATAATTGGTTGCCAGGCCAAGCCTCCCCCTAAAATCTTTGGTTAGACTCGCCCCGCTGCGGCCTATGGAAAATTTCGTCAGAAAAAATTCACTGATACTGAATTGCATGGCAAGTACCTACCTAAAAATATCCTTCACGGGCCACAGTCAGGCCGATCCCCTTGCCCATGTCCGTATGGGTCAGCAAATAAGATTTGAGGATAAAAGGCTTGAGCTGTTCGAACTGCTCCCTGTCAATCTCCTCATCCTGGCTCAACAAAATCACCTGACGGTCGGTTTCCGTCCAGAATTGCAACATTTTTTCCCGATGCAAGCTGTCCAAGCGGCCAAGCGGCGTATCCACGACCATAGGGACTTTCAGACCAGAAAGATTTGACAACGCAAGAATCAGGGCTGTCGCAAAAATCTGGGATTCGCCTGCAGATTTATCAAAATCCAGCTCTTTGCCATCCTTTCCCCACAGATGCGCTGTTGCATTGTCATCCAGCGTGATACGTTCCACATGATGCTTGTGGGAAAGGACACGAAAAACCCGCGTCAACTCTTCCTGAAGCTGCTTTTTCTTTACAGGATACAGGCCAGGAATCAATTTCTTTACAATAAAATTCTCTAGACGCTTGGCCCTGTCCAGCAACATATGCATGGGAGCATTTTGTATATACAGACTATAGGCTTTTTCATATTCTGCCCTTTTCTGTGGCAAGGCCGCCCTGTCATCTATGAGCTGGTTTTCGACAATCGTCTGTTCCTTCATGCAAGTATCGCGCAGGGCTGTATACTTTTCCATATCAGCCTTCAGCTCTTCGACCAGCTTGCCGGAACTGTCCAGACCTTCCAGCTTGGCCAATTGCATGTTCAGGCTTTGCAGCTGTCGTTCATGGCTGGAAAGTTCGTCACGCTTGGCAAAGATTTCCCGGCGCCCCACACGCGTTTTTTCATACAACTGGCTGACCCGTCCCAACTGTTCATCACCCAAATAGTCGTGCAGGCATTTTTCCGCACAATCAGGAGGCATGGGAAAGAACATCCCTTCCCAGGCGGTACAAACAGCCTTGCGCATCTGCCCTTTCTGGGTTTCATCCAAAGGAGGCGTATAGGCATCCATCGCCATAAAGCTGGTCAAAAACTTCTCCCTCTGGGCTTCCAGGGCGGCACATTTCCTCCGCCATTGACGGGTCGCCTGCTCCCGGCGAGCCTGCTCAAAGAAGGAATGCACCGTTGTGGACGCCATAAGGTGCAAGGCAAGCTTTTTGCAGAGGAGTTCGCTGAGTTCTTTACGTGTCGTATCTATCAAATTTCTGTAAGTATTGATGTCTTCTGTCAGCGATTTGATGGACGCGATACTGCCGTCAGTTCCGCCAAGCGTGATCATTCTGTCCTGTACCCGCTGGATCTCCCGTTCGATAGTTTTCTGTCTTTCGTGCAGTTCATTTTCTTTTGTTTCATTTTCCGAGATACGTTTGACAATTATTTTCAGTTCTTTATCAAGTCTTTCTACAGTATCCTTATTTTCCTTGGAAACATTTTTATTCCTATTTAATCCATACTCTCTCAAACGCTTCTGGAGCTGATACAGTTCAACGACACCAAGAAATGTTTCTATGCCAACTTTGACCTGCTTGACCATACTTTCGGCAGCAAGTTCTTTGATTTCCTCACCATCAAAGAAAAAGAACGGCGCAAGATTGGCTGGCAAAAAGTCATTGGCCAAGACATTGTCCCATTCGTCAGGATTCACAGGACGGCGACAGACCCCACTCTGCACAGAAAACACTCTGATATCATTTGTATCGCCATCCCAATGGCGGTTATTATCAAAATGCCATGTTCGCGTAATCCGATATCCGTCATTATCGTCGTCAACAAATTCAATAGTGATGGACATACTGTCCGTATCTGCAATTCCACAGAAGGCACGATTCAAAAACTTGCTGTAATTTTCTTTCTTCTTATCAAGGTTGAAACCGGCCCGTCCAAGATAGTGCAGAGCCTGTGCCCCATAAAGGCCAAGATACAAGGCTTCTAAAAAGGAAGTTTTGCCAAAACCATTCAATCCCCCCACAAGAATCAGGTTCTTGTCCTCTCTGCTTGGGGGAAACTCGAAGATCTGATTTTTATATGACTTGAAATTGACAAGCTTCAAATAGGAAATACGCATCAAAATTCTCCCTGCGACAGACAGTTGTCCATTTCCTCATAGATGCCGCGCGCTCTTTCCATATGATTGAAGCGCCGTTGCAAAGCCAGAAGCGCACGAATCTGGGAGGAAGGGATACCGGATTCCTCACACAGTTGTTCAAACAGGGCATTGGTCTCAGGATCTCCCCACAGGGGCAGATCTTTCAATTCATCGTTATTCATCGCAACCTCGTGAAAACTTTTCCGCTATCTCCGTGGCCCACAATTCCCGGATCAGACGAATCTCTTCTTCGGAAATCAGGGGCTCACCGTATTGTTTCTGAACATCTAACAGGCGCTGAAGAATTTCCTGCCGGGCCTTGAGGGTGAATGGTCCCCCCATGATCCTGCCCGTTGCCAGGAAGGTCAGCTGGCCGTTGCGCCGTCGTGCCTGGCGGTAAGCAGGATCGTTGCGAATGGCTTGAAGCCAGTCCCGAAAATCAATGAGTAGCTGGTATTTTTTCTGTCCAGAGTTCACAAAGCCTTGCAGGCTTTTGTCTTTGTTGACCACAGTACAGGCCCAGCAACCAAAGCGGCTGGAGCTGGTGCCGCAGCCAGGCGCCTCCTCTTGGCTCAACACCATGGGGCACTCTCCCCCTTCAGCATCCCGGTACATCTGAATCAGCTTTTCATGCGTCCCGCCCCATGGGGGATCGTAATGCCCCAACAGATACCAGACATCACTGGTGGTCAGCTCCACGATGGGCCGATAGATAAAGGCCCCGCGCAAGGTACCATGCGGTGTGAGGTACGAATTCTCCAGATTTTTATGTCGCTCGATACTTTGACGGCGACTAGAGCTCTCATCCTTGCGGACACCCAATACAATAATGGCCGACCCGAAACGGGAAACATTGTCCAAGATGAACTGGGATGTGGGCTTGATTTTTAGCCTGTCCGTGCACCACCGCATCTTCTGGTTGGGGCAGGGATAGCCTTTGCCGATGAGCAGGACCCAAAAGGTATGTTCCAGTTTGGGACGGGTAATAACGGTGGTTATAGGCAAGGAAAAGCAGTCCGCAGCGCACTGCACCATATCGAACTGCTCCTGCACCTGCCGGGTCACAAAGGGACTTTCCACCAGCGTATCATTGGAAACAAAATAGATTTGTCTGTTTCGCCTGCGAGGGGCCACCTGCATTACGGCATCAAAGACAAGATGGGCTACAAGCGTACTGTCCTTGCCTCCGGAAAATCCCACTATCCAAGGATAAGTCTGGGAATCATCCCGATAAGCATGAAGTACGCTCTCCACCAAATCCTCATACGCAACACTGGCCTCAAGGGCACAACTATCCATGAATCCTTCACTTTATGGAAAAGTAGCGTGATTGCCTTTTCCTGTTGCTCTGCTGGCAAAAAGGAATTCCAGCACAATTTATAAATAAGTATAAATAAATATCAAATTATATATAAAAAGTTAAGCCCAAGCTTCTTGCTTGATTTTCCAGAACATTCGTGCAATTAGTTCGCCCACGAACTAAAAACACTCGATTCCTGCACGGAGGCCCCATGCCTGCCACCTCACCTGATGACATCATCGACCTGCTTTCCCGTATCCGGGAGCAGGCCAACCAGTATATCTGCGACGAACTTGCCCGCCGCGGCATCACCGACCTGCTGCCCGCCCACGGGGCCGTGCTCCATGCCCTGTTCGAGGAATCCCCCCAGCCCATGAGCACGCTGGCCCGGCGTATAGGTCGCAAAAAAAACACGATCACGGGCCTGGTGGATACCCTGCAGGAGCGCGGCTACTGTCAGCGGCGTCCCTCGACGCAGGACGCACGGGTGCAGCTCGTGTCCCTGAGCGACAGAGGCGAGGCCCTGCGCCATGTACAGACGGATATCTCCACAGCACTGCACCACAGGCTCTGGCAGGACATCCCGCCCGCGGATCAGGCCGCCTGCATGGCTGTGCTGGACAGCCTCCTGCGCAATCTGGCCCGCTAATCCCTTATCCCCAACGTCCCGCCACTTTCAGCCATTCGCGGAATCCCCATGCTCAAGACCGCTTCCCTTATCGGGCTCGTCCTCTATTTTGCCGTCCTGCTGCTGGTCGTCCTCAAGGAAAAAAAGAACAGCGACGTGGAAGACTATTTCTTTGCCGGGCGCAGCCTGCCGTTCTGGGCCCTGTCCATCACCTTCATCGCCTCATGGTGGGGCGGGGGCTCGGCCCTGTCCACGGCGGATCTGGCCTTTGCCGACGGCATGGGGGCCTTCTGGTACTACGGCGTGCCCGTGCTGGTGGCCACCCTGCTCATGGGCCTGGGGGCACGGGCCATCCGCAGCGTGGGCTATCTGACTCAGGGGGCCATGATGGAGGCCCGCTATTCCCGTCCCGTGGCACGGCTGCTGGCGCTGATGATCCTGTTTTTCATGCTGTTCTCCGCTGCCTCGCAGATGGTGGCCGTGGGGGATTTTTTCGGGACCTTCCTCGGCATGGGCTATGAGGGCGGCGTGCTGGCCGGGACGCTCATCGTGCTGGTCTATTCCATGTTCGGGGGCTTTCGCGGCGTGGTGCTCACGGACATCATCCAGTTCGTGCTGCTGCTCCTGTCCGCCCTGGCCGTCTTTGTGGTGGCCATGCAGGAATGCGGCGGCCTGGACCCCATCGCGGAAGCAGCGGCCCGCAGCGGCAGGCCGGAATTCATGAGCCTGACCGCAGGCGCCCCCAAGTACCTGATGTACGTCATCACCTTCGGCTGTTCGTGGATGATCCAGGCCAATGTCTGGCAACGCATCTCGGCCACACGCGACACGCGGGACGCCCGGCGCATGACGGTCATGAGCTTCTTCGTCTACATCCCGCTGTACCTGATCGTGGTCCTTACCGGCATGGCGGGCATCGTCCTGTTCGATACCCTGCCCAAGGGCGGCGTGGTCACCGCCCTGGTGGAAAGCTCCATGTCGCCCCTGCTGGCGGCGGTGGTCTTCGTGGGCATCTCAGCGGCCATCATGTCCACCATGGATTCCCTCATCAACACCGGCGCCATGACCCTGGTCATGGACCTGCTCCCCGGCAGCTACGACGAAAAGACCCGGTTACGCCTGTCCCGACTGGCCACGCTGGTCATCGTGGCCGTGGGCATCCTTATCTCCCTGCGCATCCGCTCCATCTTCGAGATCACCTGGATAGCCTCGGATATCATCACCACCGGCGTGTTCGTACCGCTTGTTCTTGCCTTTTTCTGGCGACGCGGCACCAGCAGGGGCGCCCTGTGCTCCATGCTCTGCGGCCTGGCCTATTGCCTATACAATCTGGCCATCTTCCTGGGGCTACCCTTGCCCGCCTTCTGGGAGCAGCAGTCGGCCTTGCAGGTTATCCTGGGCGTCTGCCTCTCCCTGCTGGTCTTTACCGTGACCAGCCTGCTGGATAAGCCGGAATACCACAAGGCCGACGCCTTTCTGGCCCGGACCCGGCAACAGGCCTGCTGACAGTGTGGTGCCCGTGCCGTGACGCGCCTGCCGGGAACGCAGCCTGCAACGGGAGCCCCCGCGATATACCCGGCCCCCACCGGCCACGGCACATGGAAGCAGACCGGAAGGATGCCCTGCAAAGCCGCATCCTTTGGCGGACGATACCTTGACGATAAAATGCCGGCACAGGGCGTACGGCCATACCACGCCCTGACGCTTTGCTCATGCCTGCCGCAGCAGACTGGCTCCGTCAGACTTGCGGAGCCCCCTTGGCAAGGCCCCGCTTTGCTGGCACAATCTCTGACAGGCCGTTTTTCGTCTGCTATTCAGGATACTTTTACCTGACCCGCTCCCGGGCAGGAGGGCATTATGAAGACAGAATCGTCCGCCCCTTCCGAAGACAGCCTCCGCAGCAAGCGCCGTTCCTTCCTGGCCGGTCTGGTCGCCACGGGCCTGCTCTATGCCACGCCGGTCCTGCTCTGCGTCAATGAGGCCGAGGCCCACTCCCGCCCCTCGCACCGGCGCCGTAGCCGCTATACCCGCGGCAGCCATTATTCCCGGCGCAGCCGCTACTCCAGGCGCAGCCGCCGCAGCCGTCCCTCGCGCCGTCATTCCCGCCCCTCCCGCAACTATGATTACCGTGACCGTTATGACGACCGTTACGACGGTCGCTACGACGGCCGCTATAATGAAGGCTGGCACCGTGAGGCCGGGGATCGCCTGCGCGACACGTTTAATGACGCCCTGGGGGGCTTCCGGCCGGATCGCTACTAGGCATGGCGCACCAGGACGTCTTTTTTGCCGGTGTGCCGGGAGCCGTGCGACTGCATGACTGCCAAGACCTGCTACCCGCACTGGATGCTTTTTTCCGGCTCTGGCCGCACGCCCCGCAACCAGCAGGGCTCCCGACCATCTCCGGGACGCTGCCATCCGGCCTGCACGAAACTGCGCCCCTGCTGGCCATCACTCCACAGGGGCGCGGCTATCGTCTGCGCTCTCCCTGGCTGCCCGCTCCCCGCTACGAGCCCTCCCGGGCCTGTCTGCTGTGCAGCCTGACCATCGAGCTGGTGGCCGCCTGCTGTCATGCCTGCCCCCGCCTGATTTCCCTCCATGCCGCGGCCGTGTGCCTGCACGGGCGCACCCTGATCTTCTGCGGCGACAACCGCGCCGGGAAAAGCACGCTGGTCACCCGCCTCATGGCCGATGCAGCCCGGGGGCTCGGTGACGACCTGTTGGGTCTCCATCAGGGAAAAATCTTTTCCTTCGGCGTAGCTCCCCGCCTGCGCCTGCCCCTACCCTCTTCCCCAGTTCTGAAACGCTTCATGAACGAACGTCCGGGCATACATGATCGCCATTATGGCTATCTGACCCCCTCCCCGGATAATCTGGCGCCCTGGGGCGAACGCCACGGCCCGGATGCCGTGATCCTGCTGGAACGCACACCCGGCAGCCGGGCTGTTCTTCTGCCCGCCCCTGCCGCCACCGGCATGGACAACGTGCTGGCCCGTTTCCTGATCCCCGACGGCGGTGCACCGGAGGTCCTCAGGCTGGGCTCGCAACTGCTGGATGCCCTGCCCTGCCGCATCCTCCGCTATGATGACCTGGATGAAGCCGCAGAGCTCCTCGCACAGCAGGCGCCCTTGCTGCCCCCGGCTGCGCTCCTGCCCGCGGATTTTCCTCCTGTGACGGATTCTTCTGTCTCTTATGCTCGTCTCGCAGCCGAACAGCCTCCCTCAGCCGAGGCCGCCGGTGATGCGGGGGACAGCAGGACACCGTGGCAACAACGGTCTGGCCTGAGTTGCCGGCAGGCAGGACAAAGCATCTTCCTCACGGACAGCCACGGTAACCACATCTTCCGTCTCGATGGTACCGGAGCCGTGATCTGGCAGCTGCTTTCCGCTCCCCTTTCGCGTGACGAGGCTCTTTCCCTGCTGGCCGAGACCTTCCCTGACGTCCCCCAAGCACGCATCCGGCACGAACTGAAACGACTTTTTCAGGCCCTTTTTGAAGCCCGTTTGATCGAAAAAGCCCATAAACGTCCCTGAAGCAAGGAAAACGGGCTTTTTAGGTGTACTCATAATATATTGTTTTTATTTACTTTTTATTTTTTGACGAAAAAAAATCGAAAAAATGCAAAAAAGTGCTTGCCAAAGGGGCCGGTTTTCCGTAAACACATCCTTGCTGCTGACGAATGCCTCACGAAAGCGAAAGCCGAACGGGGCAGCAGGGCACCGGAAGCAAAGCCGGACAAGCCCACGCCAGACTGAAAATCTTGCAAGCCAACATCGCTTGCAACTCAGAGTGGAGGGGTTCCCGAGTGGCCAAAGGGAACAGACTGTAAATCTGTCGTCGTAAGACTTCGGTGGTTCAAATCCACCCCCCTCCACCACTTCTGAATAAGAAGTGTGGCACATGCTAACAACTGCCTTGGCTGTAGGAGACAGGTAGACTGTCGGGAACTACGGTGCAGTACCGGGCAATGCCGAAACCCGGGGGCCAGTTCGCTGACCTGCAAAACAACGCGCATCGAGGATGCGGGAATAGCTCAACGGCTAGAGCATCAGCCTTCCAAGCTGAGGGTTGCGGGTTCGAATCCCGTTTCCCGCTCCATTCCTGCATTTTTCCCTTCCAGTCATCCTTTTTCCTGTCAAAGCACGTTCCCTGGGCAACAACACAGGGACTTATGCGGGCAGTGGCAAGAAACCGGGAGCAGGCGTTCGAAACCATGCTCAAGGTTGAAAGTACAGTAACCGCAACAAATTTTATCCTCAGGGAGACGTACAATGGGCAAGGAAAAATACGAACGCAAAAAGCCCCACGTTAACATTGGTACCATCGGCCACATCGACCATGGTAAGACCACTCTGACCGCCGCCATCACCAAGATCGCCGGTCTGAAGGGCGAAGGCAGCTTCGTTTCTTACGACGAGATCGACAAGGCTCCCGAAGAAAAGGAACGCGGCATCACCATCGCCACCGCCCACGTGGAATATGAAACCGACAAGCGTCACTACGCTCACGTGGACTGCCCCGGCCACGCCGACTACATCAAGAACATGATCACCGGCGCCGCCCAGATGGACGGCGGCATCCTGGTGGTGGCCGCCACCGACGGCCCCATGCCCCAGACCCGTGAGCACATCCTGCTCGCCCGTCAGGTGGGTGTGCCCCAGCTGGTCGTGTTCCTGAACAAGTGCGACCTGGTGGACGACGAAGAACTGCTGGAACTGGTGGAACTGGAAGTGCGCGAACTGCTGTCTTCCTACGACTTCCCCGGTGATGACGTGCCCGTCATCCGCGGCTCCGCCCTGAAGGCCCTGGAATGCGAAAGCGCCGACGCCCCTGAAGCCAAGTGCATCATCGACCTGCTGCAGGCCTGCGACGACTTCATCCCCGATCCCGAACGCGACATCGACAAGCCCTTCCTGATGCCCATCGAAGACGTGTTCTCCATCTCCGGCCGCGGCACCGTGGTCACCGGTCGTGTGGAACGCGGCGTCATCAAGGTCGGCGATGTGGTGGAAATCGTGGGTATCAAGCCCACCGCCCAGACCACCTGCACCGGCGTGGAAATGTTCCGCAAGCTGCTGGACCAGGGCGAAGCTGGTGACAACATCGGTGTGCTGCTGCGCGGCACCAAGCGTGACGAAGTGGAACGCGGCCAGGTGCTCGCTGCTCCCAAGTCCATCACGCCCCACAAGAAGTTCAAGGCTGAAGTGTACGTCCTGTCCAAGGAAGAAGGTGGCCGTCACACCCCGTTCTTCTCCGGCTATCGTCCTCAGTTCTACTTCCGTACCACCGACATCACCGGTGTGATCAACCTGCCCGAAGGCGTGGAAATGGTCATGCCTGGCGATAACAGCCAGTTCCTGGTGGAACTGATCGCCCCCATCGCCATGGAAGCCGGTCTGCGCTTCGCCATCCGTGAAGGTGGCCGTACCGTGGGCTCCGGCGTGGTGACCGAAATCATCGAGTAGTACCATGAGAGTGAATATCATCCTTGCCTGCACTGAGTGCAAGCGTCGCAACTACAGCACCCGGAAGAACAAGAAGAACACCACCGGGCGTCTGGAAATGAAAAAATATTGTCCCTGGGACAAGAAGCACACGCTTCACAGAGAAACCAGGTAACAATACTTCCGCAGGGGGGAGCACCCCTCCCCCCTGACGGTACGCAGGGCAGTAGCTCTAACGGCTAGAGCGGCGGTCTCCAAAACCGCAAGTTGGGGGTTCGAATCCCTCCTGCCCTGCCATTTTTTATCTTGTGGGAAGCACCATGGTAAAGAAATCCGCGCAAGCCGACTCCAAGACCGAACAGACCCCCAACCCCATCTCCCGCCTGGCGCAATATATCGAAGATTCTCGCGGCGAACTGCGTAAGGTTACGTGGCCTACGCTCAAGGAAACGCGCAAAGCGACGTTTGCGGTTCTGGGCTTTGTTGCCGTCATGGCAATCGTGCTTGGCCTCGTGGATCTGGGGCTTTCGGCCATCATCAAGAGCATCCTCTCCTGAAGGCACATATGAACACTCCCGTTATCGACGAGAACTCCGAACTGGGGAAGAAGTCTCGCTGGTACATCGTGCACACCTACTCCGGTTTCGAGCAGCGCGTGCAGAAGACCATTAAGGCGATGATGGATTCCGGCGAGGACAATGGCCTCATCCAGGAAGTGGTCGTGCCTACCGAAAAGGTCATCGAACCTTCCAAGAACGGCTCGCAGCCTCGCACCAGTACCCGCAAATTCTACCCCGGCTATGTGATGATCCGCATGATTATGACGGATCTTTCCTGCCATCTGGTGCAGTCCATCCCCAAGGTCACCGGTTTTGTGGGGGGTAAAAACCGCCCCACTCCCATGAGCGAAAGTGACGCCGCGCGCATCCTCTCGCTGATGGAAAGTCGCCAGGAGACCCCCCGGCCCAAGTTCAACTTCGAACGCGGCGACGACGTTCGGGTTATCGAGGGCCCCTTCGAGGGCTTCAATGGCGTCGTGGACGATGTCAACTACGAAAAGGGCAAGCTGCGCGTGTCCGTTTCCATCTTCGGAAGACAAACCCCGGTGGAACTGGATTTCGTGCAGGTTTCCAAGGGCTAGCATCGGAGCAGCGCCGCAGGGCGCTGTTCCAGTCATAAGGATAGAACATCATGGCCAAAAAAGAAGTTGCCAAAATCAAACTGCAGATTCCGGCCGGCGCCGCCAACCCCTCCCCGCCGGTGGGTCCCGCCCTGGGTCAGCATGGCCTGAACATCATGGGCTTCTGCAAGGAATTCAATGCCCGTACCCAGGACCAGAAGGGCATGATCATCCCTGTGGTCATCACGGTCTACGCTGACCGCTCCTTCACCTTCATCACCAAGACCCCCCCGGCCGCGGTGCTGATCATGAAGGCCGCCAAGATCGAAAAGGGCTCCGGTGAACCCAACCGTAACAAGGTTGGCAGCCTGACCATGGCCCAGGTGGAAGAAATCGCCAAGCTGAAGCTGCCCGATCTCAACGCCGCCACCCTTGAGTCCGCTGTGAAGTCCATCGCCGGCACCGCCCGCAGCATGGGCATCGAAATCAAGTAGGGACCGGTTTACCGGATGACGGCAGCCTGGCTGCCCCTCGTTGATCAATTGTACTGCCAGACCTGGAGCAGTCCATGTGTGGCAGGAGATAAAACGAAAGGATAAAGACATGCCCAAGCATGGCAAAAATTTTCGCAAAGCTCTCGAAGGCGTGAACCTGCAGGAACGCCTGAGCGTTGAAGACGCTGTGAGCAAATCCCTGGGCGCTTCCTTCGCCAAGTTCGACGAAACCGTCGACGTGGCCATCCGCCTGGGTGTTGACCCCAAGTACTCCGACCAGATGGTGCGCGGCGCTGTGACCCTGCCTCACGGCCTGGGCAAGACCGTTCGCGTGGCCGTTTTCTGTAAGGGTGAAAAGCAGGCCGAAGCCACCGCCGCCGGCGCCGACTTCGTGGGTGCTGAAGACCTGGTGGCCAAGGTCAAGGAAGGCTGGCTGGACTTCGACGCCGCCGTCGCCACCCCTGACGTCATGGCTCTGGTGGGCCAGATCGGTCGTCTGCTTGGCCCCCGCGGCCTGATGCCCAACGCCAAGACCGGTTCCGTTACCTTCGACGTGACCAAGGCCGTCAACGAACTGAAGGCCGGTCGCGTGGACTTCAAGGTCGACAAGGCCGGTGTTCTGCACGCTCCTCTGGGCAAGGTTTCCTTCGGTCCCGAAAAGATCCTGGGCAACCTCAAGGCCCTGCTGGAAACCGTGAATCGTCTGAAGCCCTCCGGCGCCAAGGGCACCTACATGCTCTCCATGGCTGTGTCCACCACCATGGGCCCCGGCTTCAAGATCGATATGTCCCAGGTGAAAAAATTCCTGGAAGGCTAAGCCCATTTTTTAGTTGACATCGTGCGGGGATTGCAGTAATAGCAATCCCCGCATTTGAATTTACTGGCTAAGGCAAGGGAATTCGAGTCGAAGACGGCAGGCAGGCCGCAAGGCCTTTAATCCACCTGTCCAGACTTATCTTTGGCTCGGCATTCCACCCGGCAACCCCGAACGTGAGAGGTATCACGTGACCAGGTCTGAAAAAGCAGCCGTCATTGAAGCGATCAAAGCGAATGCCGATCGTGCTTCTTTTGCGGTGCTGACCGAGTTCAAGGGCATGACGGTGGAAGAGCTGACGAACCTCCGTGTGAACCTGCGCAAGGCTGGCGGCGAATTCTACGTCGTCAAGAACACGTTGGCCCGTATCGCTTTTACCGGTGGCACGCATGACGTTGTCAAGGACAAGTTCCACGACAACAGCGCCATTGCCCTTGGTTTCGATGACCCCGTGGCGGTGGCCAAGGCGTTGAGTGATTTTGCCAAGCAGAGCAAGCTGTTCCAGCTGCGCTGCGGCAGCCTGGAAGGCAAGGAAATGTCTGCCGAACAGGTCGAAGCCCTGGCCAAGCTGCCGTCCAAGGAACAGCTCCTTGGTCAGCTGCTCGGCACCATGAACGCCGTGCCCACCAATTTTGTTTCGCTGTTCGCCAACGTTCTCCGCGGCCTGCTCTATGCGCTTAAGGCCATCGAAGAAAAGAAGGGCGAAGCCGCCTAAGGCTTTCGCAGCAAGAAAAGCAATCAACCAAATTTTAGCCAAAGAGCTAGGAGTTTACCATGTCCGTGACCAAAGAACAGGTTGTTGAGTTCATCTCCAACATGACCGTCCTGGAACTGTCCGAATTCATCAAGGAACTGGAAGAAAAGTTCGGCGTGTCCGCTGCCGCTCCCGCCGCTGCCATGGTGATGGCCGCCCCCGCTGACGGTGGCGCCGCTGCCGCTGCCGAAGAAAAGACCGAATTCGACGTTATCCTGAAGGAAGCCGGCGCCAACAAGATCGGCGTCATCAAGGTCGTGCGCGCTCTGACCAGCCTGGGCCTGAAGGAAGCCAAGGAAAAGGTCGACGGCTGCCCCTCCACCCTGAAGGAAGGCGTGAGCAAGGAAGAAGCCGAAGAAGCCAAGAAGCAGCTGACCGAAGCCGGCGCTGTTGTCGAAGTGAAGTAAGTTCGGTTTTTCCGATCTTTTTGAAGGCGGGGTGCAAACCCCGCCTTTTTTATTGCCTGCCCACAGGCGGCCGGTATCCTGCGGGGTCCCTTTTGTGTCTTTTTGATGCAGCCTGCTTTTTTTTCATTGACGCTCCGTCTTTTTCCATACAAAAAAGACGGAGTTTCTTTTTTTCGGCGTTGCCCCGGCGGCACAGGCATGGTAGATACTGCCCAGGCTGCTCAACGGCAACCGCCCCGCCCTCGCCTCTCTCCTTTCCAGGGGAGCTTCCGGGCTGTGGAAAAAGTGCTTGCAAAAACCATGCTTTTGCGGTATGTCTCTTCGTTCCAAAACTGTTGTGGGAGAAGTATCTGGTTTTTCTGGTAGATAACGCCCGACGCGCATAGCCTTTTCTTTCAAGACAAGCGGCCTCACCCCTGCCGGCAACGCGGGGAAGTGTCGTTTGTCCTTTTTGCGCGTTGTGAAAACCGGATCCCACTGAGAGATATAGATTGTACGCTTCGGATCGCGGCATGACTGGCGTTTTGGCAGTCTGTCCACAGCGGTCTGCACGGGCAGAATGCCGACCGGACGTTCCGGTGCAACGCCGGCAGCCGAAGCGCAACCGCTACCTACCTTGAGGTATCGCATGGGCCAGCTTACCAAACAGTTCGGCAAAATCAACGTTACTCTCCCCATTCCGCACCTCCTCAATCTTCAGATCGACTCCTACAGCAAGTTCCTGCAGGAAGGCGTTGCCGAAGCCGATCGAAATAAGGAGGAAGGTCTGGAAGGCGTGTTCCACACCGTCTTCCCCATCGAAGATTTCAACAAGACCGCCAGCCTGGAATTCGTCAGCTACGAAATCCGCGAGCCCAAGTACGACCAGGCCGAGTGCATCTCCAAGGGCCTGACCTACGAAGCCCCGGTGCACATCAAGGTGCGCCTGGTGGTCTATGACACCGATGAAGCCACGGGCAACCGCACCATCCGCGACATCAAGGAACAGGGCATCTACTTTGGTACCCTGCCCCTGATGACGGAAAAGGGCACGTTCATCATCAACGGCACCGAGCGCGTCATCGTCAACCAGCTGCAGCGTTCTCCCGGCATCATCTTTGAACACGACGGCGGCAAGACCCACACCAGCCGCAAGGTGCTCTACTCCTGCCGAGTCATCCCCATGCGTGGCTCCTGGCTGGACTTCGACTTCGACCACAAGGACATCCTGTATGTCCGCATCGACCGTCGCCGCAAGATGCCCGCTACCATCCTGTTCAAGGCCATGGGCATGAGCAAGATGGACATCCTGGAGTACTTCTACACCCGCGAGCACTACCTGCTGAAGCCGCACAACACCCTGATGTGGGAAGTGGAAAAGTCCCTGTACCGCAAGGACAACGCCTACTCCGACATCGTGGCCGAAGACGGCACCGTGCTCATCAAGGCCGGCAAGCCCATCACCAAGCGTGGTTGGCGCCAGGTCTGTGAAGCGGGCATCAAGGCCATCGAAGTGCGTCCCGACACCCTGGACGGCATGTTCCTGGCTGAAGACGTCATCGCTCCCGGCAGTGGCGAAGTGCTGGCCGAAGCCGCCGACGAAATCACTCCCGGCCTGCTGGAGCGCATGCGCGAAGCCGGCATCGAGCGCATCGCCGTGCTGCACACCAAGGGCACCGACACCTCTTCCTCCATCCGCGACACCCTGATGCAGGACCGCATCCCCGATCAGGAAAAGGCTCAGGAAGAGATCTACCGTCGTCTGCGTCCTTCCAGCCCGCCGACCGCCGAGATCGCCGCCAGCTTCTTCGACAACCTGTTCCGCAGCCCGGATTACTATGACCTGTCGCCGGTGGGCCGTTACAAGCTCAACCAGCGCCTGGGCCTGCCCGACACCGAAGATTCCCGTACCCTGACCGACAACGACATCCTCACCGCCATCAAGGTGCTGGTGCAGTTGAAGGACAGCCACGGTCCGGCCGACGATATCGACCATCTGGGCAATCGCCGCGTGCGCCTGGTGGGCGAACTGGTGGAAAACCAGTACCGCATCGGTCTGGTGCGCATGGAGCGCGCTATCAAGGAACGCATGAGCATCCAGGAAATCTCCACGCTCATGCCCCACGACCTGATCAATCCCAAGCCTGTGGCCGCGGTGCTCAAGGAGTTCTTCGGTACTTCCCAGCTGTCGCAGTTCATGGACCAGACCAACTCCCTGTCCGAAGTGACCCACAAGCGCCGTCTGTCGGCTCTGGGCCCCGGCGGTCTGACCCGTGAGCGTGCCGGCTTCGAAGTGCGCGACGTGCATACCTCCCACTATGGCCGCATCTGCCCCATCGAAACGCCCGAAGGTCCCAACATCGGTCTGATCGTGTCGCTGACCACCTTCGCCAAGGTCAACGACTTCGGTTTCATCGAGACCCCGTACCGCGTGGTGCGCAATGGCCGCATGACTGACGAGATCGTGCATCTGGACGCCTCCCGCGAAGGCGACCAGGTGGTGGCCCAGGCCAACGCCCGCGTGGACGCCGACGGCAACTTCCTGGACGAGTTCGTGACCGTGCGCGTCAAGGGTGAAGTGGAAATGCGCTCCCGTGACGAGGTGACCCTCATGGACATCTCGCCCAGCCAGATGGTCTCCATCTCGGCCGCGCTCATCCCCTTCCTGGAACACGACGACGCCAACCGCGCCCTCATGGGTTCCAACATGCAGCGCCAGGCCGTGCCGCTGCTGCGCAGCGAAAAGCCCCTGGTGGGCACCGGCATGGAAATCGACGTGGCCCGCGACTCCGGCGCCTGCATCGTGGCTCAGGCCGACGGCAAGGTGGAATACGCCGACGCCGACCGCATCGTGGTCTCCTACGAAGGCGACCTGTACAAAAAACAGGGCGGCGTGCGCGCCTATGACCTGCTGAAGTTCCACAAGTCCAACCAGAACTCCTGCTTTGGTCAGAAGCCCACCTGCTACCCCGGTCAGGTGTTCAAGAAAGGCGAGATCCTCGCTGACGGTCCCGGCATCGATGAAGGCCAGCTGGCGCTGGGCAAGAACCTGGTGGTGGCTTTCATGCCCTGGTGCGGTTACAACTACGAAGACTCCATCCTCATTTCCGAACGTACCGTGAAAGAGGACATCTTCACCTCCATCCACATCGAAGAATTCGAAGTGGTGGCCCGCGACACCAAGCTTGGACCCGAAGAGATCACCCGCGACATCCCCAACGTCAGCGAAGACATGCTGCGCAACCTGGACGACAGCGGTATCATCCGCATCGGCGCGGCCGTGAAGCCTGACGACATCCTGGTCGGCAAGATCACCCCCAAGGGCGAGACCCAGCTGACCCCGGAAGAAAAACTGTTGCGGGCCATCTTCGGTGAGAAGGCCCGCGACGTGAAGAACACCTCCCTCAAGGTGCCCCCGGGAGTGGAAGGTACGGTCATCGACGTCAAGGTGTTCAACCGTCGTTCCGGTGAAAAGGACGACCGCACCCTGGCCATCGAGGCCCACGACACCGCCGTGCTGGATCAGAAGGAATCCGATCACATGCGCGCTCTGGGCAACCGCACCCGCGAAGTGCTGGCCCCCCATGTGCTGGGCAAGCTGACCGCCGTCAGCGTCCCCGGCAACAAGAAGGGCGAAGTGCTGGTGGAAGCCGGTGTCGCCCTGACCCGCGAGCAGCTGGACGCCATCCCGGTGAAGAAGCTGCAGGGCCTGTTCGAGAGCAAGGAAGTCAACGACATCGTGGCCGACCAGCTCAAGGACTACGACCATCAGGTGGATTACCTGCACGCCATCTATGACTCCAAGCGCGAGAAGGTCACCGAAGGTGACGATCTGCCTCCCGGCGTCATCAAGATGGTCAAGGTCCACATCGCCATCAAGCGTAAGCTCTCGGTGGGCGACAAGATGGCCGGCCGTCACGGTAACAAGGGTGTGGTCTCCTGCATCCTGCCCGAAGAAGACATGCCCTTCTTCGCCGACGGTCGCCCCGTGGACATCGTGCTCAACCCCCTGGGCGTGCCTTCGCGAATGAACATCGGCCAGATCATGGAAACCCACCTGGGCTGGGGTGCCAAGGAACTTGGCCGCCAGCTGGCCGAACTGCTGGATTCCGGCGCGGCCCTGCAGGTGGTGCGTGACGAGGTCAAGGACGTCTTCGATTCTCCGGCCATCAGCGAGCTGGTGGACAAGATGGATGACGAAGAGTTCATCGCCTCGGTCAAGAAGTTGCGCAACGGCATCGTGACCAAGACCCCGGTCTTCGACGGCGCCACCGAAGAAGAGATCTGGGGCTGGATGGAAAAGGCCGGCAAGGACAGCGACGGCAAGACCATCCTGTACGACGGCCGTACCGGCGTGCCCTTCAAGAACCGCGTGACCACCGGTGTCATGTACATCCTGAAGCTGCACCACCTGGTCGACGAAAAGATCCACGCCCGCTCCACCGGCCCCTACAGCCTGGTCACCCAGCAGCCGCTGGGCGGTAAGGCGCAGTTCGGTGGCCAGCGTCTGGGTGAAATGGAAGTCTGGGCTCTGGAAGCCTACGGCGCCGCCTATCTCCTGCAGGAATTCCTCACCGTCAAGTCCGACGACGTGACCGGACGTGTGAAGATGTACGAGAAGATCGTCAAGGGCGACAACTTCCTGGAAGCCGGTCTGCCCGAATCCTTCAACGTTCTGGTCAAGGAACTCATGAGCCTGGGCCTCGACGTGACCCTGCATCAGGAAGACGGCAAGAAAAAGCCCAAGCGTATCGGCTTCATGCGCGACCAGGAACCCGAGGAATAATTCATGGATGCGCCGGGCATCACGCCATCGCGCGGTGCCCGGCAGCGCCATTCCCCGGGACGGAGCGTCAACCATACGCCACAACGACTGTAACGAGCTTTTGACAAGCAAGGTAGATATATGAGCCTGGACGATCTCTTCACTGCACGCGGCACGTCGGCCAATGTGACCAACATCCGCAACCTGAAAGCCATCCAGATTTCCATCGCCTCGCCCGAAGCCATCCGCGAATGGTCCTACGGTGAGGTCAAGAAACCGGAAACCATCAACTACCGTACCTTCAAGCCGGAGCGCGACGGCCTGTTCTGCGCCAAGATCTTCGGCCCCGTGAAGGACTACGAGTGCAACTGCGGCAAGTACAAGCGCATGAAGCACCGCGGCATCGTCTGCGAAAAGTGCGGCGTTGAAGTCATTGCCTCCAAGGTGCGTCGCGAGCGCATGGGCCACATCGAACTGGCCGCGCCCGTGGCCCACATCTGGTTCCTCAAGACCCTGCCCTCCAAGATCGGTACCCTGCTCGACATGACCATGGCCGATCTGGAAAAGGTCCTGTACTTCGATTCCTACATCGTGCTTGATCCCGGCCAGACCAATCTGCAGCGCCGCCAGGTCATCTCTGAAGACCAGTACCTGCAGATCCTGGACCACTACGGCACCGAAGACGCCCTGACCGTGGGCATGGGCGCCGAAGCCGTGCGCTCCCTTCTGGAAGAGCTGGATCTGGAAAAGCTGCGCACCGAACTGCGCGAAGAAAGCGAGACCACCAAGAGCCAGACCAAAAAGAAGAAGCTCACCAAGCGCCTGAAGATCGTCGAGGCCTTCCTGGAGTCCAACAACAAGCCCGAATGGATGATCATGGAAGTCATTCCCGTCATCCCGCCGGAGCTGCGTCCCCTGGTGCCCCTGGACGGCGGCCGTTTCGCCACCTCCGACCTCAACGACCTGTACCGCCGCGTCATCAACCGTAACAACCGTCTGAAGCGCCTCATCGAACTGGGCGCTCCCGACATCATCATCCGCAACGAAAAGCGCATGCTGCAGGAAGCCGTGGACGCCCTGTTCGACAACGGCCGCCGCGGTCGCGCCATCGCCGGTACCAACGGTCGTCCGCTCAAGTCCCTGTCCGACATGATCAAGGGCAAGCAGGGCCGCTTCCGTCAGAACCTGCTGGGTAAGCGCGTGGACTACTCCGGTCGTTCCGTTATTACCGTGGGTCCTTACCTCAAGCTGCATCAGTGCGGCCTGCCCAAGAAGATGGCTCTGGAGCTGTTCAAGCCCTTCATCTACTCGGAGCTGGAAAAGCGCGGTTATGCCTCCACCATCAAGAGCGCCAAGAAGATGGTGGAGCGTGAAGAGCTGGTGGTCTGGGACATTCTCTCGGAAGTGGTGCGCGAATACCCCATCATGCTCAACCGTGCCCCTACCCTGCACCGTCTGGGTATCCAGGCCTTTGAGCCCCTGCTGGTGGAAGGCAAGGCCATCCGTCTGCATCCCCTGGTCTGCTCGGCCTACAACGCCGACTTCGACGGTGACCAGATGGCCGTGCACATCCCGCTTTCCGTGGAAGCGCAGATCGAATGCCGCGTGCTCATGATGAGCACCAACAACATCCTCTCGCCCGCTAACGGCGGTCCTGTCATCGTGCCTTCCCAGGACATCGTTCTGGGTCTGTACTACATGACCTCCGAGCGCAGCTTCGAGAAGGGCGAAGGCATGACCTTCTGCGCTCCTTGGGAAGTGGAAGCCGCCTATGATGCCGATGCCGTGTCCCTGCACGCCCGCATCAACGTGCGCATGCCCGACGGCAAGACCTACCGCACCACGCCCGGCCGCGTGCTGGTGAGCAACATCCTGCCCAAGGAAATGTCCTTCGAGAACGTCAACCTGGTGCTGACCAAGAAGATGATCGCCAAGCTGGTGGAAAACTGCTACCGCCAGTGCGGCATCAAGGCCACGGTCATCCTCTGCGACAATCTGAAGAACATGGGTTATGAGTTCGCCACCCGCGCCGGTGTCAGTATCGGTGTG
Source organism: Desulfovibrio sp. SGI.133 (assembly GCF_050313955.1). NCBI lineage: Bacteria > Pseudomonadati > Thermodesulfobacteriota > Desulfovibrionia > Desulfovibrionales > Desulfovibrionaceae > Desulfovibrio > Desulfovibrio sp. SGI.133. The sequence goes on along the minus strand of NZ_JBNPMK010000002.1, from coordinate 223,093 downwards.
AAGGACCTCATCATCCCGGCCCGCAAGAAGGACATCCTGGCCGCTTCCCAGGCCGAGGTGGACGACATCGAACGCCAGTACCGCGACGGTATCATCACCCGTACCGAAAAGTACAACAAGGTCGTCGATGTGTGGACCAAGGCCACCCAGGACGTCTCCACGGAAATGATCAAGGAGATCTCTTACGATATCCTGAAGGATCCCAAGACCGGCCGTGAAGAGAAGAACCAGAGCTTCAACTCCATCTTCATGATGTCCACCTCCGGTGCCCGAGGCAACCAGGACCAGATGCGTCAGCTGGCCGGTATGCGCGGTCTGATGGCCAAGCCTTCCGGTGAAATCATCGAAACGCCCATCACCTCGTCCTTCCGCGAAGGCCTGTCGGTGCTGCAGTACTTCACCTCCACCCACGGTGCTCGTAAGGGTCTGGCCGACACCGCCCTGAAGACGGCCAACTCCGGTTACCTGACCCGTCGTCTGGTGGACGTGGTGCAGGACGTGATCGTCTCCGAACACGACTGCGGCACGGTGGACGGCATCGAGCTGACCCACCTGCGCGAAGGCGGCGACATCAAGACCCCGGTGTGGGAACGCGCCATGGGCCGTGTGCTGCTCTACCCCGTCTACGATCCCGAAGACGCGGAAAAGGTGCTGCTGCCCGAGAACACCCTCATCGACGAAGCCGAGGCCGCTGTGCTGCGTGAACACGGCGTCAGCTCCATCACGGTGCGTTCGCCCCTCACCTGCCAGGCCGAGCGCGGCATCTGCGCCCTGTGCTACGGCCGCGACCTGGCCCGCGGCCATCTGGTCAACACCGGCGAGACCGTGGGTATCATTGCTGCCCAGTCCATCGGTGAACCCGGTACCCAGCTGACCATGCGTACCTTCCACATCGGTGGTACCGCATCCAGCACCATTGAAAAGAACAAGTTCGAAGCCCAGAACACCGGTCGCGTCATCCTCAACCGCGTGCGCGCCGTTACCAACCGTGACGGTATCCAGCTGGTGCTGGGCAAGAGCGGCCAGCTGACCATCGTGGATCCGCAGGGCCGCGAACGTGAAAAGTACATCCTGCCCAACGGCGCCCGCCTGCATGTGACCGACGGTCAGGAAGTGACCAAGGGCACCGTGCTGGCCGAGTGGGACCCCTTCAACGAACCCTTCGTGTCCGAAGAAGAAGGTATCATCCGCTTCACCGACATCGTGGACGGCAAGACCGTGCAGGAAAAGGTGGACGACGTGACGCGTCAGGCCTCCCTGACCATCATGGAATACCGTACCACCAACTACCGTCCGTCCATCTCGGTCTGCGATGAGCACGGCAACGTCAAGCAGCGTCCGCACAGCGTGGCGTCCGCCGTGTACAGCCTGCCCGTGGGCTCCATCATCATGGTCAAGGACGGCGAGGCCATCCAGGCCGGTGACATCATCGCCCGTAAGCCCCGCGAAACTTCCAAGACCAAGGACATCGTGGGTGGTCTTCCCCGCGTGGCCGAGCTCTTCGAAGTCCGCAAGCCCAAGGACATGGCCGTGGTTTCCGAAATCTCCGGTACCGTGTCCTACGCCGGCGAATCCAAGGGCAAGCGCAAGCTGGTGGTGACCCCCGAAATCGGTGATTCCAAGGAATACCTGGTGCCCAAGGGCAAGCACATCACCGTGGCCGACGGCGACTTCGTGGAAGCCGGCGATCCGCTGACCGAAGGTTCGCCCGAACTGCACGACATCCTGCGCACCCGCGGTGAAAAGTACCTGGCCCGCTACCTCGTGGACGAAATCCAGGAAGTGTACCGCTTCCAGGGCGTGGGCATCGACGACAAGCACATCGAAGTCATCGTGCGCCAGATGCTCAAGAAGGTCACCGTGCTGGATTCCGGCGGCACCAGCTTCCTGGTGGGCGAACAGGTGGACAAGGCCGAGTTCAAGGCCGAGAACCACAAGGCCATCGCCGAAGGCCGTCAGCCCGCCACCGCCGAACCCCTGGTGCTGGGTATCACCCAGGCTTCGCTGACCACCTCGTCCTTCATCTCGGCGGCTTCCTTCCAGGAAACCACCAAGGTGCTCACCGAGGCTTCCCTCAAGGGCAAGATGGACTACCTGCGCGGCCTCAAGGAAAACGTCATCGTGGGCCGTCTCATCCCGGCCGGTACGGGCTATCGCGAGTATGTCCACGGCGACATCACCGTGCCCGACCAGAAGGAACGTCCGGACAAGTTCCTGGAAGATCTGGAAGAGAACCCCGTGCTGGTGGATCTGGGCCAGTAGGCCCCTTTCCTCTGCTGAACATCAGGGCGACCGTCATATGGCGGTCGCCCTTTTTTTATGTATGGCCGATCGGCCGAGGTACCGTATGCAGCACGCCATGCCCTCTCGCCATCGCCGACCCAGCCGCGCTTGCCGGTGCTGTCCCGGCGCCTTCCTCTCTGCGGTTGGGACCGGATATCTTCCCCAATGCAACAAAATGTAGAGAAGCCCTTCCCTCCTTTCTTTTTGTGATTAATTCCTGATAAGAGAACGATAAGACCTCCCGGCAAAAGCCGGGAGGACCTGCGGGCAAAGACGCATCCCCCTCCGCCGGAGCCAACGTGTTGTGAAAAGGAGGCCAAAAAATTTTTCATACGCGCAAAGCATGGCTTCGCTTAAGTTAACATATTAAAATAATTATATAAACAAGAAAACATAGCCAGGTCGGAGTATTTTGGGAATCTGCGTGCCATCTTTGCATTTCTTGCATTTTACGGTAGAAGGCAGGAATTGTTCCGCGCCTGAGACCAGGCGGCGACAGGTCGTGCCCCGGCATGATCCGACCCGCCGAATCCCGGCGCATTGTTCTGGAGAGGTTGGTTCCTGGTGCGCTGCACCTCTTGCTCATGACCGGATCTGGCTCGGTCATGCGCAGAAACCACGATGCCGCAGGCATCTCGACTCATGGGAGAAAACGCATGACAACTCTGTTCTACATCCTGGCCTACCTTGCAGTAATCGGCTTTGTGGCGACTGCCGCCATCAAGGTGAAAGGCTATCTGGCTGCCAGCCCCCTGCACGCCCGCTGGGAGCTCTACCCCGTGCCGCATGAAGGCCCCAAAGGCTCCTACGGCGGCAGCTTCATGGAAGAGACCGACTGGTGGACCAAGCCCCGCCACGTCGACCACATGGGCGACATCAAGGCCCTGCTGGAAGAAGTGCTCTTCCTGCACGCCACCTTCACCCATAACCTCAAGCTGTGGTTCCGCACCTATCCCTTCCACTTCGGTCTGTACATGCTGATGGGCGGCACCATCATCCTGGTCGTGGCCGCCTTCCTGCGCCTGTTCGGCATGAACCCCGACGGCGGCTTCCTGACCTTCGTGCACAACGTCATCAATGCCATCAGCCTGCTGGGCATGTTCGGCATCATCGGTGGCGGCATCGGCCTGATTTGCCGTCGTCTGCACGACGAAGGCCTGCGCAAGTACACCACCCCCGAACACTTCTTCAACCTGGGCGTGTTCATCGTCTTCGCCCTGGTGGGTCTGGTGGCCTGGGCCTTCAACCCCTCCTTTGCCCGCATGTCCGGTGACTTCATCTACAACCTGCTCACCTTCAACTTTGCCGACATCAACAGCACCACTTTCGTGATCCACATGCTGTTCGGCTTCTTCGTGCTGATCTGGATTCCCATGACCCACATGGGCCACCTGATCTTCAAGTACTTCACCTACCATGACATCCGCTGGGGCGACACCCCCACCGATTTCAGCCAGAAGAACAACGAGAAGATGAAGCAGGCCCTGCAGTTCAAGGTGAGCTGGGCTGCCGACCACATCAACGGTCAGGGCACCAAGACCTGGCTGGACATCGCTACCGAATCCCCCAAGAAGGACTAGGGAGTACATCATGAAAGATACGCTGCGTTTGACTGATATTTCCACGGCCGAAGGCCAGATGGTCAGCATCGACCTCAAGGACATCCCCGATGTGGAAGGTCTTGACCTCGTCAAGATGCCCTGGCGTCCCGTCAGCGACGAACAGAAGGCCAAAGTGGCCTGCATCCTGGACGAAGTCTGCGTGCTGAATATCCCCAAGCCCCAGACCCCCCAGGAAGAAGAAGAGCTGGTCAACCGTTTCCTGGACGGTATGCGCAAGCTGTTCAGCAAGGAAAACAACTGGACCTTCCTGCCCATGCTGGAAACCAGCATGGACTACTGCGCCCAGTGCAACTCCTGTTCCGATGCCTGCCATCTGTACGAGATGTCCGGCCACAACGAGATGTACCGCCCCAACTACCGCTCTGAAATCTTCCGCCGCATCTACAAGCAGTATGTGAAGAAAGAGCCCCTGGCCAAATGGCGTTACGGCGACATGGGCCTGAACTGGAAGACCGTTGCCCGCCTGGGCGAACTGGCCTACCGCTGCAACCTCTGCCGTCGCTGCGCCCAGACCTGCCCCATCGGTGTGGATAACGGCCTGATCGCCCGCGAAATCCGCAAGCTGTTCAGCCAGGAACTGGGCTTCTCGCCCCGCGAACTGCACGAAAAGGGCACCATCAACCAGATGAAGGTGGGCTCCTCCACCGGTATGACCCCCGACGTGGTGAAAGAAAACGTGGAGTTCATCGACGAGGACTACACCGAAATCACCGGCGTGGGCATCCACACCCCCTTCGACGTGAAGGGTGCCGACATCCTGCTGATCCACAACGCCGGCGAAGTCATGGCCTGGCCCGAAAACATCGCCAGCTTCTCCCTGATCTTCCAGGAAGCCGGCCTGTCCTGGACCCTGTCCAGCAAGGCCGTGGCCTATGACGGCGTGAACTACGGCGTGTTCTACGACGACGCCCAGACCGCCCGTATCGCCCTGCAGCACATGCAGGCCGCCAAGGAACTGGGTGCCAAGAAGATCGTCATCGGTGAATGCGGCCACGCCCACAAGGCCATGACCGTTATCGCCGACCGCGTCATCCCCTACGAATACCAGGTGCCCCGCGAATCCTGCTACGTGACCCTGCGTGACATCGTCATGTCCGGTCGCCTGAAGCTGGATCCTTCGCGCAACAACTTCCCCGTCACCCTGCACGACCCCTGCAACGCCGTGCGCCTGATGGGTATTGTGCAGCCCCAGCGCGAGATCCTGCACAAGATCGCCCCGCAGTTCCGCGAAATGCCCTGCCACGGCGTGGACAACTACTGCTGCGGCGGTGGTTCCGGCTTCGCCATCATGACCCGTCAGAACATCGACGAATGGCGCGGCAACATCTCCGGTCGTAAAAAGATGTGGCAGATCGCCCAGGCCTTCAAGGACTGCCTTGGCCCCGAAACCAAGAAGTACATCTGCGCTCCCTGCTCCAACTGCAAGGGCCAGATCCGCGAAATGCTGGAACACAGCGACCTGTACACCAAGAACAGCTTCGCCTACGGCGGCCTGGTGGAACTGATCGTCAACGCCATGGTCAACGTCAATCCCGGCTTCATCAAGTGGGAAGGCGACGAAGAGTAATCTTCGACCGTGTGTCATCTTTGGGGGGAGCAGCGATGCTCCCCCCTTTTTTATGTCTACAGAAAAAGCGGGAGAACTGCGGCGCATCCCTCTGCCCCCGTGTTTCCCTGCGAGCGAGGGGAGGCCCCCTTTTATGGATAAAAGGTGTGCCCTCCCCCTCGCCTCCCCTCCTCGCCAAAAAACTTTTTCCCGGGCCTGTCCACTGTCGGCGATTGCCCTGTGACACCAGGAAAAACGTCTGGATGATTACAACGAAAGATCCGTTTCATCCATCTGGTTGTGAGTCGTATATCAGACGGGCTCTGAAGGACTGCGCGACGTTTGCGGGCGTTTGCCTGATGTCTGTCCCTAGGGGACATCCCCAAAATCATCCGTTATTTCGTTTCGCCTCGTAACACTCAACAGGCTAACGGCCAGAAATAAAAAAGGCCGCGGAAAATCTCCCGCAGCCTTTTAGTATCTCTAGTGATGGCCTCAGGCCATCTCAGACTCATTCACGCCCGTAACGGTCGTCAAAACGCTCGATATCGTCTTCGCCCAGGTAATCACCGGTCTGGACTTCCACGATCTCCAGCGGCTGCGCCGAAGCATTGCTCAGCCGATGCATGGTCTTCTGGGGGATGTAGACCGACTGGTCCACATGCAGGTGCATCTCTTCATCCCCCACGCGCACCAGACCTTCCCCGGCGATGACGACCCAGTGCTCGGCCCGGTGCCGATGACGCTGCAGGGAAAGCGCGGCTCCGGGATTGACCTGGATCCGCTTGACCTGGAAGCGCTCGCCCAGGGCCAGGGTCTCATACCAGCCCCAGGGACGGTACACACGCAGATGCATCTCCTGCTCGTGCCGGTCCTGGGCGGCAAGCCGGGCCACCAGGGTCTTGACCTCCTGGCTGCGAGCCCTGTCGGCCACCAGAACGGCGTCGCCGGTCTCCACCACCACAAGATCCTTCACGCCCAGCGTCGTCACCAGGCGGCTCCCGGCATGGATGTAGCAGCCCTGACTGTCCTGGGCCAGCACATCGCCCACGCAAGCATTACCTTCCGCATCCTGCGTGCTGTTCTCGTAGATGGCTTCCCACGAGCCCAGATCGCTCCAGCGGCACGGCAGCGGCACCATGGCCACATGCGCACTTTTTTCCATCAGGGCATAGTCCACCGAATCAGAGGGACATTGGGCAAAAGATTCCCGATGCAGGCGGATGAAGTCATAATCAGCCCGGCGCAGGGCCCAGGCCTTGCGCACTGCGGCCATGATGGCCGGGGCCTGGGCTTCCAGCTCGGCCAGATACTGGGAGGCACGGAACACGAACATGCCGCTGTTCCAGAAGTAGCCGCCCTGCGCCAGCATGGCTTCGGCAGCCTCCTGCGCGGGCTTTTCCACAAAACGGCGGACCGCGAAACCGGAGGCCAGGGCATCGCCCTTTTCGATGTAGCCGTAGCCGGTCTCGGGACGGTCGGGCGTGACCCCAAAGGTGACCAGGGCCCCTTCATGGGCACACTCCGCAGCCTGCGCGACGGCAGCGGCAAAAGCCGGCAAATCTTCCAGCACATGGTCCGAAGGCAGGACCAGCAGCACAGGATCACCGTCTTCCACATCACAGGCAGCCGTCACGGCCAGCGCGGCAGCGGCGATGGCCGGTGCCGTATTGCGCGGTTCCGGTTCCAGCAGGATCCGGCCGTTCAGTCCCTGACGCTGCAGGGCTGCGGCAGCAAGAAAGCGCTGCTCTTCATTGCAGATGACTACGGGCGCGGCCAGTCCGGGCACGGCCGCAAGACGCTGCAGCGTATCCTCGAACAGCGTATGACCGCCCAGGTCCATGAATTGCTTGGGATACTTGCGACGGGACAGGGGCCACAGGCGTGTACCGGCGCCCCCGCACAAGATGACGGGACAGATCTTCATGTCGTTTGCTCGGTATATTTGGAAACGTGGAGAAAAAAGCATCGCGGTAGAGAAAACGGCCGGAAGGACTTTCCTCCGGCCGTATGGCGACGCTTACAGATAGTCGGGATTGGCAGCGGCCTTGCCGTTGGCCAGCATGATGCGCACATAATGCAGGCCATGCTCGTCCACCGGGATGATGGGGAACTGCTTGCCGCAGCCGTCGCAGCGCACATTGCGCGGCTCCACCGGGTTGACCAGCGGTACATGACGCAGGCAGTGGGGACAGCGGTAGAAAAACAGCAACTCCATGCCGTCAGGAGCCACAGGCTCCAAAGGTTTCTGGCTACCGGACATGGGCTTCCTCCACCAGCGGCGTCCCGGTCATGGCCTCGGGCTGGGCGATGCCCCACATGCGCAGCAGGGTCGGTGCCACATCGGCCAGCTTGCCGTCATGCAGACGCCATTCCTTGCCGGAGGCATCCAGCAGGATGCAGGGCACGGGATTGGTGGTATGGGCGGTCTGGGGCTTGCCCTCTCCGTCCTTCATGACTTCGCAGTTGCCGTGGTCGGCGATGAGCAGCATCCAGCCCTTGCGGGCCTCCACGGCAGCCACCATGCGCCCCACGCATTCATCCACCACCGCGCAGGCTTCCACGGCGGCGGAGAGCACGCCCGTATGGCCCACCATATCGCCGTTGGCCAGGTTGCAGACCACCAGGTCGTACTGGCCGCTCTGCCAGGCTTCCACGAACTTGTCCGTGACCTCGCGGGCGCTCATGGCCGGTTTCTGGTCATAAGTCTGCACCTCGCGCGGTGAAGGCACGAGGATACGGTCTTCCAGCGGCAGGGGCTCTTCCACACCGCCGTTGAAGAAATAGGTGACGTGCGCGTATTTTTCCGTTTCGGCCAGACGCAGCTGGTGCATGCCCTGCTGCGAAACGACTTCGCCAAGGCCCATGGTCACGGATTCCTTAGGGAAGGCCACCGGCAGGGGGAAGTGGGCGTCGTAGGCCGTCATGGAAGCCACGGCAGCCAGCTGCGGCACCCTGCCCCGCTCGAAACCGGTGAAGTCCGCGTCTACGAAGGCCTGGGAAAGCTCGCGCATGCGGTCGGCGCGGAAATTGTAGAAGAACAGGCCGTCCCCGTCCTGCAGGGTGGAGGCATCCTCGCCTTCCAGCAGCACGGGCTTGATGAATTCGTCACTGACGCCCTCGGCATAGGAATCTTCCACAGCCTGCACGGCATCCGTGGCCTTGCGGCCCTTGCCGTGGACCATGAGATCCCACACCTCGGACACGCGCTCCCAGCGCTTGTCGCGGTCCATGGCATAGAAGCGCCCCGCCAGGCTGGCCACACGCACGTCCTTCATGGAGACGATCTGTTCCAGCAGGCTGCGCACATAGGAGGCGCCGCTCTGGGGCGGGGTATCGCGCCCGTCCATGAAGCAGTGGATGCGCACCGGCACACCGGCGGCGAAAGCCATGGCGCACAGGGCCACCAGATGATTGATGTGGCTGTGCACGCCGCCGTCGGAGAGCAGGCCCGCCAGATGCAGACGGCCGCCGCTGCGGCGTGTTTTTTCCAGCACGTCCTGCAGCACGGGGTTGTGGAACAGGGAGCCGTCCTCAAGGGCCACGTCGATGCGCGTCATGTCCTGATAGACGATGCGTCCCGCACCGATATTGAGGTGTCCCACCTCGGAGTTGCCCATATAGCCGGCAGGCAGGCCCACTTCGCGCCCGGAGGCGGCAAGGCGGCTGTGGGGGCAGCGCGCCATCAGGTCATCCAGATGGGGCGTGGCTGCCACCCAGGGGGCATTGCCTTCCCCTTTTTCCGTCAGGCCCCAGCCGTCAAGAATGAGCAACAGGGTGGGGGTCATGCACGGGGCTCCTTGTTGAGGGCAGCGGCAGCCGCGCCCCACAGGTTCTCCAGCTGATACAGATCACGCACGGACTGCTGGAAGATGTTGACCACGATGTCGTTGCAGTCCACCAGGATCCACTGGCCGGTGTTGTAGCCTTCCATGCGCAGGTATTCGTAGTTCTGTTCATGGCACAGGGCAGAAACGCCGTCCGCCAGGCTCTGGGCATGACGCACGGAGGTGGCGCTGACCACCAGCAGGGCGTCCGTGAAGGCACCCTGGCCGGCCAGGTCGATCTCGGCCACGTCGACAGCCTTGTGTTCCTCAAGCCACGCCTTGATGACGGCCATTTTTTCCGCCGTAGGCAGTTCCGAATATTTCTTGGGGGTAGAGATAAGGTTTTGCATGTCCCTCCCATACCTCAAAGCGTACCCGAGGGCAACAATGCCGCCCGGCCCGGGGATGGCCCGGCGCATTGTTCCGGGCATAAAAAAAGACATTGCATTGCAATATGTTATCCATGTTTTTCAAGCAGATATCTTGACCTTGGGGGGCTTTTGCGTCATCCATAGACTACTCAGGATTTCAAGGAGAAACGCCGTGATTTTCAATATCGACAAGGAAACGCTGCCCCGCGAAGATATCGAAGCCCTGCAATTGCGCCGTCTGCAGGACCTTTGCTCCCGTGTCTATGCCAATGTGCCTTTCTACCGCAAACGCTTCGACGAGAGCGGTATCAAGCCCGGCGACATCAAGAGCCTGGCCGATCTGAAGAACCTGCCCTTTACCGAAAAGCAGGACCTGCGCAATTACTATCCCTTCGGTCTTTTCGCCGTGCCGCGTGACAACATCGTCCGCCTGCACGCCTCCAGCGGCACCACCGGCAAGGCCGTGGTGGTGGGCTATACCGCCCGCGACCTGCACAATTGGGCCGAACTGGCCGGCCGCAGCCTGTCCGCCGCCGGCGTCAACCAGACGGACATCGTGCATGTGGCCTACGGCTACGGCCTGTTCACCGGCGGTCTGGGCGCCCACGGCGGTGCCGAGCGCATCGGTGCTACGGTGGTCCCGGCCTCGGGCGGCGCCACGCGTCGCCAGGCCTACCTGCTGCGCGATTTCGGCGCCACGGCCCTGTGCTGTACGCCCTCCTACGCCCTGCACCTGTGGGAAGCCGGCCAGGAAGTGGGCATCGACTTCCGTGACCTGCCCCTGCGTACCGGCGTGTTCGGTGCCGAGCCCTGGACCGAAGAGATGCGCCAGGACATCGAGCAGAAAATGGGCATCAATGCCCTGAACATCTACGGCCTTTCCGAAGTCATGGGCCCCGGCGTGGCCATGGAATGCCTGGAATCCAAGTGCGGCATGCACCTGTGGGAAGACCACTTCCTGCCCGAGATCATCGACCCCGTCACCGGCGAACAGCTCCCCGAGGGCGAAGTGGGCGAACTGGTCATCACCACGCTCACCAAGGAAGGCATCCCGCTGATCCGCTACCGCACCCGCGACCTGACCAGCCTGGATTACACTCCCTGCCGTTGCGGACGTACCCATGTGCGTCTGACCCGCATCCGGGGCCGCAGCGACGACATGCTCATCATCCGCGGCGTCAATGTCTTCCCGCAGCAGATCGAAGCCCTGCTCATGGAAAACCAGAACCTGAGCCCCAACTATCAGATCATCGTGGACCGCGTAAACAACCTGGATACCCTGGAAGTCCAGGTGGAGATGAACGAGACCCTTTTTGCCGACGAGATCCGCAAGCTGCAGAGCCTGGAAAGCTCCATCCAGAAGAGCATCAAGGAATTCCTGGGCGTCACCACCAAGGTGCGCCTTATGGAGCCGCATTCCATCCAGCGTTCCGAAGGCAAGGCCAAGCGTATCATCGACAAGCGGCCTACAGAATAAAACCAACAAAAGCAGCATGTTGGAAAATAAATTTTTTATTTTTCGACAAAATGAAAAAAGCTGCTTGACAGAAAGGGGGTCTCTAGCGTAGAACCCTCTTTCGTTGAGCGGGAGTAACTCAGTGGTAGAGTGCAACCTTGCCAAGGTTGAAGTCGCGGGTTCAAATCCCGTCTCCCGCTCCAACAAATGAGGCGACATAGCCAAGTGGTAAGGCAGAGGTCTGCAAAACCTCCACTCTCCAGTTCAAATCTGGATGTCGCCTCCAAAAAACGATCGGTGGATATGCCGTGCATATGCGCGGGAGTAACTCAGTGGTAGAGTGCAACCTTGCCAAGGTTGAAGTCGCGGGTTCAAATCCCGTCTCCCGCTCCACAACATAAGGCGACATAGCCAAGTGGTAAGGCAGAGGTCTGCAAAACCTCCATTCTCCAGTTCAAATCTGGATGTCGCCTCCATAAAAACGATCGCAACATACCGTGCCAGTGTGCGGGAGTAACTCAGTGGTAGAGTGCAACCTTGCCAAGGTTGAAGTCGCGGGTTCAAATCCCGTCTCCCGCTCCATAAAAAACTGCCCTTTCGGGCGGGAATAACTCAACGGTAGAGTGTCAGCTTCCCAAGCTGAAGGTTGCGGGTTCAAGTCCCGTTTCCCGCTCCACAAGCCGACACGGACTTCTTATGAGGTCCTTTCCATAGCGGATCGTTCCGCATCCCGCGCGGGAGTAACTCAGTGGTAGAGTGCAACCTTGCCAAGGTTGAAGTCGCGGGTTCAAATCCCGTCTCCCGCTCCAGCAAATTCAGGGGTTTTCTCTTAGGAGAAAGCCCCTTTTTTTGTATCCGGACATATCTCCCCGACAGCGTTCCCCTGTTGTACGCATGTCCGGAGGCTTCCCCGCCCTGCTGGCGGACCGCAAAAAAACGTGCCATGCAGGCGAGTTTCCTCCTTTTTTTGCCATCCCGGGCCATTTGACATAATTTCATAAATTATTTATCAAAATATGTACCTTACAGAAGGAGTTTCCATGAGTACTGCTTCTACCATCAAATCGCTGGCGGCCTACGATTTGATCCGTGACATGATCCTGTCCGGTGAGGCCCTGCCCGGCACCCGACTAGTCCTTGTAGACTTGGAAAAAAAACTTGGCGTGGGGCGCGGGCCCATCCGGGATGCCCTCATGCGCCTGGACAAATCCGGCCTGGTCCAGAACATCCCCTACAAGGGGGCCATCGTCATGATGCCGCCCTCTTCCAAGGAAATCGAGCACATCTTCAACCTGCGCATCCAGGTGGAATGTGCCCTGGCCAAGGAAGCCATGCAGCAGGCGACCGCCGAAGACATGGACAGGCTGGAGCAGCTGGCCGGCGACCTGGCCGATACCCGTGATGCCGACTTTTTCTTCCACAAAGACAGGGACTTCCACCTGCAGCTCTACTCCCTTTCGCGGATGCACCATCTGCTGGCCGTGGACAGCCACCTGCTGGACTATGTGGAAGGTTTCCTCAACACCCGCCGCTATTCTCCCGAAGACATCTCGCTCTTCATCCAGCAGCACAAGGACATCCTGACCGCCATGCGCGACAAGGATGAAGAAAAACTCATGGAAGCCATGCGCCGCAACATCCTGGTCGGCCTGGAGCTGATGCAGGACGAGATGAAGCGCCTGAAGCGCCACTAGGTTGCGCGCGCTCCACCGGATATGACAAGCCACCTTCGGGTGGCTTTTTTCGTTCTGGGGACAGGCCTGTACCTTGCGCACGCTTTTCACATCACGAACGGGATGCCGGAAGCCTGCGGAATGCCACCCGGCAAGATCCCCTCTTCCTGCATCCTCTGCCTGTACTATGGATGGCCTCTCCATAAGCCTTGCCCCGTTTCCCCGGCGAAACGCTGCGGCTGATCGCCGGATGCCTAGCCACATCGGCAGGCATGGCTTGCTCCCTTTTCGGCAGCCGTTCCATCCGGTAAGGTCGTCCCTAACGTTCCCGAATCCTTTGCTGCTGCGGCCACCAGCTAAAGAAAAAGGCGACATGCCGTGCATGCCGCCTTCCATATTCGTTGTGTCTTTCCCTGTTCAAAGGGCTGCGTCAACGCAAGTCCAGATATTTGTGGACCTGGACGCTCACACGCCACTGATGGGCAAAGGCCGCCTCCACGCACAGTCGTGTGGCTTCCTTCCCCTGGCTCACGGGCTGCAGCCAGACGAGCTCCGTCAGCGGCCGGGCAGCCGCCTTGCGGGCCGCTGCCAGCGCCTGTTCGAAACGGGCCAGATCCGCGGCCGTATCCACAGGGAATTTGATCTCTCCGGCCCGCTCCCAGGCATCCTGACGCACTTCCAGCCCACCGGGCATGTCCAGTTTGGGGCTCAGGGTCACCCAGACATCCTTATGACAACGGATGGGCATGGTGCCGCTGGTCTCGATCTGGACACGAAAACCCTCCGCCACCAGTCGGGAGGTCAGCTCCGTGAGGTCATGGCGACAGGGCTCGCCGCCGGTCAGCACCACATGGCGCGGCCCGGCCTCCCGGATGGCTGCCAGCAACGCCTCGGGCTCCACATCGGCATAGCCCGCTCCCGGCCCCTGCTTGGCACGCACGGCGGCAAAATCCAGCGTCGCGCCGTCCAGCCGGGCGGCGTACTGCGTATCGCACCACGGGCAGGCCACAGGACAGCCCTGAAAACGGACGAACACGGCAGGCGTCCCGGCAAAGGAGGCCTCGCCCTGCAGAGTGACGAAAAATTCGTTGACCGCCAGGGTCCGCATTACAGGCTCCAGCGCGCCTTGCACTTGGCGGTCTCTTCCACTTCCACGGCCACCAGACGGGCCCCGGTGCCTTCCAGCTGGGCCGGTCCCACCACTTCGCCCAGATAGCGGGCCATGTTCTCGGCGGACGGATTGCAGGGAAGGACGCTCACCGAAGGATCCAGCGCCCGCAGGCCTTCCAGCAGGGGGTCCTTGTCCCAGACCAGAAAACGGTGATCCCAGTGATCTTCCAGCCACTGGCACAGGCGTTCCTTGACCACCTGGAAGTCCAGCACGCGCCCCAGGGCGTCCAGCTCGTCGGCGGTGCACGTGAAGTGGATGCGGTAATTATGCCCGTGCAGACGGGCGCAGTGGGATTCGTGCCCGCAGATGCGGTGTCCCACGGAAATATCATGATAACGGCAGATACTGATCATGGTCTCCTCTCAACACTCCGGCATGCCGGATGATTTCGGACATGCCTGCGGCACGGACGGTCTCCGGGCCTCCGGCACTATAGGGCATCTTGGCGCGGCTCGGCAACCATCCGGCAGGGGCCTGCGGCCTTCCGGCAGGCTAGATGACACCGCTCTCGTGCAGGATGTTCAGGCCGATGCACAGCAGCACCACGCCGCCCAGCACCTCGGCCCAGCCGTTGAGCATGGGCAGCGAAGACAGCTTCTTGCCCAAAAAGAGCCCGCAGGCCGAGATGGCGGCACAGACCACCCCGATGAGACAGGAAGGCAGGAAGGCATTGGTATTCGTCATGGCAAAGGTCAGGCCCACGGCCAGGGCATCGATGCTGGTGGCCACGGCCAGAAGGAGCAGGTTCCAGCCTGCGGTGGGGTCGCTCTGGGGACAGGACACGGGCTCGTTCTTGCGCAGGCCACCGATACCGGAGCGCAACATGTTGCCGCCGATCCATGCCAGCAACACGAAGGCCAGCCAGTGGTCCCAGGCCTCGATGAAATGATGTACCGACTGCCCCAGGAACCAGCCCAGCACGGGCATAAAGAACTGGAAAAAGCCAAAGGCCACGCTGACCCGGACATACTGGCGCAGCCGGACTTCGCGGATGGCGCATCCCGAGGCCAACGCCACGGCAAAAGCATCCATGGACAGGGCCACAGCCAGCAGAAAAACAGTAAAAAATGACATGATTATCCCGCAGGTTGACGGAGGTGAAACAGACGAGTCATACCCCAAGCGCACGACGGCGGCAAGTTTTCCGCCGCAGCATCCCCGGCTGGGAGGAGGTGCCGGAACCGGAAAACGCTTCCGCGTTCCTGCGCTGCAGCACGATCACGCGCCCGCACGGCACATCCGCATCCTGACGGCCGGACAAAGGCTGCTGTCCCGCGCCCTCCTCTTGCAGCCTGCACGGGCAACGCTTATATAGCGGGCAGGAGAGTATCCCATGCAAATGACTTTCATCCTCATATACTGGCTTGGCAACCTGCAGGCCCTGCTCGCACAGACGGCCCAGGCCCTGCCCTTCCTCATCCTCATGACCCTGCTGGCCGGCCGCAAGGGCAATGCGGCCTTGTGCCTCTGGGGCGGACGTCAGCTCCTGCGTCTGGACCTGTTCTGTGCCGCCCTCTCCCTGCCCCTGTTCCCGCTCATGCTCCTGCTGGAAACCCTGCGGCAACCGCAGATGCCTCCGCTGGCCGACCTTCTCGTCCAGCCCGCCAGCGTGGCCCTGCTGGCCTGGCTGCCGGCCACCCTGCTGCTCTGGGGCCTGCTGCGTGCCTCCCGTCACTGGCCCGACGCCACGGATCCGGCCATCACGGTCTATCGCACCACTGACCTGCGCCTGACGCTCTGGGGCTGTCTGCTGGCCCTGCTGCTCTTCCTGCTGGGCAGCCTGCTGTCCACAGGCCTGCTGCTGGAGCCGCCGCAGGGCATGGAGCGCAGCAACTTCATCCTGCTCCAGATCCGCCAGGCCCTGCACCTGCTCTTCCGCTACCTCTCGCTGGCGGGCGGCGCTGCCCTGCTCTGGCTCTGGTATCTGCGCCACCGCGCGCCGCTGACGGACGAAAGGGCGTTCACCCTGGCCGTCCGCTGGTGCACGGTCTGGGCCGTGGTGGGGTATCTGCCTTCCATCATAGACTTCTGGAGCACCCTGCTGGCCGCCCTGCTGCGCAGCCTGCACAGCGGCGTCCCCTTCGACATCATGCCCCAGATGAACGCCCTGATCCTGTCGGTGCTGGCCGCCCTGGCCATCATCAGCTGGAGCGTCTTCCTGTACCGGCCTCAGAAGGCCCGCAGCCTTGTGCTGCAGCTCCTGCCCTGGTGTTTCCTCATCATACGGATGGTCGTACCGCTCACCCAGCTGCCGCGGCCCTGACCCCGCTTGCTCCCGTCCCCGCTGCGGGCTATGCTGGCGAGAACATCTTACCCCACTCCAAAGGATCCGTTATGCGCCATATTCTTCTTGCTCTCGTGTTCCTGCTGACCGCCGCCGTCAGTACTCCGGCCGCCGAAAAGACCTTCAGCCAGTTCGCCGTGGACCTGCCCGACGGCTGGACCAGTGACGAACGTCCCGGTTTCCAGAGCGGACACCCGGACGAATACATGCTCCTGCTGGGCAAGCGCGGCGAGGAAGCCGTGGAGGCCCACATCACCATCTTCATCCTGCCCAACAAGGACAAGATGGACGCCAAGACCTTTGCTTCCCGCATGCGCGAGATGCAGGACGCTCCCACGGACCTGCAGCAGGAAGGCACCATGTGGACCTTCCGCGGCACGCCCCGCAGCCGGGCCATGGCCATGGAGACCCTGACCCGCGTCAGCGCCGATGACGCCCGCATCCTCATCATCATGGAACAGGATCCGGCCGGTCTGGGCACGGCCAAGGTCGTGGAAAGCCTGCGCGGCCTGACCCCGGCCAGCAAGGCCCTTCTGGGCCGCTAGGCCTGGCCTTCCACAGCATCGCGAACATCCAGGGCCATCCGCCATGCGGATGGCCTTTTTTCATGCCCGGCCGCCGCAAATGCGAAAAGAGGGGGGCCCGCAGGCTCCCCCCTCTTCACGATGCACGGTACGGCTGATCCGTCCCGCATCCTCTCCGCCGGACACACGAAGCGGAGAAATATCTCCCTGCCATCCCGATGGCGGGCCGCTTATCCATTTTCCTTCCCGGCCCGTTTGGGCGAAGGGCTTTTGGGCCGCCACAGCACCCCAAAGGCGCGGGCGTCCCCTTGCCCTCACGAGCACAGACGGCGGAATGCGGCAAAGGCCCTTCCTCAGCTGCCGCCCCCGCCTGATTGCTAGCCCACGGAGGCATGCGCCTCGGCCAGGCTGGCTTCCTCTTCACGGCCCAAGGCGCGCAGGGCCCGGGCCAGTACCTGCCAGCCTTCGGGCGTGTCGCGCAGGCCCACGCTCTTGCGGGCCAGCAGCTCGGCCATGGCCGGATCCTCGTCGCCGTCCAGATACAGGCGGGCCAGCAGGAGCATGGCCGCGGCATCGAAAGGATTGCGCAGCAGGGTATCGTGCAGCAGTTCGCGGGCCTCGCCGCCATGCCGCTGCCGGGCCGCGAGCCGGGCCAGATAGCGCCGGGCAAGGCTGGGCCGCTGTTCCCCGGCCTGCTCCGCCTGCCTGTCCTCGATGGCGGCGGCCAGCTCATAGAAGCGCCGGGCCTCGTTGCGGCGCCCCCCCTCCTCGCACAGCTGCCCCAGACGCAGATGGGCATAGACGTGTTCCGGGGCGTCCTTGATGCATTCCCGGTAATAGCGGGCCGCGGCACGGCGCTCGCCCAGTTGCTGGCAGACCGTGCCCAGATTGTAATGGGTCTGGGCGATGCGTTCCTGCCGTTCCGGCCCGGCATCGCCCTTGTAGCGCAGGGCCTCCAGAAAATGCCGCCGGGCCTCGTGATAACGGCCAAGGGCAGCCATGCAGACCCCCAGGGAATTGCGGGCCAGCACGTTTTCCGCATCCGCCAGCAGGGCCAGCTTGTATTCGTCGATGGCGCCGAAGACGTCCCCCAGCGCATAGCGGCGATCCGCACTGATGTTCAGGGCCAGGGAATTGCACAGGCCCGCGCGCGGCGATGGCAGCAGCTGGGCATATTCCAGGGCCTTGAGGGCGCAGTCGGGCATCTCGCCCTTGCGGTAGTGCAGGAGGGGATACCCGGCAAGACCGGCCGAGACCGGCAGTCCGGCCTCTTCCAGCCGGGCGCACAGGGCGGCGTAGTGCGGCAGCAGCGCCTCGGCATTGCTGTCCGCATGGAAGAAGATCAGGGCATTGCTGCCATAGAGCCCCGCCAGCGGCTCTCCGGCGCACAGTTCGGGGATCTGCCGCCATGCCGCGAGGCATTCGCCCAGCGCCGCTTCCTGCCGCGCGTCATGCGGGACATCCACCCGCACGATGGCCAGCACGAAGCGCCCCGTGCGCTCTTTCTCCTGGGCAAAAAGATGCAAAAAGTCCCCATGCCCGTAGATGCCCGCGCAGGAGCCGTCCTCCAGAACAGGGATACGGGCGCGTACCTCCTGCACGCTCCCGGCAACGGAAGCCTCCTCCGTTTCCTTATCCGCCGCGGCCGTCCCTTCCTGCCCGAGCGTGCCGGATGCATCGGCGGCAGCGGCCTTGCCGCCCGGCGTATGGGGATGCGACGCGGCAAGGGAAGGCACTTCCAGCAAGCTGAGCCTGTCCCCGGCTTCCAGCGGTGCCGTGGCATCGGCCAGATGCACGGTCTCGGCCACGGAGTGGAATTCCCGCACCTGCAGGAGCACCACTTCGCCCTTGTACTGGTTGCCGGAGCCTTCCTGTCCCGACGGCCCCCAGACCGCAAAGCGCATACCTTCGCGAGCCTTGGCCTGGGCCCCCAGCCCCACCCGCACCCGGCCCTGCGGCAGGGCCCGGAGCACGGTACCACCGTCCTGAAGGATGCGGGCAAAAGGCATGACGCGCGGCGCTCCCGGCTGGGAGGTCATCCGGGCCGCGAGCCGGGCACGTTCCATGAGCATACGGGCCTGCTCGAACATGGGCAGACGCAGCTCGGCGCCTTCCATGTCCTGCGGGTACACGGCATGACCGGCGCTCAGACGGGGACGTATGGTCCTGCCCGTCAGGGGGGCGGGCATGGCGGCCCCGGCCATGCGGGCCAGCGCGGCCTCGGCCATCTTCTGGCAGGCGCTGCGGCCGCTCACCGATGGCAGCAGCAGGGCCATGCCGAAGCGCCCCACACGGGCGGCCACCACATCCGACGGCAGCTCCTCCTGCAAGGCTTCGGCCGCGCGGCGCATGAGCTCATCGGCAAAGCGGAAGCCCATACGGCCCACGATCTCGCGCCCGTTGGAAAAATGCAGCAGCACCAGCCCCATGCACAGCCGGTGCAGGGGGGAGCTCTGTCCGTCCCCGCGGGAAGGGTCCGCGAATATCTCGCGTACCCGGGCGGCCTCGTCTTCCATGGAGCCGTAGAGCACGTTCTCCGTGGCCAGCCCTGTCACGGCATCCACGCGCGTAGCCTTGACCCGGGCCAGAAGTTCCAGGCAAAGGTCAGCGATGGCAGGGAGTTGCGGCAACAGGACACGGGCATCCCTCACCTTGACGCCGTGCAGCATCAGCACGCCCAAAAGGCTCCCCTGCCGGTACAGGGGCAGGAGCAGGCGGCGTTCGCGCGGCAGCAGTTCCGGCTGGCGCGGCGCATGGGTCGTGGGAAAATACAAAGCATGGTGCGAACACTGGATGAACTTGTCCAGCTCCTGCATCAGGAGGGCATCCATGTCCATGAGGTCCCTGCGGGTCAGATCACAGGCGGAAGGAACGGTATTCATGGCCCCAGTGTAGTTGTCCCCTCCGGCATTGTCTAGAAAAAATCAAGAAATGTTGTTCACAAGCATGCCGTACCAGGCGGGCTTGCCCCCCGGACCCTCCTGCGCTACCTAGAAGAAAATCCCATTCGCAAAAGGAAGAATCCCATGCCGTATTCCGTCTATCCTCTGGGTCCGCTGGAGACCAACAGTTACCTCGTCTACAAGGACGGTCAGGCCGTGGTCATCGATGCCGGCGGCGATCCCGCCCCCATCCTGCACGACCTGCGCGCCAAGGGCCTGACGCTGGCCGCCATCTGCCTTACGCACCGCCACTTCGACCATATGTACGGCGTGGCCACGCTGGTGAAAGAGACCGGCGCCCCTGTCTACTCCCCGGTCCATGATGCCTGCCTGATCGGTACGGAATCCTCCGACGGCGGCATCTGGGGCTTCCCGCCGGTGCCTGCCTTCGAGAGCCGTGACCTGCCCACGGGCCGGCAAATCTTCGGCGGCATGGCCTGCACCGTGCTGGACACTCCCGGCCATACCCCCGGCGGCGTTTCCTATTACTTCCCGGACGAAAAGGCCGTGTTCACCGGTGACGCCCTTTTCTACCGCTCCCTGGGCCGCACGGACTTCCCCGGCGGCGATCACGACACCCTGCTGCATTCCATCCGCAAGGTGCTTTTCGCCCTGCCGGAAGAAACGGCCGTCCTGCCCGGTCACGGCCCGGCCACCAGCATCGGCAACGAACGCCGCAACAACCCCTTCTGCGGGGACTTCGTCTGATGCGCATCCTTTCCCTGCTGGGCAGTCCCCGCGCCAACGGCACCACCCATACCATGGCCCGCCTCATCGCCGGGGGACTGTCCGGCGGCGGGCCCGTGGAAGAGATCGCCCTGCAGGAAAAGCATATCCGTCCCTGCCGGGGGTGCCAGAGCTGTGACGCCGCGCCCCATGTCTGCCCGCTGGCGCGGACGGACGATGTCGAGGCCGTCTTTGCGGCCATCGCCGCCGCGGACGTGGTCCTCTGGACGTCCCCCGTCTACTTCTACGGTCTGCCCGCCCAGGCCAAAGCGCTGGTGGATCGTTCCCAGCGCATCTGGGCCGGGGTGGAGGCGGGCCGTCCGGCAGGCAAAGGCCCCCTGGTGCTGGCGGCTCTGGCGGCGGCCCGCCCGCGGGGGGAACAGCTCTTTACCGGCAGCCTGCTGGGCCTGAAATACTTTTTTGCCAGCTTCGGCACCCGGATAGCGGATACCCGCACCCTTCGGGGTCTGGCCTGTCCCGAGGACCTGCGTGCCCGCCCCGATCTGTGCGCCGATCTTGAACGCTGGGGCCGGGACTGGGCCGTCCACATGGCGGAGGGCCGCCCGTGATCCCTGCCGGGCAGAATGCCGTCAGGGAGGAGGGACCGGGCGTTGTCCCGGAGGCACCGCTGCGACGCCCCTCTCCCCTGCTCCGACTGGCCCGTCTGCTGGGATTCACCGAACACCGCTGCCCTGTCTGCGGCACGCCTGTGGATGAGGAAGGAGCGAATGCCTTCGGCCCGGAGGCCGGGATGCCGGCCCATGGCCTCTGCCCCTCCTGTGCCCGGGCCCTGGGCCCGTACGTGGGGGGCCGCTGCCGGGCCTGCGGGCTGCCCATGCCCTGGCCTGCCGCCGGGCAGCCGCTGCTGTGCGGAGATTGCCTGGCTTCCCCGCCTCCCTGGCAGGGGCTGGCACTGCACGGCCAGTACCGCGGGCCATTACGCCAGCTCATCTTGCGTTTCAAGCACGGCGGCAAGCCGGCTCTGGCATTCCTGCTGGCCGGGATGCTGGTCGATGCCGCCTCCTGTCTGCCCCTGCCCGACGCGGTCCTGGGCATTCCCCAGCACAAGGATCATTTGCGCCGGCGCGGGTACAACCAGGCCCATGAACTGGCCGTGGCGCTGGGACTTTTACTCTCCCTTCCTGTCCGTCCCGAGCTGCTGCGGCGTCCGGCGGATACCCCTCACCAAACAGGGCTCACCGCGTCCCAGCGGCAGCGCAACGCCGCCGGGAGCTTTCAGGCTGTCGACGTCCGGGGGCTGCACCTGTGGCTGGTGGACGACATCATCACCACCGGCAGCACCCTGCGGGCCGCCTGCGCCGAACTGCGCCGTGCCGGGGCCGCCCGTGTGGATGTCCTGGCCCTAGCGCGGACGCCCCGTCCCTAAGCCGCCTCTGGAAATGGCGCATGACAAAAATGGGGAAAATTGCTACATCTGCCCTATATTACCCATAAAATAAGGATTGAAGCATGTCACTGCCACGTGCCGCCCTGCTGGGCTGTATGCTGTCCCTGGCCGTCTCCCTCACTGTCCCTGCCCCGGCCCGCGCCGAAGTCACCCTGCTCATCCCCAGCCGTACCGTCATCGACGTTCCTGCCGAGAAAAAAGGCACGGAAACACAGGCTGCCAAAGCGCCCGCCGCCAAAGAAGCCAAGAGCAACGCCGACAGCGGCAAGGATGCCCCTGCCACAGCTGCCGCCGGAGAGGAGAACAAGACCCAGGCTGCCGCCCAGCCCGCCCCGCCGCCGCTCAATGCGGAGGTGGACATGCTCATCAGCCTGATGCGTCCCAGAGAACATGCCGCCCAGCCCATGGACATGCCGCAGCTCTTCGCCGTGCTGCGCCATGATGCCGGGACTCGTTTCGTCAACGGGACGCCCCAGCCTGAACGTCGTGACCTGCTGGGCGACATGGAAGAAAGCCTGTACCTGGATACCAAGGCCTGGGGCGCCAATGTGGCCATCGATCAACCCGGCCTCTACCAGTTCATCACTGAGACCCGTCCTCGCCTTAATGCGGAACGGCAGTGCTTCGAACAGCAGTACGTCAAGAGCATCCTGCCGGTCTGCGGTGTGGAAGACGGCTGGGAGCGGCCCGCCGGGCTGCGCCTGGAGATCCTGCCCCTGACCCGGCCTTTCGGCCTGACCGCAGGAAGCTGCTTTACGGGCAAGGCCCTGGGGCCTGACGGCCCCCTGGTCAATGCCCGTGTGTACATGGACCGCATCCGTACGGAAAAAAAGCCAGGCACCCTGCCCTGGCAGCATGATCTGGAAGCCCGTACCGACGCCAATGGCCAGTTCACCTTCATCCCCGGGGCGCCCGGTTGGTGGTGCTGCGTGGTAGAGGTGCCCGGCCAGCCCCTCAAGGGCCCTGACGGCCAGCCTACGCCTTTGATCGTGGGGAGCGTCCTCTGGCTGTACGTGGATGCGGCGGAACAGCCCGACAAGAACCGGTAGGCCGAAAATACACTTTTTTCAGCAGGTATTTCCCGCGATTATCTTCGGGCAGCCCTGCCCTTCCCTCCGGGAGAGCCTTGCGGGCCTTGCCTTTTTGCCCAAGCCAGCTATAGTACATGGTATTGAGAAAAGAAGCCTAAACGCATCTTTCACCCTTACGGAGACATCAATGAAGATCAAAGCTATCCTGACCATGCTCATCATGCTGGGAGGCGCCTGTATGTATGCCCTGCCCGACACGGCCGATGCGGCCCGTCTGGGCGGGGGGCGGTCTTTCGGCAGCCGTCCTTCCATGTCCCAGCCTGCCCAGGCCCCCAGCGCCATGCAGCGCCAGTCCACGCAGCAGCGCCAGCAGGCGGCCCAGGCCCAGCAGCCCCAGCGCAAGGGCTTTCTTGGCGGTATGGGTGGCCTGCTCGGCGGTCTTCTGGCCGGTTCGCTCATCGGCTCCCTGCTCTTCGGCGGCGGCTTCTCCGGTGGCGGCATCATGGACATCCTGCTGCTCGGCATCCTGCTCTTCGTGGGCCTGAAGCTCTTTGCCCGTGCCCGCAACAAGGCCACCGCCGCGCCCGCCGGTGCCGGCAATGCTCCCATGGGCGGCATGGAGCCCCCCCTGCAGCGCAACGATACCGCGGCCTCCGGCTGGGACACCCTGAGCAGCCAGAACAACGCCTACAACAGCCAGCCCGAAGTGGTCATCCCCATGCCCGCCGACTTCGATGCCGAAGAATTCCTGCGCGGCGCCAAGATGGCTTACAACCGTCTCCAGGCCGCCTGGGACAGCCGTGATCTCAACGATATCGCCCAGTTCGCCAGCCCGGCCGTCATGGACGCCGTGCGTCAGCAGCTGGCCGAAGAAACGGAACCCAGCAAGACCGAGATCCTGCTGGTCAACGCCCAGCTCCTGAGCGTGGTCAATGAAGACAAGGAACAGCGCGCCCAGGTCTACTTCGATGTCCTCATGCGCGAACGTCCCGATCAGCCCACGCCCTCCAATATGCGCGAGATCTGGCATTTTGTCCGCGAGCTCGACGGCGGCACCTGGAAGCTGGACGGCATCCAGCAAGTAGCGTAATATACGCAAAAAAGAACTGTTACTAGTCACTAAGGCCGGAAGTTCTTCCGGCCTTTTTTATCCCCCGCCCGGCGGGGCAAGGAGTCCACATGGAATGTTATGTCCGCAAGCACGACAAGCTCGTGCGTCATCTTGATATGTGCATCGAAGAGGTCAGCCGTGAATACGCCCGCGTGACCATGCCCATCACCGAGAACCACAAGAACGGCATGGGCGTGGCCCACGGCGGCGCCATCTTCTCCCTGGCCGACGTGGCCTTCGGCTGTGCGGCCAATGCCGGCAACGACCACGGTGTGGTCAGCCTGTCCACTACCATCGAGTACCTGCGCCCCGGTATGGTCAGCCCCCTCAAGGCTGAAGCCCGTCTAGTGCGCAACGGCGCCCACGTGCTCACCTACGACGTCAACGTCTATGACGGCAGCGGCGCCCATGTGGCCAAATGTCTGGCCACCGGTTTCCAGACCAACGTGCCCCTGCCCCGCTAACGCGAGCGAAAAAGTCCTTTGCCAGCAGGGCGCTCCCCTTCCGGCAAGGCAACAGGCAAACAAAAAGGGGACGGCATGATGCCGTCCCCTTTCTTTATGGTCATCTCAGGATTCAATTCCCTTGCCGGGCCGTTGCCTCGTCGATCTCGTCCGGCACGGCCTGCGGCAGCCTGTCGGCGGGCCAGTCGGGCAGGCAGGCGAAACGCCGTCCGTCCGGCAGGATGACCCGCATGGCATGCAGGTACATGGGCGTCCCGGCGGCACGCCCGCGGGCCCCGTATTTGACGTCCCCCTCGATGGGATGCCCCAGGGAGGAAAGCTGGGCCCGGATCTGATGGGTTCGGCCGGTCAGCAACCGTACCAGGAGCAGGCTGCGCCGCTCTTCCACGCGTACGGGGCGGACCAGCAGCAGAGCTTCCGTCTCCCCATTGGCCGGTGCGCCGGTCTTCCGGACATGCATCTGTTCCCGGCCGTTATCGGCCTCCTTGCGCAGCCAGTGCCGGAACAGGCGCACCCCTGCATGGGGCCAGCGCCCTTCCACCCAGGCCAGGTATTCTTTTTTCATCCGCCGTTCACGCAGAGCCGTGGTCAGCTCGCGCAGGACGGAAAAACTGGCAGCCACCAGCAGGATGCCCGAGGTGTCCTTGTCCAGACGATGGACAGGCGTAGGCTTGAAGGGAGCATCCCCCGCCCGGGCCGCCAGACGGCTGGACAGACTGTCCTCATGACCGGTGCCGGGATGCGTGGGCAAACCGGCCGGTTTGCAGAAGACCCAGAGGTCCCCGTCCTTCTGCAGGGGACGAGGAGCCGGGGGCAGGGACTGCGTCCTCTGGCGCGGCTCATGCCCCTGCTCCGGGGAGGACTGACCTCCCGTGGCCTTGCTCCGGCGGCTCATGCCCAGAGCAAAGGGAGGCAGACGCACACTGTCGCCCGCGGCCACCAGGCCGAACGGTTTTGCCCGGCCACCATTGATGCGGACCTGACCCGTACGGATCCAGCGATGCAGCAGCGACGGCGGCAGGTCCAGGCGCCGCTGCAGGAATTGCAGCAGCTTCTGCCCGCCTTCGCGGGGATCCACGATGACTGTATTGGGGTCGGGCGCTTCACCCATCATATCGGCTCTCCTCCAGGGATACCACGCAATCCTTGCGTTTTTCTATCCAGGCCTTGATGGCATGGCCGGAAACCAGCCGGCTGCCGTGCTTTTCGTGGAGCATCCGGCGGTCGGCCAGGGCAAGGACCTCCCGCAGGGAGGGCGCCTCCTCCGCACCGGAAAGGCCAAAGGACATGATGACCGGCACATTGCCGGAATGTTCGTTGTAATGTCGAAACACTGCCCTGATCTTTTCCAGGACCCGCGCGGCATCGCGCAGATTGCACTGGGGCAGCAGCACGGCGAACTCGTCACCGCCCAGCCGGGCTACGCAGTCCGTGGAACGCAGCGAGCTCCGCAGCAGACGGGCGGCCGTCTGCAACATGCTGTTGCCGGTGTCGTGTCCCAGATAGTCGTTGATCAGTTTCAGTCCGTTGACGTCGCAGCTGATGATGCTGCCCACCTTGCCCGGCTGCATGTCCAGCCGGTCCAGCTCGTTATGGAAATAGACCAGGCTGTGGGCGTCCGTCAGAGGATCGTATTCGATCATCTCCGCCAGCCGGTCGCGCTCTCCCTGGGTGGTGGTGATGTCCGTATGCAGGCCAATAAGACGCGTGGCGCGGCCATGAGCGTTGCGCCGCAGGACGCGGGCACGGCTCAGTATCCAGCAGTAGGTGCCGTCTGCCTTGAGCATGCGGAAGGACTGTTCGTAGCTGTCGCCGTAACGGGGCGACATGATGACATCCATCTGCCGCTTCAGAACCGCCGGACGCTCATCGGGATGCAGCTTGTCCCGCCAGCTTTCGAAGGTGTTGCCGAACATGCTCCGGTCATAGCCCAGCATGGCGATGTACCGGGGACTGTAATAGATGGTGTTGGTCTCCATGTTCCAGTCCCACAGGCCGTCACCACTGCCGAACAGGGCCATGAGGGAAATCTCGCAACTTTTGCTGGAAAGGGCCTCCTGAGGTTCTTCCCCGTCCCGCTGCACGAGGTTCCCCGTCACATAGACGGGCTGCCCGGAATCGTCATGGCCCACAAGAGTGCCGGAAACCAGAAAATTTTTACGGCTGCCGTCCGGCAGATGCAGCAGTACGCGCTCCACGAAGCTGCCGTCATGGTCACGGGCGTTCAGGAGCCGGGAAAAGCGGCTGGAAAAAAAGCGTGTGGCATCGGACCCCAGCATGTCCCGGATGGTCTGGCGGGGCAGACGCAGGCCGACGCTGCCGGGAAGGCGGAGCAGCCGGGCACAGTTCCTGTCCAGCGTATATTCCTCCCGGGCGCAATCATAGATCCACCGGCCTTCCGCGCCGCTCTCATGCCACCATCCCCTGCCGTCCAACCTGGTCAGGGCCCCGACCAGCAGGCGGGGCGTGCCGCAGGAAAAACGCTCCAGCACGATGGCCCGGCAGCAGATGATGTCCTCGCCCACGGTCTGCAGGATCTCCATGGCACTGTCGAAGGAAGAGCGGCGCAGGCTGCCGAAGAGCTGCCGGACGCTTTCCTGCCTGTCTTCGGCAAGCCCGTCACAGAAGGCCCCGCATTCGCCCCGGTACCCATTCACCGCCCCGCCTTGCAACAGGTTGGCGGCCTCCGGGTTCAGGACGATGCGGTCACTGTGGACGTCCCACTGCCAAAGGGGGTCTGCGGCACCCATGACATGGGATTCATACCAGTCAGCCGGTAAAGGTACATCACTCATAGGGTCATCCCGGGTATCATACATGATTTTCTATCAAAAGCGCATGGAGGGAGCAAGCCTTTCCCTCCCGGCATTCCGCGTGTATGACAGGGGGCAGCGGGAGCGCCCGTACCTTCCATGACACCGGACGACGCTCCCTCACAGGAGGTCCCCATGCGCTGCTGCGTACTGCAACATCTGGCTTTTGAAGATCTTGGGACATTCGCGCCCGTACTCCTTGAAGCAGGCTGGACCATACAGGCCTGCCATGTGGCGGATGGCCTCCCGGATGCACGGGACTGGCGCGCTGCCGATCTGTGCATCGTCCTGGGCGGCCCCATGGGCGTCCACGACGGGGCGGCCTATCCCTTCCTTTCCCGTGAACTGGAGCTCGTCCACAGCCGCCTGGGCGAAGGACGGCCCCTGCTGGGCATCTGCCTGGGCGCCCAGCTCATGGCACAGGCCCTAGGCGCGGCAGTCTATGCGGGCAAGGCCAAGGAGATCGGCTGGGGCGGCCTGCAGCTGACGGAAGCCGGAGAAGCCTCACCACTGGCGGCTCTGCACGGGGCCCCCGTGCTGCACTGGCACGGCGATACCTTCGACCTGCCGCCCGCCACCACCCTGCTGGCCTCCACGGACATCACGCCCCATCAGGCGTTTCAGGCAGGGGCAGGCCAGCTGGCCCTGCAATTCCATGCCGAGGCCGATGCCGCCCGCATGGAACACTGGCTCATGGGCCATGCCTGCGAACTGTCCGCCGCCCGTCTGGACGTGGCGGCCATCCGGCAGGATGCCCACGATCTGGGCAACCGTGCCGCGGCCGCCGGACAAGATTTCTTCCGCCGCTGGCTGACCGGCGTCTTCACCGCCTGAGCCCGCCCCCGACGCATCCCCACAGACAAGGAACATAGCATGAAAGCCGAGATCATTGCCGTGGGTACCGAGCTTTTGCTCGGCCACACCATCAATACGGACGCCGCCCATGTGGCCCGCGCCCTCTCTTCCCTGGGCATCGACCTGCACCATGCCTGCGTGGTGGGCGACAACGCCGCCCGCCTGGAAGAATGCCTGCGCGCCGCCCTGCAGCGCAGCGACCTGGTCATCACCACCGGCGGCCTGGGCCCTACCAACGACGATCTGACCAAGGAGACCGTGGCCCGTGTCCTGGGCCTGCCGCTGGAAGAGGATGCGGACAGCCTGCGCAGGCTACGGGAATACTTTGGTGACCGGCCCGTGGGCGAGAACCAGTACAAGCAGGCCTGGTTGCCGCGCGGCAGCCACGCCTTTGCCAACAGTGTGGGCACGGCCCCGGGCTGCGCCGCGCCTGCGGAAGACGGCAAGCTGGTCATCCTCCTGCCCGGCCCGCCGTCCGAGCTTTTGCCCATGCTGCATGACGAGGTCGTGCCCTGGCTTGCCCAAAAGACCGGGGCCTGCATCCACTCCAGCATGGTGCGCACCTTTGCCCTGGGGGAAGGCGATGCCGAACTGCGGCTGCGCGACATGACCGATGCCGCCAACCCCACAGTGGCCACCTACGCCACCGACGGCGAGATGTTCGTGCGCATCACGGCCAAGGCCGCCACCGCCGAAGAGGCCGCACAGCTGGTGGTTCCCGTGCGGGATGCCGTCTGCCGTCGTCTGGGCGAGCACGTCTACGGCGTGGACGTAGAAAATCTGGAAAGCGTCGTCGTCCCCCTGCTGCTGCAACGCGGCGAGACCCTGACCACGGCCGAATCCTGCACGGGCGGCCTGCTGGCCAAGCGCATCACCGACGTGGCCGGTGCGTCGTCGGTCTTCCATCAAGGGGTCGTGACCTATGCCAACGAAGCCAAGACCCGACTGCTGGGCGTTCCCGAAGACCTGCTGGCCAGCGTGGGAGCCGTCAGTCCCGAAGTGGCCCGCTGCATGGCCGAACAGGCCTGCATCCGCTACGGCAGCACCTGGGGCGTCGGCATCTCCGGCATCGCGGGCCCCGGCGGCGCCACGGCCACCAAGCCTGTGGGGCTGGTATACATCGCCCTCAGCAACGGCCGGCAGACCTGGCTACGCGTCATGCGTCCCCACGGCCGTTACATGGGCCGGGCCTGGACCCGCCAGCGCGCCGCCAGCCACGCCTTGGACATGCTGCGCCGCGCCATGCTCGGCCTGCCTGTGGAGATGGAAGCGTAGCAGCCTGCTCAAAGCCGGGAAGGAGGGGCATTTCCCGGAACATCCTGTAATGCGCCCCATCCCGGTGTGAAGACCGGCAGCTTGCCCGCATAACAGACAGCCGTGCTCCGGTACGTCGAACACGCTGTCGTGTCCCATTCTTCCCTGAAATGATACCGCCCCGTTTATCGGCACGAGCTGATGGACGGGGCGGTATGTCATGACTGGGCTTTTCCGTCAAGCCGGGATCCCGGCCTGTCGCAGTCCGGGGCTAATGTTCCAAAAACTCCACCACCTTCTGGCGGAACTCCTTGTAATAGGGCTTTTCCATCATCATGGCATGGGCGGCGCCGGGCATGATATCCAGCTTGGAGCCGGAAGGCAGCTTGTTCATGGCAGCGCGCATGCTGTCGAGGTTCAGGTACGGGTCCTTGTCCCCGCCGATGACCAGGGTGGGCACCTGGATGGAAGCGGGGTCGATGAGGGGCGTCTCCGCGGAGACCAGCAGGTCGCGGCGGCCGCCGTTGGGGCTGGAGTCCTTGTCATAACGCCAGCAGTTGGACTGGAACACGGCCACCACCTGCGGATCCACGATGGTGTAGTCGATGGCGCCGTCCTTGGTGGTCTGGAAGTCGCCAGCGGCATGCAGCCAGGTATTGTGGTTGAAGGGAACCTTCACTTCAGCGGCGCCCAGGCCCACCATGATGGGCGCATACAGCACCAGCTTCTTCACCATCTCGGGATGACGGGCCACGAAACGGCTGCTGGTGACGGTGCCCCAGCTCCAGCCCAGCACATCCAGCTTCTTCTGGCCGGAGACCTTGAGGATCTCGGCCGCGGCGGCCGCGGCATCCTCGGCGGCATAGTCAGAATTGGGCATGAAGCCGTCTTCCACTTCCTGGGAATCGCCGTAACCGGCCACGTCGAAGGTCCAGACAGCGAAGCCGCGCGAGGCAAGGTAGCGGGCCAGGCTGTAGTCGGCATAGTTCACGTCAAATTCATGCGAAGAATAGGTCAGGCCGTGCACCAGCAGGATCTGGCGCTGGGGCTGCGTCCCGGCCACAGCCAGACGCTGCAGATGCAGGGCGATGCCGTTGCGCTCCAGCGGGAAGGTCTGGATCTGGTATTCCGTGGCGGCATCAGCACGGGCCTGTACCGTGGCGACCTGAAGGGAAAAAAGCAGCACCTGCAGCATCAGCAGGCAGGACAGAAGTGAACGGATCATGGTTCCCCCCGTGTCCGCTCCCCGGATCATCCCCGCAGGAGCGGCCTTGGATGAAATGTGAAAGATGTGAGCTTTTGCGGCTGAAACCCCTTTGCAGTCGCAAAAAAATTTTATAGCATGGTTTAATATTTGTAAACAACGGCGTATTCAGTTTAATGCAAAAGCGCCGGGAGGTACGCGGCTGCGGCCTCTTTTCCGGGAGGGAACATGCTGGATTTCTTGAACATGGTTTCTGGGTATGTCTGGGGATGGCCATTGATGATCCTTCTGGTCGGCACGGGCCTGTGGCTGACCTTTTCCCTGCGAGCCCTGCAGTTCAGTCATCTGATCCACGCATTCACCCTCATCGTCCGCAAGACCCCCGACAGGAAGGCCCAGGGCGACATCTCCAACTTCGAGGCCCTGATGGTGGCCCTTTCGGCCACCGTGGGCACCGGTAATATTGCCGGTGTGGCCACGGCCATCTACATCGGCGGCCCCGGTGCGCTGTTCTGGATGTGGATGACCGGCCTTGTGGGCATGGCCACCAAGTACGCCGAAGCCGTGCTGGCCGTGAAATACCGCGTGCAGAACGAGAACGGCACCTTCAGCGGCGGCCCCATGTACTACATCTCGCGCGGGCTGGGCTGGAAATGGCTGGCCACGCTCTTTGCCTTCTTCGCGGCCATCGCCACCTTCGGCATCGGCAGCATGGTACAGTCCAATTCCGTGGCTGACGCCCTCAACCACAGCTTTTCCATCGCTCCCGGCATCACCGGCATCGTGCTCATGGGCCTGACCGCCGCCGTCATCATCGGCGGTGTGCGCAGCATCGGTCGCGTGACCGCCCTGCTGGTGCCCGTCATGATCGCTCTCTATGTGCTGGGCGCTCTGGCGGTGATCCTCATGCACATCACCGAGATCCCCGGCGTCCTGGCCATGGTCGTGTCCAGCGCCTTCCAGCCTGTGGCGGCCACCGGCGGCTTTGCCGGTGCCACGGTGATGATGGCCATTCGTCTGGGCGTGGCCCGCGGCCTGTTCTCCAACGAATCCGGCCTGGGTTCCGCCCCCATCGCCGCCGCGGCCGCCCGCACCAGCCAGCCCGTGGTGCAGGCCCTCATCTCCATGACCCAGACCTTCATCGACACCCTGGTGGTCTGCTCCATGACCGGCCTGGTCATCCTCGTCACCGGCGTCTGGACTTCCGGCAAGAACGGCGCCCCCCTCACCTCCTATGCCTTCGAGACGGGCCTGCCCGGCGAACTGGGCGGCCTTATCGTGACCATCGGCATCATCCTCTTCGCCTACTCCACCATCCTCGGCTGGAGCTACTACGGTGAAAAGGCCATCGAATACCTGCTGGGCAGCAAGGCCATCATCCCCTATCGCTGGGCCTTCATCATCTCCGTGGGTCTGGGCGCGTCCATGAAGCTGGATCTGGTCTGGACCCTGTCCGACATCTTCAACGCCCTCATGGCCTTCCCCAACCTTATAGGCCTCATCATGCTGACCCCGGTGGTCAAGGCCGAGACCCTGGCCTACCTGCGCTCCCTCAAGAAGGAACCGGCCGCCGAAGGATAGCATCTGAAGCAGGGGATCCCCCCTCCTGCCTGCTCCACCACACAGCGGTATCCGTCATATCCTGCCGCTGTCCGCCTTCCGAACGGAAAGCCCCTGCCCTGCGGGGGCTTTCTTCCGTCCTGCGTCCTGTGAAGCCCCTCCGGCATGCCCCGGCGGGCCGCAGACCGGACGCCTGCCGTGCTGCCTGCGCCCTCAGTTCCGGCAGCCTTTTTCCGTCCCGAGTGCCTGCCCCCTGTTGCCGCGAACAGGCGGGCCTGCTGCCCTCCGCCTGTCCGTCGCGGGCGTTGCCAGAGGAGGACGGCGCAGCACATGCCCTGTGCTCACCTGTCCCTGGTTTTCGAAGGTTCGTCCCAACTTATAAAAAGGTTCCCCGGCCTCTACTCCTCTCCCTCTTGCCCCTCTGCATTTCAGGCCCGTGCCTCCTGCGCTCAGGGCCCTCTCCGGGGATGCCGGAAAAAGCATCAGGAAAAAAGCGGCTTTCCCCGCCGCTATGGGGAGATTTCCCCATGTCCGCCTCTCTCTTCTGGGGGATATTCCTGCCCGGACCTGGGCGAAAAGATCTTTTTGTGAAGAAAATAACTAATAAAAGCAGTCACCTGTATCGCATCTTCCGAACATCGTCCGCTGAGAGGCGCAATTTCAGGATTCTCCTGATACCGGCCGCCCCGCCGTGCGCGTAGGGTAAGGCCATCAAAAGGAATGCATGTGGGGCATCGCCCCACCAGACAGTAAAGGGGGATCACATGGCGCGCAACGCACTTGCAACGACGGCCCGTGCCGTCAAAGCCACTGCCGGGCAGTGGCTCGTTCTGTTTTTCCTGACCTTCGTCCTGGCCTGTCCGGCCATCAGCATGGCGGCCGATGCCGCCGCTACGGCTCCTGCCGCCCAGACGAGCGTCGTCACCGTGGCCGATGCCCAGGATGCGGCCGTGACGCCTTCGCCGGTGGCTGCCACCACGGGCGACGTGCAGACCGCTCAGGTCGTAGACAACCATCCCTGGTGGTTCTGGCCCGTGGCGCTGCTCTTCTTCTGCTTCATCCTCGGCATCATCGCCGTTATGGCCGGTGTGGGCGGCGGCGTGCTCTTCGTGCCGCTGGTCTCGGGCTTCTTCCCCTTCCATCTGGACTTCGTCCGCGGCGCGGGCCTGCTGGTGGCCCTGGCCGGTGCTCTGGCTGCCGGTCCCGGTCTGCTGCGCCGTAACTTCGCCAACCTGCGCCTGGCCCTGCCCGTGGCCCTCATCGCCTCGGCCTGCTCCATCGTGGGCGCCATGCTGGGCCTGGCCCTGCCCACCGACATCATCCAGACCTGCCTTGGCGTGACCATCCTGGGCATCGCCGTGCTGCTCTTCTTCTCCAAGAACTCCGTGCGTCCCGTGGTCAACAAGCAGGACGCCGTGGGCCTTGCCCTGGGCATGAACGGTGTGTTCCTTGAGCCCAGCACCGGTGAAGTGGTGGACTGGAAGACCCACCGCACCCTGGCCGGTCTGCTGCTGTTCATCGTCATCGGTATCATGGCCGGTATGTTCGGTCTGGGCGCCGGCTGGGCCAACGTGCCCGTGCTCAACCTGCTCATGGGCGTGCCGCTGAAGGTCAGCGTGGGTACCTCCAAGTTCCTGCTTTCCATCACCGATACCTCCGCCGCCTGGGTCTACCTGAACCAGGGTTGCGTGATCCCGCTGATGGCCATCCCGTCCATCGTGGGCCTGATGCTCGGTTCCGTGGTGGGTGTGCGCCTGCTGGCCAAGGCCAAGCCCAAGTTCATCCGTATCATGGTCATCGCCGTGCTGTTTTTCTCTGGCGCCAAGGCGCTGCTGAAGGGCCTGGGCTGGTAAGCCGCCGGGCATGAAGGAGACAGAAAAATGAACAAGAATGACATCCAGGCTTCGCCCGCGCAATTGCGCTATGCCGATACTCTGTTTTATGGTTCTCTCATCGGTTTCGTGATCATGCTCATCACCTACGTCCTGTACGTGACGGGCATCCTCACCCCGCAGATCCCCCTGGACGACCTGCCGCGCCTGTGGACCGGCAGCGCCGCCGATTACCGTGCCGCCGGCAGCATCCCGCAGGGCTGGGGCTGGCTGGCCCTCATCGGCAAGGGCGACATCTGCAACTTTGTGGGCATCATCATCCTGGCGGGCCTGACCATCGTCTGCTTCGCCCAGCTGGCGCTTTCCCTGGCGCGTCGCAAGCAGTGGCTGCTGTGCGTCATCGCCATCCTCGAAGTGCTGGTACTGGTGCTGGCCGCCTCCGGCATCCTGGTGGGCGGCGGGCATTAGACCGACGGATCACAGGCCGCGCCGTTCCTGCGCGGGAGGTCGCATGTTTTCTGCAATCAAAGCGTATTTCGGGCATCTGCTGGAAGTGCCGGACGCCGTATCACCAGCGCGTTACCGCTCACTGCGGCGCATCATGACCATCCTGATGGTCACGGTGTCGGTGACGCCGCTGCTGATCCTCACCGGTATCAACCACGCCCAGTACATGAGCACCCTGGAACGGGAGATGGAGAACCCGCTCTACGCCATGGTGCGCAAATCGCAGGCCTCGCTGGAGCTTTTCCTCGGCGAGCGGGCCTCCACCGTCAGTCTGATCGCCCATGCCTACAGCTTTGACGACCTGACCAACGAGCAGACCCTCAACCGCGTCTTCCTGGCGCTCAAGAGCGAGTTCCAGGGCTTCGTGGACATGGGCCTGGTGGATGTGAACGGGCGGCAGGTGGCCTATGTGGGCCCCTACAAGCTCAAGGACGCCGACTACGCCGGACAACCCTGGCTCAGCGAGGCCCAGGTCAAGGGCCGCTACATCAGCGACGTCTTCCTGGGGCTGCGCGGCTTCCCGCACATGGTCATCGCCGTGCACCGCATGGAAGAGAGCGGCCGGGAATGGACCCTGCGCGTGACCATCGACACCTCCCGGCTGGAACGCCTGGTGGCGGCCGTGGGCCTGATGCAGGATACCGACGCCTTCCTCTGTGACAGCCGGGGCGTGCTCCAGACCAACTCCCGTTTCTACGGCAAGGTGCTGGACAAGCTGCCCCTGACCCTGCCGCCCCAGTCCTTCGAGACCACGGTGCGGCCCTGGAAGGACGACAGCGGACAGGATCTCATGGTGGCCTATACCAGCCTGGCGGGCACGGACTTCATGCTCCTGGCCGTCAAGCCCACCCTGGACATCTACAAACCCTGGACGGCCCTGCGCAGCGAACTGCTGCTGGTCTTCTGCGGCGGCATCGCCATCATCGTGCTGGTCTCGCACCTGCTGATGAAGCATCTGGTGGGACGCCTGCAGGCCAGCGACGAACGCCGCGTGGCGGTCTTCGCCCAGATGGAACACAACCAGAAGCTCTCCTCCATCGGCCGGCTGGCAGCCGGGGTGGCCCACGAGGTCAACAACCCCCTGGCCGTCATAAACGAAAAGGCGGGCCTTGGTCTCGACCTGCTGCACATGAGCGGCAACTTCGAGCGCAAGGACAGGCTCATCAGCCTGCTGGAGGCCATCGAGAGCACCGTGGAACGTGCCCGCGGCATCACCCACCGTCTGCTGGGCTTTGCCCGGCGCATGGAGGCCAACCGCCAGGAACTGAGCGTGCCCGAAGTGCTGACCGAGACCATGGGCTTTCTGGAACGCGGCGCCAAGAACCGCGGCGTGACCATCGGCACGGACTTTGCCGAAGGCCTGCCGGACATCGTGTCTGACCGCGGCCAGCTGCAGCAGGTCTTCCTCAACATCATGGGCAATGCCCTGGATGCGGTGCCTGACGGCGGCAAGGTGGACATCGCCTGCAGCCAGACGGCCAACGGCGGGCTGCTGGTGCGCGTCACCGACAACGGCAAGGGAATGAGCCCGGAAGTGATCAAGCACATCTTCGAGCCCTTCTATTCCACCAAGAAGGAGAAGGGCAACGGTCTGGGCATGTTTATCACCTACGGCATCGTGCGCCGTCTCGGCGGCGAGATCACCGTGGACAGCACCGAAGGCAAGGGCACGACGGTCAGCATCACGCTGCCGCTTACACCGCCGGAACGTCCTGTGGAGGCTTGAGATGGCACTGCGTGTATTGTTGGCCGATGACGAGAAGGAATTCGTGGAGACCCTGGCCGAACGTCTGGATCTGCGCGGTATCGAAGTACGGGTGGCCCTGGACGGCAAGACGGCCCTGACCACCCTGGACGAAATGGCGGCCGCGGAGGCCCTGCCCGACGTGATGGTGGTGGATCTGCTCATGCCCGGCATGACCGGGGACGCCGTCCTCCAGCAAGTGCGCCAGAAGTACCCCGGCCTGCCGGTCATCGTGCTCACGGGGCATGACTCCGTGGACGATTCCGGCGACAGCCCCGTGGCCAGTGCCTTCGCCTGCCTGACCAAGCCGCTGAGCCTGGGCATGTTCCTGGAAACGCTGGAAGCCGCTGCCCGTTCCGGCGGCACCGGCAGCGACAAGGCCAGGGGGGCGTAGCATGACCGATTCGCAATGCATGGGACGTCTGCTGGCCTCGGCCACGCACGACATGCGCAATGTGCTGGCCGTGATCCGCGAATCCGCCGGACTGGCGCAGGACATGGTGCAGCTGGCCGCCGGGGCCGACAAGTCCGCCGACCCGCGCGTCATCAAGGCCCTGAAGGAAGCCCAGCAGCAGATCCTGCGGGGCGCGGCCCTGGCCGAGTGCATGGAGTACCTGGCCCAGGTCAGCCACAGCGAGAACGAGAACGCGCCCTGCGACCTGGCGCGTGTGGCCAGCACCTTCTGCCTCATGGCGGCCCGTCGGGCCCGCGCCGTGCAGATGGTGCTGGAATCTGCCGACAGCGAAGAACCCGTATGGTCCGCCGTGCCCGCCCTGGCGGTGCTGCGTGCCCTGCTGGACATCTTCGACCTGTGCGCCTCCGTGGGCGGGCAGGTGAAGCTCCGCTTTTCCGCCGGTCGCCAGAACAAGGTGGAAGGCATCATCATCGAAGTTTGCGACGGCGCCAATCGCGACATGGCCCTGGCGGCCCTGACGGGCAGCCCCCTGCTCAACGCCCGGCCCCGGCCCGGCTGGCAGGCCCTGCTGATGCCCTGGCGCGATCCGGCACAGCGCTTTTTCCTCTCCATTTCCGCTTGCGGAAGTGAAGACTAGAACGACATTTTTCCCGGCATCACCGGGTGAAGGAGAATGGCATGAGCAAGGAAGAGATCAAGATTCTGCTGGTAGACGACGAAAAACAGTTTGTGGACACGCTTGCCGAGC
Source organism: Desulfovibrio sp. SGI.133 (assembly GCF_050313955.1). Taxonomy (NCBI): domain Bacteria; kingdom Pseudomonadati; phylum Thermodesulfobacteriota; class Desulfovibrionia; order Desulfovibrionales; family Desulfovibrionaceae; genus Desulfovibrio; species Desulfovibrio sp. SGI.133. The sequence goes on along the minus strand of NZ_JBNPMK010000002.1, from coordinate 185,722 downwards.
GCCTTGCCATGCGCGGTTTTTCAGCGCGCGTGGCCTATGACGGCCCGCAGGCCCTCAAAGCCGTTGAAGAGCCCACCGACGTCATCGTCCTGGACCTGCGCATGCCCGGCATGGACGGTTTCGAAGTGCTGCGCAGCGTCAAGAAGAGCAACCCCCAGGTGCAGGTCATCATCCTGACCGGTCACGGCGGTGATGCCGAAGAACAGACGGCCTACCGCATGGGCGCCTACAACTTCCTTAAGAAACCCATGGACATCGACGAGCTGCTGAACAGCATCCGCATGGCCTACCGCGACAAGGTGGAGAACGCCATGGTGGCCGTCAGCCTGGCCGAAGGCGGCGATTTCGACGCCGCTCAGGATGTCCTCAACGAAAAAGACCTCCTGGCCGAGCACAAGCTTTAGGCCGCCATTGCCCCTGTCCGGCGGCAGCACCGCCGGACAGGAAAGATCCCGCACGCTCCGGGCGTGCATCATGTTGACGCATTGTCGCAAGGGGGAAAGACGTCATGCGTGTACTCATCGTCGACGACGAACAGGCCTTTGCCGAACCGCTGGCACAGCGCCTGGAGCTGCGCGGTATCGAGGCTGCCGTGGCCGGCGATGCGGAAACGGCCCTGGGCATGCTCGCCCGGCAGGAATGGGATCTGGTCTTCCTGGATGTCTGCCTGCCGGGTATGGACGGCGTCTCCCTGCTCAAGCTCCTGCAGGAACATGAACCGCGTCCCGATGTGGTCATGCTCTCCGGTGCCACGGAGATGAGCCAGGCGGTCAAGGCCATGCGGCGCGGCGCGCTCAACTGGCTTGCCAAGCCCGTCTCGCTGGATGCGGTGCTGGAAGAATGCCGCAAGGCCCGGGAGCGGGCCGAGTCCCGGCGCCAGGCCCGGCGTCTGGCCGAAGAAGCCCGCCTGCGCAGTCTGGGCCGCATCGCCGAAGGTGTGGCCCACGAAGTCAACAACCCCCTGAACATCATCGTTCAGGCCGCGGGCCTCATGGGCGACAGCCTGGACAGCCCCGAGGCCGAGGCCCTGCCCGACATCGAGGACCTGCGCGAGTCCCTCAAGGCCATCGTGACCCAGAGCATGCGCGTGCGCGAGATCACCCGCAAGCTGCTCATGGCCGGTGTGGGCCTGGACCCCCGCAGCGCGCCCATGGACGTGCAGGCCGTGGTCTCCCGTGTCCTGACCCTGCTGCAGGGCCGCATGGACAGCCTCAAGGTGACCTGCCGGCTGCACTTCCCGCCGGAATGGGGCGAGGGGGCGCCCCGTCCCCTGGGCTCCGCGCTGGAACTGGAGCAGATCTGCCTGCATCTGGTGGAAAACGCTCTGGACGCCATGCTTGAGGGCGGCACGCTGGACATCGGCGCCCGGCTGCTGCCCGCCGATGACGACGGCACCACCTGGTACGAACTTTCGGTGGCCGACAGCGGTACCGGCATCGCTGACGACATCATGCCCCATATTTTCGAGCCCTTCTTCACCACCCACCGTCAGGCGGGGCGGGCTGCGGGCCTGGGCCTTTCCGTGGCCACGGGCCTTGCCCACGGTCGCGGCGGCCAGATCACGGCGGCCAACCGCCCCGAAGGCGGGGCCCTGTTCCGCCTGCTGCTGCCCCTGCCCGCCAGCGAGAGCCGGAGCGAGGGCAACGAGTGAGTGCTTTCCGCACCACATTTTTCCCCAAGGCCCCCTCTCCGGGCCACGGCCGCTCCGGCGGCCCCCAGCGATCAGCCACACCCACACAGTCCCTGCAGGCCCTTCGGACCGGCAGGGGCTGTTTTTTTACGACTGCCCGGAACGGATTTTTGCCGCCCTGGCAGCTTCCTGAAAAAATGCCTGTCATCCCGATATGTTACCTGCCCGCATCCTGCCGACTCCGGCAAATGCGCCCGCGAGGCATTTTTTTCTTTTCAAACGGCCTCAAGGATGCTACACAAGCGCAGCGTGTGGCGCTCACCCCGCTTTGAGGGGCCTTTTTTCCATCCCGTTTCTCCGTGCGCCATGCCCGCCGCCCCGTGCGGCCCCATTTCCGCAACAACGGCCCGTCATGGCCGAAGGGAGACCCATGTCCTCATTACCCTGCATCGTTCTGGTGGGACGCCCCAACGTGGGCAAGTCCACTCTGTTCAACCGCCTGATCCGCAGCAACCGCGCCATCACCCATGACCGTCCCGGCGTGACCCGCGACCGCATGGAAGGTGTGGTCCGCCGCAAGGGCCATCCTGATTTCGGCATCGTGGATACCGGCGGCATCACCCTGGATGCCCATGCCATGGTCACCGAAGGCCCCGAAGGCATCCGCGGCTTCGAGTCCGACATCCTGCGCCAGGCCGAGGCGGCCATGAAGGACGCCTGTGCCGTGGCCTTCGTGGTGGACGGCCGTGACGGCCTGCTGCCCCTGGACGAATATCTGGCGGCCCACATCCGCCGCATGGGCCTGCCCACCCTTTGCGTGGTCAACAAGGTGGACGGTCTGGAAAAGGAAGACGAGCTGCTGGCCGAGTTCCACAGCCTGGGCTTCCCCCTGCTGCCGGTCTCGGCCGAGCACGGGCACAACATCCGCGCCCTCACCGAAGAACTGGCCGACCTGCTGCCCGATGATTACGAGGCCGAACACGAGCCCCCGGCCCTGCGCCTGGCCATGCTGGGCCGCCCCAACGCGGGCAAGTCCTCCATGATCAACGCCCTGGCCGGTGAGGAACGCATGATCGTCTCCGACGTGGCCGGCACCACCCGCGACAGCGTGGACGTGCGCTTCGAGCGCGACGGCCAGGATTACGTCTTTGTGGATACCGCCGGGGTGCGCCGTCGTACCAAGATCACGGACATCGTGGAAAAGTACTCCGTCAACGCGGCCCTCAAATCCACCACCAAGGCCGACGTGACCCTGCTGACCCTGGACGCCACCGAAGGCGTGAGCCAGCAGGACAAGCGCCTTATGGATCTGCTGGATACCCGCAAGATCCCCTTCATGGTGCTGGTCAACAAGTGCGACCTGGTGCCCGCCGGGCAGCTCAAGCAGCTGCTGCAGAACGTGAGCGAGATGCTGGCCTTCTGCAAGCATGTGCCCATCCTTACGGTCTCGGCCCTCAAGGGCACGGGCCTGAACAAGATCCTGCCCATGGCCCGCAAAATCCATGAGGAATGCGCCATCCGCGTGCCCACCGGCCAGCTCAACCGGGCCATGGAAGAAGTGCTGACCCGCCACCAGCCCCCGGTGGTCAAGCGCGTGCGCGCCAAGTTCTTCTATCTGACCCAGGCCGAGTCCCAGCCGCCGACCTTCGTCTTTTTCGTCAGTGACGCCGACCGCGTGCCGGAAAGCTATGCCCGCTATCTGGAACGCGCCCTGCGCCGCATCTTCGGCATCACGCATGCGCCCATGCGCCTGCACCTGCGTTCCAGCCACAAGAAATCACAGTAGATATGTGGCCGTGCGGGGGAGATGGATTTGTGTGTCCATCCGGCAAACCGCATTGACAGGAATCAGATAAAGATGCAATAGAAAGGGCTTATACTGCCGCAAGGTAGACGTCGCTTTGCTGTTGTGCGACGCCCGGCAGTGCATGGAGTCTCTCAAGGAGGGAGAAAATGAAAAAGTGCATGACCTGGCTCATGGCCGCGCTGTGCAGCGTTGCCGTTGCGGCTCCTGCCATGGCCGCCGACACCATCAAAATCGGCGTGCAGGGCGCCCATTCCGGCGACCTGGCCTCGTACGGCGTTCCCAGCCTCAATGCCGCCAAGATCGTCATTGAAGAAGCCAACGCCAAGGGCGGCGTGCTGGGCAAGAAGATCGAACTGGTGTCCCAGGACGACCAGTGCAAGCCCGAACTGGCCACCAACGCCGCGACCAAGCTGATCTCCGACAAGGTCGTGGCCATCATGGGCCCCATCTGCTCCGGCGCCACCAACGCCTCCCTGCCCATGTTTGAAAGCGCCAACATCATCAGCATCTCCCCCACGGCCACCACGCCTGCCCTGACCCTGGAAGGCAAGCACCCCCTGTTCCTGCGCACCGTGGCCAACGACAATGCCCAGGCCCAGCTGACCAGCAGCTACATCATCGAAGTGCTGAAGGCCAAGAAGGTCGCCTACCTGCATGACAACGGCGAATACGGCAAGGGCTTTGCCCAGCAGAACCGCGGCATCCTCGAAAAGGCCGGTATCGAGACCGTCCTGTTCGAAGCCGTGACCCCCGACGCCGTGGACTTCTCCGCCGTGGTGCGCAAGCTGCGTCGCGCCAAGGCCGACGTCCTGATCTTCGGCGGCTACCAGAACACCGCCTCCAAGCTGGTGCAGCAGATGCGCCGCGACCGCGTCAAGACCCCCCTCATCGGTCCTGACGGCGTGAAGGACGAAACCTTCCTCAAGATGACCGGCAAGGACAGCGAAGGCGTCATGGCCTCCTATCCCAAGGATACCAGTACCCTGGATATGTACAAGCACGCCCGCGAAGCCCACGTCAAGCAGTTCGGCAGCGAGCCCGGCTTCGGTTACTACAACGCCTATGCCGCCACCCAGGCCCTCATCAAGGCCATCGAAGTGGCCGGCAGCACCGAGACCGACAAGATCATGGCCGCTCTGAAGAGCACCGAAGTGGACACCCCTCTGGGCAAGATGTCCTTCAACAAGGCCGGTGACGCCACCGGTCTGGGCCTGTCCGTCTACGTGGTGAAGGACGGCAAGTTCGTCGAAAGCGACCACAGCATCACTCTGCATTAATAGGATACTATGGCGCACGGGCGCGGAGGCATGGCCTCCGCGCCCTCTTGCCCGCTGCGCCCGGGTAAACCGCAGCCCCTGTAACGGCATGGACTTCCAGTACTTTATCGAACTTTTCTTCGGCGGCCTCACACGCGGCAGCATCTATGCCCTCATCGCCCTGGGCTACACGCTGGTGTACGGCATCATCGAACTGATCAACTTCGCACACGGCGAAATCTACATGCTGGGCGCCTTCACGGCCCTGCTGGTAGCCGGTGTGCTAGGCATCGTCGGTTTCCCCGCCGGAGGCATCCTCATCGTTGCGGCCCTCGCGGCCGTGGTCTGGAGCGCGGCCTACGGCTATACTCTGGAAAAGGTGGCCTACAAACCCCTGCGCGGCGCCCCGCGTCTGTCGCCCCTCATTTCGGCCATCGGCATGTCCATCTTCCTACAGAACTATGTGCTGCTGGCGCAGACCTCTGACTATGTCCCCTTCCCCCGCCTGCTGCCGGAGATGGAGTTTCTGGATTACTTGGGCAACATCATGGGCCCCAGTGATTTCCTGATCCTCGTCACCAGCACGCTGGCCATGGTCTCCCTGAGCCTGTTCATCCGCTATACCCGCATGGGCAAGGCCATGCGCGCCACCGCGCAGAACCGCAAGATGGCCCTGCTGCTGGGCATCAATGCCGACCGCATCATCTCGCTCACCTTCATCGTCGGCTCGGCTCTGGCGGCCCTGGGCGGCGTGCTTATCGCCTCCCACATGGGACAGGTCAACTTCGGCATCGGCTTCCTGGCCGGCCTCAAGGCCTTTACGGCCGCGGTGCTCGGCGGCATCGGTTCCATCCCCGGTGCCATGGTGGGCGGCCTTGTGCTGGGTATCGCCGAGAGCATGACCACCGGCTACCTGTCGGGCAACTATGAGGATGCCCTGGCCTTTGCCCTGCTCATCCTCATCCTCATCTTCCGTCCCGACGGCATCCTCGGCAAAGCGAAAGTGCAGAAGGTGTAGCCAATCATGATGCAATATCTTACAAAAGCCCTTTTGGCTGCCTGTTGGTTCATGCTCCTGACCTTCCCGGTCATGGGCATCAAGCTCAACAGCGTTGACCAGACCGTGGAATGGCAGTTCGACAGGGTCATCCTGCTGGGCGTGGCCATCTTCTTCCTTTCCATGCTCTGGAACTGGTGTTTCAGCCGCAAGGCTCGCGGCATCCCGCTGATCCGCCTGCCCGAAGGCCTGGGCAAGGGCCTGCACAGCCTGGTCACCCTGCCCAACCGCAATACCACCACCCGTCTGACCAGCCTCGGCCTGCTGCTGGCCGTCATGATCGCCATGCCTCTGGTGAGCTCCTTCTACCAGACCAACATCATGATCTCGGCCATGCTCTATGTCATCCTGGCCCTGGGCCTGAACATCGCCGTGGGCATCGCCGGTCAGCTGGTGCTGGGCTATGTGGCCTTCTACGCCGTGGGCGCCTATTCCTACGCCCTGCTTAACCAGGCGTTCGGCCTGGGCTTCTGGGCCTGTCTGCCCGTGGGCGGCTTCATGGCCATCGTTTTCGGCCTGGCCCTGGGCTTCCCCGTGCTGCGCCTGCGCGGTGACTATCTGGCCATCGTGACCCTGGGCTTCGGCGAGATCGTGCGCCTGGTGCTGCTCAACTGGACCAGCCTCACCGGCGGTTCCGGCGGCATCAAGAACATCCCCGGCCCCTCCTTCTTCGGCCAGGAGCTGGAGATCGCCGCCAACACCATCTTCATCTACTATCTGGTGCTGCTGGCCGTGATCCTGACCATCATCGTCATCAGCCGCCTCAAGAACTCCCGTGTGGGTCTTGCCCTGCAGGCCCTGCGTGAAGACGAGATCGCCTGTGAGGCCATGGGCATCGACCTGGCCCGCGTCAAGCTCTCGGCCTTTGCCCTGAGCTCCTGCTGGGCCGGTTTCGCCGGCGTCATCTTCGCGGCCAAGACCACCTTCATCAACCCCGCCAGCTTCACCTTCATGGAATCGGCCATGATCCTCTCCATGGTGGTGCTGGGCGGCATGGGCTCCATCGTGGGCGTGGTCATCGCCGCCACCATCCTCATCCTGGCTCCCGAATACCTGCGTGCCTTCTCCGAGTACCGCATGCTGATCTTCGGCGCCATCATGGTCATCATGATGATCTTCCGGCCCCAGGGCCTCGTCACCGGTGAGCGCCGCCGCTACCGCATCACCGCCCTGCAGGGCGGCAACAAAGGAGAACGCGCATGAAACCCGTCCTTGAAGTCAAGGGCCTGACGCGTGACTTCGGCGGTCTGCGCGCCCTCAACGAGCTGGACCTGACCGTCAACGAAGGCGAGATCGTGGCCCTCATCGGCCCCAACGGCGCCGGCAAGACCACCTTCTTCAACTGCGTCACCGGCATCTACAAGCCCACGGAAGGCACCGTGCACCTGTACGGCGCCAACGGCGAGAAGCATCTGCTCAACGGACGCAAGCCCCACCTCATCACGGCGCTGGGCATGGCCCGCACCTTCCAGAACATCCGTCTGTTCAGCGACATGACCGTGCTGGAAAACGTGATGATCGGCCGCCACTGCCGCACCAAGGCCGGCATCTGGGGCGCGCTGACCCGCAACCCCGCCACCCGCCGCGAAGAGCAGGAATCCATCGACATCTCCTACAGCCTGCTGGAGACCGTGCACCTGCAGGATCTGTGGAACGAAAAGGCCTGCAACCTGGCCTACGGTGCCCAGCGCCGTCTGGAGATCGCCCGCGCCCTGGCCACCGAGCCCCGCATGCTGCTGCTGGACGAACCCGCCGCCGGCATGAACCCGCAGGAAACCAACGAGCTCAAGGATCTGGTGCTCCAGATCCGCGCGGACCGGGATCTTTCCATCCTGCTTATCGAGCACGACATGGGCATGGTCATGTCCCTGTCCGACCGCATCTATGTCATGGAATACGGTTCGCGCATCGCTGCCGGCACTCCCGCGGAAGTGCGCAGCAACCCGCGCGTCATTCAGGCCTATCTGGGAGAAAGCGAAGATGCTTGAAGTCAAGGGCATTGATACCTACTACGGCAACATCCAGGCCCTGCGCGACGTTTCCCTGCGCGTGGATGACGGCGAGATCGTGACCCTCATCGGTGCCAACGGCGCCGGCAAGTCCACCACGCTCATGACCATCTGCGGCATCAACCGGCCGCGCAAGGGCGAGATCCTCTGGAACGGCGAGCCCATCCACGAGCTGCCCCCGCACGAGATCGTCCGCCTGGGCATCTCGCAGGTGCCCGAAGGCCGCCTCATCTTCCCCGACCTGAGCGTACGCGAGAACCTCGACCTGGGCGCCTTCCTGCGCAACGACGTGCAGGGCATCAAGGAAGACATGGACTATGTGTTCGACCTCTTCCCCATCCTGGCCCAGCGCCGCAAGCAGACCGGCGGCACCCTGTCCGGTGGCGAACAGCAGATGCTGGCCATCAGCCGCGCCCTCATGGCCCGGCCCAAGCTGCTCCTGCTGGACGAACCCTCGCTGGGCCTTGCGCCCATCATCATCCAGCAGATCTTCCAGATCATCCAGCGCGTCAACGCCAACGGCACCACGGTCTTCCTGGTGGAACAGAACGCCAACCAGGCCCTGCGCATCGCCCACCGCGGCTATGTGATGGAGAACGGCCGTATCGTCACCAGCGACAGCGCCGAGAACCTGCTCAAGAGCGAGGACGTGCGTTCCGCCTATCTGGGCATGTAAAATCAAGGGATCGTCACTGCCCTGCCGGGCAGTATTGTTGGAAGGGAAGGAGCCGCCTTGCGCGAAAGCTCCTTCCCTTTTTTGATGTTCGTGGCGCAGGATTGCAGCAAGCATGGTCTGGTTCGGCAGTATGCAGCCGTTCCGCTGACAGTTTGTTATCTCTTGCATCTCGTTGAAGAGTACTCCCCACATGCGTGAGGATAGACCGAGAACGCGCCGATGAGCTTGCCGACGAAGGCCGTATTCCCCACTCCCATGGGGATGGCCGAGCGAACATATGGACAAGGGGAATAACAAAGAGCCCCCCTGCGCGTGGAGCGCTCCACGTAAAACGCCTCTCCCGCATGAGACGGAAGAGGCGTTTTGCTATCATGGAAACAGGGATGGCATCCTTGCCGTGATGAAAGCTTTTTCTCCTACTCCACCACCTTCGGCGTGCCCGAGACCGGCAGGGTACCGGTACGAATGAAGGTATCCACCAGGCCGAAGACCAGGTCATTGCCGCAGAAATGCCCGCGCGCGATGGAGGCCCGGAACTCGGGCAGGCGTTCCTCGAAGCGGCGCAGCAAGGCGGGCTCCAGGCTCATCATGTCGGCCTGCATGCCGTAGTTCAGACGTTCGAGGTACAGGGCGTTGAAACACTGTTCCACCATGGCCTTGAGCGGCAGGCTCAGGATGGGCTTGCCCAGATGCAGGGCCTCGGTCATCAGCGTGTGACCGCCGCCCTGGATGACGTAGGAACAGCCTTCCAGCAGCTTGAGGAAGCCCTCTTCGCTCTTCTTCATGAAGATGACGTTGCCCTCGCGGCCTTCCGTCCGGTCATAGCCGAAGACATAGCAGGGGCGGTCCGTGGCCTGGAGCAAAAAGTCCACCAGCTTGCGGTGCGTGGAATTGCTCTGGTAGACCACCACATGGCCGTCGTCCCGGGGATTGAGGCGCAGCACGCTTTCGCGCAGGATGGGCGGCACCACGCGGGCGTGATAGCGGGGCTGCACCGGCGGCGCATAGAAAGAGACCAGCAAATTCTGCTCCGTGGGCCGGAACAGATAGCGGGGCGTGATGCCCTGCAGCAGGTGATCCCACCACATGCGCGGCGGCAGCCAGCCGTGGCGGCAGCAGGTGATGACGTGCTGATGGTCGAGGGTCAGGCAGTGCAGCCCGGCCTTCTCGGCCGCACGCGGCACGAAGTATTCCAGGTCCGTCATGCAGACGTCGGGCTTGAACTGGTCGATAAGGCGCAGCACTTCATCCACATAGCGCTGACGGTGCCAGAGCAACGGGATGGCCTTGCGCACCGTAGCGCCCACATCCACCTGATAGTTGCGGAACACCGTGCCCAGGTTGGGGATGCGGTGCACCCGGAATTCGGGCTCCAGTATCTTGGGGGCGTCGTCATTGGCCACGAACAGAAATTCGTGTGCGCCCAGACGGCGGGCGATGGTCAGCCCGCGCATGGCATGGCCATGCCCTGTCCCGTGGATGCCGTAAAGGATTCGCGCCATTCTTTCCCCCTGTGGTATAAACGCTAGTCATACCAACGGGCTTTGACAGCGTCAACCGCGCACGCCTCCACGCGCGCAACTTGTCCTGCCGCCGGAAAAAACATATCTCTGCCGGAGGAGCCCACGCCAAGGACACGCCATGAACAGCCTCCGATACATCCATGCCGCCGACCTGCATCTGGACACCCCCTTCCTGGGCCTGAGCCGTACCGATGCCGGAGAGGCCCTGCAAGCGCAGCTGCGCGACGCCACCTTCACGGCCCTGCAACGCCTGTTCGACCAGTGCGAGCACCTGCGGCCGGACTTTCTCGTCCTGGCCGGGGACATCTACAATCAGGAAGAGCACAGCGTCAAAGCCCAGCTGGCCCTGCGCGACGGCTGTGTGCGCCTGCAGGCCTGCGGCATCCCGGTCTTCTGGGCCCACGGCAACCATGACCCGCTGGACTCGCGGCTGAAGACCGTGGACTGGCCCGACAACGTGACCATCTTCGGCCCGGAGCCCGAACAGCATGTGCTGTACCGGGACGGGGCTCCCCTTGCCGTGATCCACGGCATCAGCCATGCCCGCATCAGGGAGGCCCGCAACCTGGCCCTCCTTTTCCACCGCCGGCCGGACGCAGCCTGCTTCCAGCTGGGCGTGCTGCATTGCAGCGTGGAAGGCAGCCCCACACAGGACAGGTACGCCCCCTGCTCGCTGGACGATCTGCGCGCCGCCGGTCTGGATGCCTGGGCCCTGGGCCATGTGCACGAACGCCGCACCCTGGCGCGCCATCCCTTCATCGCCTATCCCGGCAATGCCCAGGGACTCCACATCAATGAAGGCGGCCCGCGCGGCTGTCTGCTGGTCACTGCCGAGGCCTGCGACGGTGCTTTCTCCTGCCGGGAAGAATTCCTGCCGCTGGGGCCGGTGCAATGGCAGCGTCTAACCATCGGCCTGGATGCCGTGGACCGGCTCGATGCCGTGGAGGACAGATTACTGGAGGCCCTGACCACGGTCACGGAAAGCGCTGACGCATCCTGCACGCTCATGGTCGTGCGCCTTTGCCTGCAGGGGCGCACCCCGCTGGACAGCCTGCTGCGCCGTCCGGAGACCTGCCGCGACCTGCGGGAGCGCCTGCATCAGGCTCCCCTGCCTCTGCCTGTCCATATCAAGGACCTGTACGTGGAGACGGCCCCCGCTGTGGACATGGCCGCCTGCCTGCAACGTCAGGATCTGCTGGGCGAGGCCCTGCGCCTGGCGGAAGAGCTCGGACAGCAGCCCGAAGCGCTGGCCGCCTTTGCCGAAGAAGAGCTGGCGCCCCTGTTCCGGCACTACCCCACAGGGATGCTCGACATGCCGGAAGGGGAAGAGCTCCAAGGCCTGCTGGACGAAGCCCGCTATCTCTGCCTGGACATGCTGGAGGGAAAGTGATGCGCCTGCTCTCATTCCACGCAGACGGTTTCGGCATCCTCGCCCAAACGGGCGCCGAAGACCTCGGCCCGGGCATCAACATTTTTCTGGGCGGCAACGAAGCCGGCAAGTCCACCTGTCTGGCCTTCCTGCGGGCCATGCTCACCGGCTACCCCTCCGGGCGCAAGGAGCGTCAGGCCGGCCAGCCCCTGCGCGGCGGACAGGCCGGGGGCAGCCTGACGCTGGAAAGCGGCCTCCACGGCCTGCTGCACCTGCATCGCCGCCCCGGTCCGGGCAGCGGCCGTTTGCAGCTCACCGGCCCCGACGGGGCCCCTGTGCCGGAAAGCCTGCTGGAGCAACTCTTCCGGGGCATCGACCGTCAGGTCTACAGCAATGTTTTCGGCTTCAGTCTGGGGGAATTGCAGCGCTTCGAGAGCCTGGACGACGAGGCCGTGCGCCACGCCCTCTACGGGGCCAGCTTCGGCACGGGCCTGCGTTCCCCGGCCGATGTGCTGCGCGCCCTGCAACAGCAGGCCGACGCCATCTATCGCCCGCAGGGCCGCAAGCTGCCCCTCAACGTCCAGGCAGGCTGCTGGCAGGAGCTGCGGGCCCGCATCCGTCAGGCCGATGCCCAAAGTAGCAGCTACGACGCCCTGTGCGCCCAGTGGCAGCAGCGCAAACAGGATCTGGAAGACCTCCGCCGCCGCAAGACGGAGCTGGAGACCGCCCTGCGCCGTACGGAACGGCGCCTCTCGGTCTGGGAGCAGTGGCGGGAGTGGCATCTGCTGGGGATGCGGCTGGAGCGCCTTTCCGGCCTGCCGCAGGATTTCCCGCCGCAGGGACGCGAGCGTCTGGCCCGTCTGCGCGAACGGGAGGAGGAAGGGCAGCGTGCCCTGCAGGGCCTTCGGGAACAGTACGCGCGGACACGCGAACAACTCCGGGAGCTGTGCCCGGACCAGACCCTTGTGGCGGCTCAGCCCCGCCTGCGCGCCCTGACGGAACAGACCGCCACCTACCGGCAAGCCCTGACCGACCTGCCGCTGGCGCGTCTGCGCAAGGAACAGATCGCCCGCCGTCTGCAGGAAGAACTTTCCCGTCTGGGCCCTGACTGGGATTGCGCCCGCATCCGTGCCACAGACCGCTCTGTCTTCGGCCGGGAGGAAGTGGAACGGCAGGCCGCCACACTGGCGACCTGTACGACGGCCCTGCAGATGGCCCGCCAGCGGGAAGACGAGGCCGCCGCCGCACTGGCACAGGCTGAGGAGACCCATCAGGCACATCTGCAACGTCTGGAGGTCCTGCCCGACTGCCAGCCGCCTCTGGACAGCGGCCAGCAACGCCACCTGCAGCGCCTTCTGGAGAACTGGCAGGAAAAACAGGGAGACCTTCCCCGCTGGCAGCGACGGCAACAACGGGCCCGGGAAGCCTTTTCGCGTGCCTGCGCGCCGCTGCGCCTGGACGAAAACGACCTTGCCGGGCCGGAGCGGCTGCTCCGCCACAGGGACGAGGCCCTCGCGCTGGCCTCCCGCCTCGACCATCTGACGGACCGCTTGCGCAGCCTGCGGGAACAGCAGGACCACACACGGCAGGAGCAGGACAAGCTGCAACAGCGCGAGACGACCCTTGTCCAGGCCATCGACCGGCATCCGGCCCTGGAGCAGGAAGCCCTGGATCGTTTTGCTGCCGCCGTGCGGCATTGCCGTACGCTCCGCTCCGGGATCGCCGCCGAGACGGTCCGGCAGGAAGGGCTGACACAGCAGGCCCAACAGCTGGAGCGTCCTCTGACAGGCGGCAGCCTGCCCCTGCTCTGCATGGGCATCGTGCTCCTGCTCTCCGGTCTGGCCCTTCTGCTGGCCGGACAGTGGGCCCCGGAGCTGCTCTCCTGGCCCGGAATAACGGCCTCGCCCTGGGCAGGCGGACTGGCGGCGGTCTGCGGTCTTGCCCTGCTGGCAGGCGGCCTGCCCCATGCCGGGAAGGCGGAGCGCCATCGCCGGGAAGAAGCGGCGCGCATCCGGCAGCTGCTGGAAGAAAGCACAGGACGCCTGCGGGAACAGCAGCACCGCCTTGCCCGTCTGCCCCTGCCGCGCAGCATGAACAACGAGATCCCGGATGCCGATGAACTGGAAAGCTGTCTGGAAAAACAGCAGACCGCGCGCCGCCAGCTGGATCAGCTCTTGCAGGAACACGACAGCCTGCGGCAGGAATTAAGGCGCGTCAGGCAAACGCTGGCCCGACTGGCCGAACAGGAGCAGGAACTCCTTGCCGCCATACAGGACGGGGAGAACCGCTGGCAGGACATGCTGCCCGCAGCCACGGCGACGGCCTTTGCCCCGGCAGCGGCAGGGCTGCTTTTCGAGCGGGCAGCCACCGCCGCCACACTGGCGGAGGCACTGCGCGCAGCCGGAGATGATGCAGGACATGCGGATTCTTCCCTGCAACAGGCGGAACAGGCTTTGCGCGATCTGTTGGCCCTGCTCCCTCCCGATGCCGCCTGCCCCAGCCTGCCGGAGGCTGTCCGCCGCGGCCTTGCTCTTTGCCGGGAAGCGGAGGAGGCCCGTGCCGGACATTCGCAGGCCGCTGCCGAGGCCGCGACCAGTGCCGGGCTGCTGGAACGTTGCCGCAAGGTACTGGAGGACAGCCGTTGCCGCACGCAGGAAGCGGCCCGCCAACTGGAGACGGCCCGGACCGCCTGGACCAGCGGCCTGCATTCTCTGGGCCTGCCGGAAGACCTGACGCCGGGGACCGTCCATGCGGTCCTGGACGGCATGGAGACCTGTTTACGCCTCGAAGAAGAGCTGCAACAGGAAGATTCGCATCTGCAGCGTCTGCACGGCGAAACAGAAGCCCTGCGGGCACCGCTGGCGGCCCTGCTGGAAGAAACGGGACGCCCCGTGCCGCCGCAGGATGCCGACTGGCTCCGGCATCTGGAAATGCTGGGCGAGGCGGCGGAGGACGCCCGCCACCGCGCCGCAGAGCAGGCCCGCCTGCGTCAGCTGCTGGATGAGCAGGAAACGGCCTGCCACCGTGCGGCAAGTGATCTGGACAGCATCCGTACCGAGCTGGCGGCCCTGTTGCATCAGGGGGAAGCCCGGGACGATGGGAATTTTTTGCAAACAGCCGCCCTGCTGGAAGAACGTCGCCAGACGGAGCAGCGTCGCCTGCTGCTGGAAGACAGCCTGCGCCTGGTGGCCGGGACGCAGCCGCTGGAAGCGTTTTTGTCTTCTTTCCGGGAAGAAGCCCGGGAGGAAGAGGAACAGGCCTGTGCAGGGCAGAAGAATCTGCTGGAGGGCTTGCATCAGGAAGAGGACGCACTGGCGGAAGACGTCGCGGCTCTGGGTGTGCGCGTGGAAGCCATGCGGCAGGACGGGACCCTGGCCGACCTGTTGCAGCAGGAAGCCGACCAGCGGGAAGAGCTGCAACGGCAGGCCCGCGCCTGGTGCCGCCTGCGTCTGGCCCATGCCCTGCTCCACAGGGCGAAGCTGGCCTTTGAGAAGGAACGCCAGCCCCGTGTCATCCGCCGTGCCGCGGCCATATTCCGGGACATCACCGCAGGGGCCTGGCAGGACGTGGGGGCCGTCGTGGGTGATTCCAGCCTGCGCGTCATGCCGCCGCAGGGCGAGCCCGTCAGCCCGGAGCAGCTGAGCCGGGGCACACAGGAGCAGCTTTATCTGGCTCTGCGTCTGGCCTACATCCAGGATCACGCGGCACAGGCCAGCCCCCTGCCGGTCATCATGGACGATGTGCTGGTGGACTTCGATCCCGGCCGGGCACGGCGCACGGCCCGCATCCTGGGGGACCTCAGCCAGGGAAGATACGGCCCCCGGCAGCAGATCCTCTTTTTCACCTGCCATCCCCATACGGCTGCCCTGCTGCGGGAAATCCAGCCCTCCGCCCCCCTCTTCCTGCTGGACAAGGGGCAGATCCGCTCCGCCGGACCGGAGGAACCGAAAGAAGAGATCGCACGCATCTGAGAGGTATTGCCGGTCACAAGCACAAACAGGCCCCGGAAGGACAGCAGCCGGTAAAGGAAGCGTCCTCCTACCGTACGGCTTGTGCTATCTGATGGCTCGCGGGGACTTGCGCTTTCCGCCACGCTGTCCCTGCGGTAGAGGGCTGCATGCCCCTTCTCTGCAGCGCAGGCATCTCAGGACTGGGGGCCCGCATGTTCCTCGTGCCGTCCTCCTGCCGTCCGGCTTGCGCCCCGGCGGGGAACAGGGTAAGTCAGGGCAGCCCCAATCCCAAAGGAGTTCTTATGTCCCTTGCCAGCCGTGGCGCGGAATTTTTCCGCTTCTGCATCGTGGGCGGCCTGACCTTCCTGGTGGACTACGGCCTGCTGTTCCTGCTGACCAGCGTGCTGGACGTCCACTATCTCTGGTCGTCCGCCTGGGCCTTCATCGTGGCCGTCATCGTCAATTATTACCTTTGCGTGTTCTTTGTCTTCCATCAGGCGGCACGCAGCTTCGCCCGGCAGGTAGTCTTTGTGGGTTCGAGCCTGGCCGGCCTGGGCATCAACCAGATCTGCATGTGGCTGCTGGTCGACAAGCTGGCCCTGCATTACATGCTGGCCAAAGTCGTGGCCACAGGCGTGGTCATGATCTGGAACTACATCATGAAGCGCAAGGCCCTCAGCTAGCCGGCCAGGGAGCTCTTGCCTCTCCTCGCCGCATCTGTCCAACACTGCCGCAAAAATGCAAAAAGCCGGGCAACAGCCCGGCTTTCTTCATTGACGCCTATAGGTCCTGCTCCGGCCTGTTCCCGCCGGAGGGCATCGCTATCCTCTCCTGCCGCAGCAGCAGTGACAGCATATTGAGCTGAATCTCAAAGGTCTGCCGAGCCCGCTTGCGCTGGCAGTCCAGGATCAGACCGGAAATAAAGCTCAGCAGGGCCGCCAGCATGCAGAACCCGGACACGATCAGGGACGGGAATCGGGGCACGAGCCCGCTGGACATGTACTCGCCCAGTACAGGCAGGAACAGCCCCAGAGAGATCACGGCCAGCAGACAGGCCAGCGACCAGAAGACCAGCAGAGGACGGTAATCCTTGAACAGAACGGCAATGGTCTTCAGAACGCGAAAACCGTCCCGGAACGTGCTCAATTTGGAAAAGCTCCCTTCCGGCCGGTCACGGTACTGGATGGGCATGGAGGCGATACGGAAGTTGTTGGCCAGGGAAAAGATGGTCATCTCCGTCTCGATCTCGAACCCCTGCGAAAGGATGGGGAAAGATTTGGCGAACAGGGGCGACATGGCCCGCATGCCCGTCATGACGTCCTCGATCTGCTGGCCGCGTCTCCAGAACATGTTGATGCAACGGCGCACCAGCATGTTGCCGCTGTTGTGGAACGGACGTTTGTTCTCCGTGAAATAGGTGGAGGACAGCCGGTCACCGATGACCATGTCCGCACGGCCTTCCAGCACGGGCGCGCACAGGGCCGCCGCCTGCGAAGCCGGATAGGTATCGTCTCCGTCCACCATCAGATAGCAGTCTGCCTCGATGTCACGGAACATGGTCCGTACCACGTTGCCCTTGCCCTGACGGGGCTCGGAGCGCACGATGGCACCGGCCTCACGGGCCAGACGAGCCGTTTCGTCGGTGGAATTGTTGTCATACACATAAATGTCGGCATCCGGCAGGGCCTGCCGGTAATCCCTGACCACGTTCCCAATGGTCAGCGCCTCGTTATAGCAGGGGATCAGGACCGCGATCCTGTTGCCTTTTTTTTCAGTCTGCATGTCCACTCCTCATGGTCTGTGCCTTGCCGTCCGCAGCTGGCGGCAGCGAACGCCGCAGCAACAGCCAATCTTCGTTCTCAAAAAGCAGGGAACCGTAACGCAGCAACTGGGCCTTATGTTCCACATGACGCGTCAGCAGCAACGCGGCCTGCTCCGTACGCCAGACATCCATGTAACCGGCGCCATCGGCTGCCATGCAGCGCTGCATAGCCAGCCAGCGCCCGGCCAGGACCGGATCGCCTGCATAATAGATGACGTTCCCGTCCTTGTGCACGGGCAGCATGGGCATACGGGCCGCAAAACGTACCGCCATGCAATCTCCATCAGCAAAAACCAACTCTTCCGGCCCCGCCTGCGCACGTAAAGCCCGCAGGGCATCCTGCAATCGCAAGGAATGCACTTTGATCTGTCGGGCCTCCTGCGTATCCAGCCAGCTAAGACCGGTCACGTCCGCCAGGGCATGCCGGGCCGCCACCACCTGTTTGCCCTGTCCGAGAGACAGCAATACGACAGCCAGCAGGACGACGAAACCCCGGCGCAGCAGGGGGGCAATGCCCTGCCAGTACAGGGACAGGAGGCAAGTCAGCAGCAGCCAGGAAAGCGGCACCAAAAAGCGTGTACCCCGCAGGATCTCCTGGCTCATGTTCTGCCGCCCCAGATGGCGGGCCAGCCACATTTCCAGGGCACAAAGCACACAGCCGCCCACAATGCCCAGCACCATGCCCGGCATGAGCCGCAGCAGGGTGCGCACCGGCCCGGCCAGCTGCTGCCGCTTTCTGAACAGCACCACGGCCGACACGGCCGCCGCAGGGAGTATCGGGATCGGGAACGTATAATAGCGCAGGATGTCTGCAAGGCTTTGCCAGACATCATGCCAGTCCTTGCTGTAGCGCAGGGCGCGCACCTCGGCAAAAAGCCCGGCATATCCGGCCGGCGGCGCAGGCGTATCCGCAAGGAAGATCCCCATGTATATAACAACGGGGACCGCGAAGCTCAACAGGTTCAGCAGGCTCAGGCCTGCATGGCGCCACAGGCCCCTGTCCTGCCAGAGCAGGAAAAAGGCCATGAAGAACATGGCTCCGCCCATAAGGGCGCTGACCGTATGCACCAGCATGGCACAGCCTGCCAGGAACATGACCACGGGTTGCAGCTGTGGACGCTTGACGGCCGCACAGGCCAGCAGCAACAGGAAAGGCCAGAGGTCGGCATAAAAGATGCGCGGCACCGGATCCGAACGCATGCTGCCCCAGAAGGTGCCGAACGACCAGTGCACGGCGATGCACATCAGGATCGAGAGCAGAGCCGCCAGAGACGGACTGCGGAACAGGCAGCGCCCCAGGATGTAATAGGCGAGGAAATGCAAAAAAACGCCCAGCGCGCCTACACGCAGCATATCCGTGGCCGCGTTGTCCCCGCCGGGGAACAGGCCGGCCAGGGCTGTCAGCAAGTTGGGCACGCCCGGATCCTGCGGGAAAAAAGACGCCACCGGGTCACCGGCAAAGGCCGCAGGATATTCCCCGGCTTCCAGGATCTGCGCATAGTTCTGCAGGTCGCTGTCCATGCCGATGCCCTGGGGATTGAGGTCCAGCGTCCCCTGCAGGGCACACCAGCAAAACAGGACGGCCAGCAGGAGCAGGACCAGATCCGCAAGCCGGTGTCTTCCATATTCAGTCTCTTTCATAGCCGCAGCCTGTCCTTTGATACATAATGTCCCGCCGCTCTTAGCCCCGGCGGGATTCCTTTTCCGCAGCCTGCCGGCGGGCGGCCGCCAGCTCCCGGGCGCGCCGGATCAGGCGCTGGTCCATGCGCCGCATGATCTGGCGGCTGTGCGTCAGGATATACACCCCGCCCAGGATGCCCACGGCACCGAAGGCCTCACGGAAGGCAAAGTCCTCTCCCAGCAGGGTCACGCCCAGGACAACGCCCACCAGCGGCATGATGTTGAGAAAGATGGCCGCCTGCCCTGCCCCCACCGCTTTGACCCCCATGTTCCAGAAAATCATGGCACACACGCCGCCTATCCAGACGATATAGACCATACAGGCCAGGGTTGTGCCGCCCACGGTGTGCACGTCCAGCTGCCCGGTCAGCGCAGCGTAGAGGAAGGTGCCCGCCGTCCCGAACAGCCCGGCCCAGGCCGTGGTCGTCAGGGGCGGAAGATGGCGCATAACGCGGAAGCCCGTCAGGGAATAGACGGCCCAGCCCAGCTGAGCGGTGAAGAAAAGCAGGTCCCCCTTGTTGAAGGAGATATGCAGCAGGACGTCTATCTGCCCCTTGCTGACGAGGAACAGCGCCCCGGCTACGGATAGCAGGATCCCCAGCAGTTCGATGGGCAGCAGGCGCTCACGCAGGAAGATCAGGGCAACCAGGGCAGTCACGGCCGGAGTGGTGGTGGCGATGAGGGTGGCATTACTGACCGTGGAGAGCTGCAGACCGGTGAACTGGGCGATATTGTTGAGCGCCACGCCGGTGATGCCCATGAGCAGCAGGGCCGGCACCAGGCGCAGCGGCGGCAGGAGCGGCAGGCCCCGCCAGCGCATGAGCGCAAAAAAAGTGATGCTCATGAGCAGATAGCGCACCGCGGTCATGGTGGACGGGTTCAGCTCCCGCATGGTGATCTTGACCAGCAGCGGCTGGGCGCCCCAGAGGGCGGCCGTCAGGGCCAGCAGGGCAAAATATCGGCTTGTGGCTGTCGTCATGATCTTCTCCAGAGGCCTTCCTGTGGGCGCACCATAGCGCAAAGTAAAAGATTTTTCGAGACGTCCATACAACGGGGCCCCGGTGGGTGCCCCGACCTTGAGCTGGCGTCGACAGCTTTCATGGCAGTACGGCAAAAGTGACACGTTTTTTATAAACATATCACCTTTTGTCTGTTCCATGGCTCCCTACCGAAAAAAAGCGGCTTGGTTATTCATCATTTTCCAGAGCTCTCAAATCTCATATCTGTAAAGATAACCAAGTTTTTTTCTTCGCCATCATCTTGGAATATTTGTTTTTATTTTTTAAAGACAAAATTGAATTGAAAACAACTTTCAATTCCATTGACATTGATTTTCAATCATGACATGTTGACCCCAACAAAACACATTACCACAGGAGCCACCATGCCGAGATTGGAAAACCTTCCCCAGACCCGGATCTCTTTCCGCCGCAGCGCCAACAACCTGCATATCGCCACCGGCGAGGATCTGGATCTGGAACAGGCCCGTGCCATCCTGAACCTCATGCGCTGCCACAGCAACGACTGCAACAAATTCTTCATCGACGTGCGCCACGTGACCCGTATCCAGCCTGCGGCAGCCGCCGCCCTGCGCGGTGCGCCCCAGCCTTCCATCGCGCCGCAGCGCATCCACTACAAAGGCTCCCGCGGCTTTGAGCTGGCGTCGAGCGGCAACAAGGTCCTCATCGTCCCTGAAAAGGCAAAGCATGTTTGCAAGGGCACCTGCCCCAACTGCCGCTGCAAGGACAAAAAAGCCCGCGCCAAGGCGCGGAATACGGCCCGGGCGGCTGCTACGGCGTCGGGGGGCGCCGCTGTCGCCTGATAGGTGTGAACCTCAAACAGTAAGGAAGAAGGTCATGAAAAAGATTCTTACCCTCATGCTGGCTGCCGGCATGCTCCTGGGGGCTGCCAGCGGCGCCAAAGCCATCGACTTCAAAGCCTCCGGCGAATGGCTGGTGGGCTTCGGCCTTGGTGACGGCAGCCTCATCAAGGATGTGGACAACAAAAAGCGCCACCATGAGGATACCTTCAATGCCGGTCAGCGCGTCCGCCTGCAGCTGGATGCCGTGGCCTCCGAATCCCTGTCCGGTACGGTGTTCTTCGAGATCGGCGACCAGATGTGGGGCAATGCCGAAAGCGGCGGCGCCCTGGGTGCCGACGGTAAGGTGGTGAAGGTCAAAAACGCCTATATCGACTGGATGGTGCCCAATACCGACCTCAAGCTCCGCATGGGCCTGCAGGCCGTGGCCCTGCCCAACGTGGCCGGCGGTTCCGCCATCATGGACGGTGACGCCGCCGCCGTGGTCGCCAGCTACCAGTTCAACGACAACGTGGGCCTGACCGCCCTCTGGATGCGTCCGCTTAACGACAACTACACCGGCACCAATGCCGACGGCGAAGCCTACGGCAACGGCTACAACAACTATCTGGACAACATGGACCTCTTCGCCCTCATGCTGCCCCTGAAGTTCGACGGTGTGGAGCTGACCCCCTGGGCCATGTACGGCATGCAGGGCAAGAACACCCGCTTCAATGAAGGCGGCGTGGGTACGGCCGACGGCGCGCTGGACGTGACTCTGCCCGGCTATCTGCCCGGCATGAACGGCCTTGCCCTCGGCAAAACCGGCAAGGCCTACGGTTCCATGTTCTGGGCCGGTCTGCCCGTGGCCATCACGGCCTTCGATCCCCTGAACATCGAATTCGACATCAATTACGGCTATGTGGAAGCCATGGGCCGTTACGACGTGCTCAAGCGCGGTACGGACTGGGTGCGCGGCAACAGCAAGCGTGAAGGCTGGCTGGTCAAGGCCCTGGTGGAATACAAGATGGACTGGGGCACCCCCGGCATCTTCGGCTGGTATGCCTCCGGTGACGACGGCAACGTCAAGAACGGTTCCGAGCGCCTGCCCTCCATCGCCGGCGCGGGCAACTTCACGTCCTTCATGGGTGACGGCAACCTGGCCTGGGGCACCGGCTACAACTTCTACGACAACAATCTGACCTACGCCGGTACCTGGGGCGTGGGCCTGCAGATCGCGGACGTGAGCTTTGTGGAAGACCTCAAGCACACCTTCCGCGTGGCCTACTGGGGCGGCACCAACAGCCCCTCCATGGTCAAATATATGGGTTCCGCCGTGGCCTGGGACGACACCACCGCAGCCCAGGACGGCCCCTATCTGACCACCAATGACGGCCTGCTGGAATTCAACCTGGTCAACTCCTGGCAGATCTACGAGAACCTGGAAGCCAACCTCGAGCTCGGCTATATCGTCAATATGATGGACAAGGACACCTGGGACAAAAGCTACGTCAGCGAACGTAACTGCTCCAAGCAGGATGCCTGGAAAGCCCAGCTGATCTTCGCCTACACCTTCTAGCCCTCCCGGGGCGGACCATCCGTCTCTCTCCCGCGCGTGCTTCTCCTTCCCGCGCGCACTCCGCCGCCGCTGTTTTTGCAGGAACAGCGGCGGCCTCCTTTTTCCGGCAGCTGCCGACATGCTCATCCGGCGCCGTGAACACCGGATGCAAGATGCTCCTGCCTAGGGCAGACGGGCATACTCCTCTTCGCTGACAGGCTCCAGCCACTGGGAGCGGCAGTCCTCACCGGGGACTTCCACGGCCAGATGCACGAACCAGCTGTCCCTGGCCGCGCCGTGCCAGTGCTTGACCCCGGCGGGAATGTGGACCACGTCGCCTGCGTGCAGTTCGCGTGCGGGCTTGCCCCACTCCTGATACCAGCCGCGCCCGGAGGTGCAGAGCAATATCTGCCCACCGCCGCTGGTCGCCTCATGGATATGCCAGTTGTTGCGGCATCCCGGTTCGAAGGTCACGTTACCGATGATGACCCCTTCGGTGGAAAGCATGTTCAAATAACTGTTGCCGACAAAGTACCGGGCATAGGCCGTGTTGGCACCGCCCTGGGCGAAAGGCCCCCTGTTTTCCTGCATGGTCGTTTCCTTTTGTTGATCGTTATAGGGCACGCCCGGTCGGTATCGCCTGAGGTATAGCCACACTGCCGGGCAACCACGGACGGACAGCTCCCTGTACCGTTCCCTGCCGCCTGCCTGTCAGCAGGGCAAAGGCAGCGCCTTGTCTTGGGGCTCGCATCCCCTCCGGCGCTCTTGCACAGTCGTGCCGCCTGCCCGCAGGCGCCATCGGCGGCGTCTTCTCTCCCTGCCGTCTTTTGGTTACACTGGACAGACAGCCCGAACCGGAGGTCCTCATGGCATCCTCAGCCCTGTCCATCAAAGAAGATATCCTTGCCGCCCTGAAAGACATCCTGATGCGGCACCTCCCCGCCCCGGAGATCCGCCCCAGCCCCATCGACGGCCTGGTGCTCGTCCGGCGGGAGGACCCGCCCGCACCTGACCGCTGCTTCGAAGGACCGCTGGTGTCCGTCATCGTCCAGGGGAGCAAACGCTCGCTCATCGGCTCGCAGGAATTCGTCTTCCGGCGGGGCCAGTTCCTGGTCTCCGGCATCGACATGCCCAGCTCGTCTTCCTTTTTCGATACGGCTCCCGGACAGCCTTTCCTCTCCCTCTTCTTCTATCTGGACAGGCAGATCCTGACGGACCTCATGCTCAGGATGCGGCCTACGGGCAAAACGCCGCAGGAAGACGGCCCCGCTGTCGCCGTGGCGGATGCCGAACCGGAATTCCTGGAAGCGGTGCTGCGTCTGGCCGAGCTGCTGGACAAGCCGGAGCAGATCGCCATCCGTGCGCCCATGATCCTGCAGGAGCTGCACTATCTGCTGCTGATCGGGCCCCTGGGCCATGTGCTGCGCGGGCTCTATGCCCAGGGCTCGCAGAACAGCCAGGTCTTGCAGGCCGTCTCCATCCTGCGCCGGGATCTGGGGGCACCGGTACGCATGGAGAGCCTGGCACGGCAGGTGGGCATGTCCCTGTCCACGCTCCATCGTCATTTCAAGACCGTCACCGGCCTGAGCCCCCTGCAATACCTCAAGCAGCTCAGGCTGCACGAGGCCCAGCGCCTGATGCTCATGGAAGACATGCGCGCGGCCTCGGCGGCCCTTTCCGTAGGCTATGAGAGCGTGACCCAGTTCAGCAGGGAGTACAAACGCATGTTCGGCGAGCCGCCCCACCGGGACATCCAGCGAAAGCGTACGCTTGCGCCTGTGGAAGAAGCCGGGGCAGGCGGCCTTTAGTCCAGACCCGTGCTCCCCGCCTGCGGGCCGGCATGTTCGCGCCGATGGTGCCCTCCACGCGCAAGCCGCGCCCATCCTGGCCTCCAGACCATCCCGCAATTCCCGCATACCCCGGCAACAGGAACACAGCCGGGGCATGGGGGCACTATCCTCCTGCCCGATGCTCTAGGCCTCCGGCAGCACGCTGTTGACGCAGGCAAGGGCATTGAGCGTACGAGGGAAGCCGATGCAAGGCAGCATCTGCAGCAGAGCATCCACCAGCAGCTGTTTGCCGTTGCCCACGGCGGCATTGCCCTGCACATGGGCCTTGACCTGGGCCTCACAGCCGCCCAGCGCGCTGATGATGCAGAAGGTCAGCAGCTCCCGCAGCGGCAAATCCAGCCCCGTGCGCGTATATATGTCGCCGAAGCAGAACGCGGAAAGATGCCGGACGAGGATCTCCCGCTGTCCTTCAGGGGCCGACGCGTGCATCTTGCTGATGGCATCCCCGAAAATACCGGTCTGTACGGCAAGGCCTTTTTCAAAGCGGTCTTCTTCGCTCACCGTGCCGCCTTCAGGCAGAGGCAGGGCGATACCGGCGGCCTCCAGGGCGGCATCCGCATGGCGCAGGGCCGCCTCCGTCCGCGGGAAGCCGATATAGGGCGCGCACTGGTACAGGGCCTCGCGGATCTCTTCGGGGCGCACGCCCTGATGCAGGGCAGCCCGTGTCTCCTCCCCTATCCCCTCCGGCGTCTGGATGGCGGCCAGGACGACCAGGGTGATGAGGCGGCGCTGACGCGCATCCAGGCAGCCCTGCCCGGCGATCTCGCCATACTCCAGGCGCTCCCGGATGGCCGCCAGTTCGGGCTCCGTCCCTGCCAGTGCCGGAGCCCCCGTCTTTCCCAGTTCCTTCCTGTACGCTTCCGCTTTCTGCATCCTGTCCATGGTGTTCCCTACGATATCTTCAACGGTTGTGCCGGATTCCCGGCATGAGAAAGACGGTCCGTTGCCGCATACCGGGGAACGCAACGCAAAGATGCCTCCCGCTCCCCGTCGATACAGACCGGAAGGGTCCGCCCTTTTCCGGCAGATCCCGTCCGTGCAACGGACCTTTGTCCTGTGCTTACCGGGATACGCCGCCCCGGCTGCCGGGTACAGACCTGTTCCTGGCAAATAGTTGCCCAAAACTGTCGCGGGATGGCCCACAAAAAAGGGGACACCTTGCGGTGTCCCCTGCGTATGTTCACTGACAGGCTGCGCCACGGCAGCCGGACGGGATGGACTAGGCTTCTTCGGTATCGCGCACCACTTCGAGGATGCCGGACTGGCCGCGGATGGCCTCGATGACATCATAGAGCTGGGTGGCATTGCACACTTCCACGGTCAGGCGCAGTTCGGCCCGGCCGTCCACCAGCGCCCGCGAAGACAGCGCCGTGATGTTGATGCCCTGCAGGGCCAGGAGCTGGGCGATGCCCGCCAGCACGCCGCTGCGGTTCTGGGCCAGGATGAAAATGCCGGCCTCGTAGGGCTTTTCCACCTCGCCGTCCCAATGCACGGAGATGAGGCGTTCCGGCTCCATATTGGCCACATTGGGACAGTCCGCACGGTGGACGGTGACGCCCATGCCGCGGCTGATGTAACCGATGATGGGGTCCCCCGGCACCGGGTTGCAGCACTTGGCAAAACGCATGAGCACGCCGTCACAGCCGGAGATGCCCACGCCGTCGCTCTTGCGCTTGGCGGCTTCCTTGCTTTCCTTGATGGTGGGCGTGGCCGGTTCCGCAGCCGCGGCATTGTCGGGATGCAGGACGGCATAGAGCTTGTTGAGCACACGGCGCGGCGTGATATGCGCATAGCCCACCGAGGCCACCAGCTCGTCCACGTTCTCGAAGTTCATCTCCTGCGCTACGATGGCCAGCTGGCCGTCCTTCAGGGCGCGCGCCACATTGAGGTTGACCTTGCGGCCTTCCTTTTCCAGCATGTCGCGGCCCAGGGCCAGGGCATGGGCGCGTTCCTCGGTACGCAGGTAGCGCTGGATGCGGCTGCGGGCGCGGGCCGTCTTGACGATCTTGAGCCAGTCGCGGTTGGGATTGCGCGAAGGATCGGTGATGATCTCCACGATGTCGCCGTTCTTGAGCGGCGTGCCCAGCGGCATGAGGCGGCCGTTGATCTTGGCCCCGGCGCAATGATGGCCCACCTTGCTGTGGATGTGGAAGGCGAAGTCCAGCGGCGTGGCGCCTTCGGGCAGTTCCTTCACGTCACCGGCAGGGGTGTAGACGTAGACCTCGTCCTTGAACAGGTCCAGCTTGAGCGAATGCATGAACTCGCGCGAGTCCGCTTCGTCGCCCTGGCGCTCGAAGATCTCGCGCAGCCAGGAGAACTGTTCCAGGTCCTTGGAGTTGACCCGGCCCTTTTCCTTGTACAGCCAGTGCGCGGCCACGCCGTGTTCGGCCTGCCGGTGCATCTCTTCGGTACGGATCTGGATCTCGATGCGCTCACCCTCGGGCCCGATGACCGTGGTATGCAGGCTCTGGTAGCCGTTGGCCTTGGGCATGGAGATATAGTCCTTGAAGCGCCCGTGCACCGGCTTCCACTGCGAGTGCACCAGACCGAGCACCGCGTAACAGTCGCGGATGTCCTTGACCAGCACGCGGAAGGCCATGATGTCGTGCATCTCGTCCAGGGTCAGGGACTGGGACTGCATCTTTTTGTAGATGCTGTACTTGTGCTTGATGCGCCCGTAGACCTGCCCTTCCAGACCGTTGGAGGCCAGCAGATCCTGGATGAGGGAGACCACCTTTTCGATGATCTGCTTTTCCACCACCTGATGCGCGTCCAACCAGTGGTCGATCTGGTTGTAGATGTCCGGCCGCAGGTATTTGAAGCTCAGGTCCTCCAGCTGGCGCTTAAGCAGGTACAGGCCCAGACGGTTGGCCAGGGGCGCGTAGATGTCCATGGTCTCCTGGGCGATGCGGCGCTGCTTGTGGGGCTTCTGGAAATCAAGGGTGCTCATGTTATGCAGGCGGTCGGCCAGTTTGACCATCAGCACGCGCATGTCGTGGCTCATGGCCAGGATCATCTTGCGGATGTTCTCGGCCTGCGCCTCTTCTTTGTTCTCGAAGACGATCATGCTGATCTTGGTGACACCGTCCACGATGTCGGCCACGTCTTCGCCGAACTTGTCGTCGATCTCTTCGATGGTGGTGCCGGTGTCTTCCACCGTATCGTGCAGCAGGCCCGCCGCCACCGTGGGCTCGTCAAAGCCCATGTCGGCCAGGGTATAGGCCACGGCCAGCGGATGGGACAGATAGGGCTCGCCCGAAAGGCGCGTCTGCCCCGCGTGAGCTGTGGCAGCGAACACATAGGCCTTCTGGATCAGCTCCAGATTGGCATCATGGTTGTTGGCCGCCACCTTGTCGAGAATTTCCTGAATACGAATCATAGCGTCCTGCCAGACGGTAAAAAGTTGACGATACCGGTTTTGTCCATGTTCGGCCAACTGTCCCGGCTTGTCAATGACGACGGCCCGGAAGACAGGGACAGGCGGAGGAAGGCCCCTCCGGCCCGGGGAGGGCCGATACAGGCATCAGGATAGTCCGCAAAGGAGCCACACCGCCGGAGCTTCCCTCAGGCCTCCCGCTCTTCTTATTATTTCCGCCGGGATCTCCGGGGCCTGTGAACAGCAGGAGGCCGCCCCCGAAGGAGCGGCCTCCCGACAAGCATCATGGTCTGTCCGTGCAGACCGGCATCAGTTAGTTGTCGTGATGCCAGCCCAGGAACATCTTGTAGGCCGGGTTGTCGGTCTCGTCCACATGCGGATAACCCATGCGGTCGACGCGGGCCAGGAACTCCTCGAAGTCCTCGCGCCGCTCTTCGGGAACTTCCACCCCCAGCAGCACGCGGCCGAAGTCCGCCCCGTGGTAGCGGTACTGGAACAGGGTGAAGTTGTAGGTCACGCGCATGGCGTCCATGAAATTGAGCAGGGCACCGGGCCGCTCGGGGAAGAAGAAGCGGATCAGGCGTTCGTTGTGCACCTGGGGCGCGTTGCCGCCCACCATATGGCGCAGGTGCAGCTTGGCCAGTTCGTTGTCCGTAAGATCGCAGGCGCTGAAACCGGCAGCCCGCAGGTCTTCCAGCACGGAGGCCACCTCGTCGCTGTTCTTGATGTCGATGCCCACCAGCACATGGGCGTTGACCGGGTCGGCGAAGCGGGTGCACAGCTCGGTGATGTTGCGGCTGCTGATGGCCTGCACCAGCTGGCGGAAGCTGCCCGCCTTCTCGGGAATGGTCACGCCCAGCAGGGCTTCGCGATTGGCACCGAAGCGCGCACGCTCGGCCACATGGCTCAGACGGTCGAAATTCATGTTGGCGCCGCTGACCACGGCCACCAGGGTGGTGTCGCGCAGGTTGCCCGCACGGGCATAGGCACGCAGACCGGCCAGGGCCAGCGCACCGGCCGGTTCGGCCACCACGCGGGTATCTTCAAAGATATCCTTGATGGCGCCGCAGATGGCGTCCGTGTCCACGGTGATGATGTCGTCCAGCAGGTCGCGGCAAAGGGCGAAGGTCTCCTCGCCCACCAGCTTCACGGCCACGCCGTCGGCAAACAGGCCCACATCCTTGAGCTCCACACGATGCCCGGCCATGATGGAACGGCGCATGGCGTCGGAGTCCACGGGCTCCACGCCGATGACGCGGATCTCGGGCCGCAGGTTCTTCACATAGGCGGCCACGCCGGCGGCAAGTCCGCCCCCGCCGATGGGCACGAAAATGGCGTGAATGGGGTCGGGATGCTGACGCAGGATCTCCATGCCGATGGTGCCCTGTCCGGCAATGACATCGGGATCGTCAAAAGGCGGGATGAACACGTAGCCGGTCTCCTTGATGAGATCCAGCGTATGCCGCCAGGCATCGCTGAAAGACTCACCGAACAGCACCACCTGTCCGCCCAGACGGCGCACGGCATCCACCTTGATGGCGGGCGTGGTCACAGGCATGACGATGACGGCTTCGCATCCCAGACGGCGGGCGGCCAGGGCCACGCCCTGGGCATGGTTGCCGGCCGAGGCGGCGATGACACCGCGGCGCAGCTCTTCGGGAGAAAGACGGGCCATCTTGTTGTAGGCGCCGCGCAGCTTGAAGGAAAACACAGGCTGCAGGTCGTCCCGCTTGAGCAGCACGCGGTTGCCCAGGCGGCGGGAAAGGCTCACGGCCTCATCCAGCGGGGTCTCGACGGCCACGTCGTAGACCCGGCTCAACAACACCTTGTTCAGGTACTCGCTATGATTCGACATGGAAAACATCCCTTGTAAAAACGGTGCGCCTGCTCACGCCAGAGGCAGGCGGAATCTTTGGAGCATATACCCATTACACACGCCCCACAAGGGGCCGGAGAGCCGCCTTTCCGCAGAACAGCGGCTTTTCCGGCCACGGCTGCTCCTGCGGGCTCCCCTCTCCCTGCAACGCGCTCCCGTCCCGCAGACGCTGCGGCCCTTGCCTCAGGCCCATCGACTTCTCCTGCATATGACGACAGCTGCAGACATGCCCCGAGCCCGCCATCTCTCCCACGGGCCTCCACCTGACGGAACCAGTCACACATGGATCTTCCTGCCATAAAAAAAGACCGCCATCTCAAGGACGACGGTCTTTTTAGACAAACGGTCTTTTCCTGCCCCGTCAAGAGCAGTCCGCGCCTGCGTTCGCTGTCCCCCCAGCAGGAAGCGGTACGGAAGCAGCCTATTTTTTCAGGGCCAGCGAATCCACGATGGCCTGGGCTTGGGCATCATCCACCTTCCCGGCCAGCAGGACGAGCACATGCCGGTCAGCTCCCAGAGCCAGCACGCCCCGCATGGGGATGTTCCCCGCATGGCCCTGCATCTCGTAGACATCATCGGCCCGGGGCCGGACATCCGGCGCGTCCAGCATCTTGCGGTACTCCTCCACGATATCGGCACGGCTGCGCGCACCGTTGAGACCTGTCACCAGGCTCACCATGATGCCGGCATCCGGGGAAAGCATGGTCACGGAGCCTTTGTCCTGGGCCTCGATGGTCCAGCCTTCGGGGATGTCTACCGTGAAGAAACTGTCCGCCCCCAGGGGGGAGGCGAGGACGGACAAAGGGAACATCCAGAGGCCAACTAATCCAATAGACAGTAAAAATTTCTGTAATTTATCATTAAATATCGCCATGATTATTTTTATAATTATTTATTTTATATATATAAACAAGTAGAGCAAAACAACTTATCATAAATATCCGTGCTGTAAACCAATAATGAATTGCAGAATGATTTGCCAAAATACATACCCATAAAACAGGCATTCCTCCTATAAAAAGCAATGGCATCCCACACTTTATATTCCAAAAAATTTTTTTCCGAAAATAAAGAAAAATTGGAACAAGAGCAATCAATACACGCCCATTCAAAGTGATAGCTTGAAGCCATATCGGTATTTCTGCTGGCCGGGGACTAGAACCTCCGATTCTATAGATTGCCTGATGATAAAAATCAGCAATAATATCCTGCTGAAGAATATATGTTGCTATCAACGGTTTTGCTATCCAAAATAATCCATACCCTATCCCCCATAAAATACAATACAAAAGAATATGCATAAAAGTAATTCTTTTTTCTTTTGCATAAATAATAAGCAATGGAATTCCTAATGTCAGCAATGGTACTGACAATAAATCTAAAAAAGCTACAATCATCCCAGTTATAAAGAAAAATATTGGGTATGTCTCTTCCCTTATCCTCGTCGCTAAACTTCCTGCAATATAAACAATAAAATATGTTGAATAAAATTGAAAAGATAACCATGCAGTAAGCCATCCATAAAGAAAAAAAGAAACTACCAATCCTTTCGCTAAAAAATTAGAAATCCTTTTTACAGAAAAATAAATTATACTTATGCCAAAAATATGAATAATCAATCCAATATATTTTATTTCTTCATAAGGAAAAAACATCAAAATCGGACGTAAAAACACGAGATACCCATGCCAATAACGTCCATATTCTGGGACCATAGCTCGCTCAAAAATATTATCCCCTGGTGCTATTACAGCCTTGAGCATTTCACGGTCAGTAAATCTATCCTGTTGTAAGTAATGGGCCCATGAACTTAAAAAATATGTCCATGGCATCGGCAGATAATGCTCAAGAACTTTTGGATATATCTCCCCATTTGATATTTCACAAATTCCTATAGAAGCATTAGTCTCTATATCTCCATCTAAGGAAAAACTTAAAAACAACAAAGAGCAACAAAGAGAAATGAGCAACAAATATATAGATATACCTTTGACAATATATTTTCTTATTTTTTTAGTCATCACACTTCAAAAATCTATTTAGAGGAAAATTCCTTGCACACAGCGATGATGAAGGCCAGCATGAAGGAAAACACAGCCATGGCACCGAAGACGATGGCAAGGATGCTCAGATTGTCCACAAAGGGCGATGCCATATCACCGTAACCGGCACTGGACCATGCTGAAAAACAATAGCCATAGCTGGATACGAAGAGCACCAGAAAGGCCAGCGCCACGAAAGCCAGCCTGTCACGGGAGGCCAGGCGCGCCAGCAGGCTGACGCCGCGACCCGGCAGATGCGTACCGGCCAGCCCGGCCGCCACGACCCCCAGCCCCATGACCTGCATGCCCAGCATGAGCAGCATGGCAAAGGTCACGAAACTTTTGTTGGCAAAGGTCACGCTGCCCACGGACAGCGGGCCGGAAAGGAGGAGCAGCACGCCCAGCAGCCCCACGCCCATCAGGGCCAGCGCCGGATACATGTACAGCCAGTGCGGCGCATAGGTCAGCAAAAAGCACAGGTGGCGCCAGCCATCGCGCCAGGTACGCAGATGCGGCGGACGGCTGCGGCCATCCTTGGCCAGCGTGGTGGGGACCTCGGCCATGCTGAGGCCATACAGGGAAGCCTTGACCACCATCTCGGAGGCGAACTCCATGCCGGTGGTCTTCAGGCCGCAGCGGCGGATGGCTTCGGTATTGAAGCCGCGCAGCCCGCAATGAAAGTCACCGATACTGATACGGAAGAACAGACGGCCAATCCAGCTCAGGACCGGATTGCCCAGATAGCGATGGAGCGGCGGCATGGCCCCGGGAGCGATTCCACCCTTGAAACGGTTGCCCATGACCAGATCCACGCCCTGACGCAGCTTGTCCACAAAGACCTGAAGGCTGGAGAAATCGTAGCTGTCATCGGCATCGCCCATGATGGTGTACTTGCCGCGTGCGGCAGCGATCCCCCCCAGCAGGGCCGCGCCATACCCTTTCTGCGCCACATCCACCACCCGGGCCCCCAGGCCGCGGGCTATCTCCTGGGACCCGTCCGTACTGCCGTTGTCCGCTATCAGCACTTCCCCGTCGACTCCGGAGCGTTCTAGATAGGCCTTGGCCTTCATGATGCAGGTGGCCAGCGTCTCGGATTCATTCAGGCAGGGCATCAGGATAGTCAGTTCACAGGTCTGTTCCATAGCATTTCCCCTCGATGGGGACACGGTCGTACCGCATCTCCCTCATTACCGGCCAAGCTCTGCCGGCAACACGATCTTTTCAGGCAGCTCCCGTTCCCCTTCACGCCAGGCATCAAGACGCAGGAGGAGCGGGAACGCCTCACCTTCACACAAACCCAGCTCCTTGCCGTAACGCGCCACGAAGTCGGCAGGGACGCGCCACAGGAGCAGATAATCCACCTTCTGCCGTCGGGCCGTGGCCCGCAGGTCGGCAGGTAGCGTACCACCGAGCAGGCGTTCCTCCAGGGAACCCACTGGATTGAATTCCAGTATGTCGCTCACGCGGGCAGCTCTGCGTTTCGGCATTACCAGATAACGGCAGATCATGCCATACTCGTAGGAAGCCTTTCCGGCCACGAGCCACCAAGAACTCCCTTCTGGCGTAGCCTGTTGCAGGATACGGGCGGCTTGCTCCATCTCTGCCAGATGTCCGGGGATATCCGCAGGGCGTTGCAGCGAAAAACACACGACCACAGCCATGAGCGCCACACTGAAAAAGCGTACGAGCCTGGCCTGCCACAAGTGGCCCTGTTTTACAGCACGCAGCAGGAAAAGAAAAACCGTCCCGACCAGCACAGGGCCCATGGCAACGGCCGCGTAGCGCTCATAACTGGCCGCGGAAACCAGCTCCCGCGCATCCATATAGGCCATGGTCGCATAGGCATGGACCGCTACCCAGGCCAGAAAGCCTGCTGCTAAAAGAAGCGCGGCAAATCCCCTGCCCTGAGGAAGCATCTGGGGATCCTTGCGCAGCAGGTACCAGCTCCCTCCACAGGCCAGAAGCAGCAACACGGCTGTACCGGTCGCGAACGTCAGCAACCCTATCGCAGGGATACTGACGAGAGGCCGCATCAGAAACGCCCAGGCATACATGGGAATGGCATCAAGAATGGTCTCCAGTCCCCAAGCATTGGCCATGGCAGAAAAATCTGCTCCGGCCGCTCCCGTGATGCAGATGGCACGATAGACCTTCCACAGCCCCCAGCACAGGACAGCCGGCCAGATCACGCTGACGATCGACCACACAACATGATGGAACCTTTGCCTTGACACACCAAACCACTGCCGCAGCGCAAAGGCGCCCAGCACACACAGGACGAGCAATATCCCGGTAGGTTTACACAGGATGAGCACAGCGCAGCCCCCCTGCAGGAGCAGACGCAGCAGCCGGTCCCGGCAGGAGGAGAAGATCACCAGCAAGGCCAGTGCCGTATAGAATGCTGTCTGCAGGCTTTCTCCATAGCCGAAGATGTAGGAACCATAGTCCACATGCGCCCCCAGAGAGCGCAGCAGGCCGAACGTCAGCAGAGCGCAGAAGCAAACCGGCCAGAACGAAAGCCCTCGTTCCCGGGCCAGATGAATGACGACACCGGTGGCAGAAAGCAGGACGGCTCCTTCGCCCAGGGCTATGGCAGGCTCCGAGAACGTCCCCATGGGCTGGAGCAGGGCCTGCAGGATGGTGACCATGGGGGGATAGAGCAGCACCGAATCATGGCGGGGCAGGACGGAGCCCCAGGCCCAGAGGCTGTTTTCCTGCACCAGATGCTTGACGAAGCCCCCCCAGAAGTATTCGTCCCAATAGACGAGCCTGGCCCCGGCATAATGCCAGGCGAACAGGAGCAATAGGCCCGCGAAGAGCAAGGAGGGAGCGGCCGTCCACATATAGCGCCGCCGCGGCGCCCCCGCGGTGAACAACGAAAGGCAGACAGGCAGCAGGGAAAGGAAGGAGAGGACAGCCACAGCAAGGCGGACTTCATGATACACGCCCCCCATGGCCGCGAGGACCTGCAGCAGGGCTGTCACGCAGACCGCCAGGAAGGGGGCGCACCAGGGTGCAGCCAGACGCCAGGCCAGAAAGATGCTCAGGCAGGTCAGTGATCCGATAAAAAACAACGGTGCCTCCTCGAAGCATTGCTATGCAGCACAGGGCAGATGGCTGCCGTGCCGTATCCGCCCCGGCATCCGCAGCCAGAGGACGGCTGCCAGACAAGTACGCAATATCGCGACAAAGGGCAAATCTGACGCCACAGCTTGCAGGTCAGGGCTGGCCCAAGGCAGAGGCCCGGAACGGTTCCGCCTGGCCGCCGGCAGGCCGCTTTCCTCCTGCTGCCTGCGCTTTTTCTCCTCCCGCAGAAGGACGTGTAGAGACTACCCTTCCCCAGACGTGCGGGCAAGCCTCTTCTCATCCCTTGGCGTTGCCTTGCGCACCGGCATCCTGTCCGCACTGCAGGCTGCTGAAGATATCTGCCCAGTGATAGGACGAGACAGGAACAGCCTTACTCCCCAGGAAACAACACTTTCCCACGCAAGATACGCCCAGCCGCCCCTTCTCTCCTGGAACAAAAAACAGGGAGGAGCCTCTGCCCCTCCCTGTCAGTAACGTCCTGTTTTGCAGCGGTACTTCTGTCCGGTTTGACGGTCTGTGCTAGCCCTGACCGCCACGGGTCTGAGCCCGGCTCTGGAATTTTTCCCTGTCCACCACCACGCGCTCGTGGGTCCCCTCTCCGATGGGGCCGACCTCGTCATAGGCAGCCACGGAAAAAGTCAGACCGCGCCCGTTGGCCGAGACCGCCGTCAATTTCGCCTCAAAGCGCACCTTCATGCCGCAGGGGGTCGGTGCCATATGGCTGATGTCCACACGGGTACCCACGCTGGTCATGCCTTCGGGCAGGCAGGGACGCACAGCTTCCATGGCGGCCCGTTCCATGCCCATGATCATCATGGGCGTGGCCAGCACCCGGACCTCGCCGCTGCCCACCTGCGCGGCCAGCAGCCCTTCTTCCACCGTTGTTTCCCACTGTCCTGTCATCCCGGCTTTCGGCACGGTCTCCATGATGTCCCTCCCTGTTGCGGATACAGCTGTCTTCTGTTCCTGAACAGGATCGGCCTTCCTGTCAAGCCGGATGCCCCGATGCTCCGACAGCCAGTGGTACCAGGCAGCCACATCGCCGCGCAAGCGGTCATCAAGGCGGGCCAGAGCCGCTTCCCGCAGTTCCTGCGGCACACCGCCGTAAAAGGCCTCGGCTATGCTTCCGGCGATGGCGGCCTGCGTATCGCTGTCGCCGCCCAGCCAGACGGCATTGCGTACGGCCTCCTCGAAGGAACGGCTTTCCAGAAAGGCGATGATGGCTTCAGGGACGGACTCCTGACAGCTTTCCTTGTGGCGGTACGCGGGCCTGATCTCGGCCAGGCTGCGATCCAGGTCATATCCGTAGCGGAAGGAGACATAATCACGGATGGCATCCCGTCCGGCACCGTCCCGGGCCAGGAAGATGGCCGCGGCCGTAGCGCAGGCCCCCTTGATGCCCTCGGGATGGTCATGCGTCACGGAGGCGCTCAGGGCCGCATAACGTTCCGTTTCTTCCAGACTGTCACAGGCCCAGCCCACGGGCGAGACACGCATGGCCGAACCGTTGCCGAAACTGTTGTACGGCTCACGGCTGCCTGTGACGATCCAGCGAAAAAAACGCTGACCGTAGCCCGCCCGGCTGTAGGCACGGCCATATTCGTGCATGGCGTCGATGAAGGCCTCCCGGCAGGCCTGTTCCTGCCCATAGGCCTGCATCAGCCCGCGGGCCACGGCCACGGTCATCACCGTATCATCCGTGAAGCGGGAACGGGGAGAAAACAAAGGAAAGGCCTCCGCAGCTCCCTGCCACGGATGGAACTCGTAAGGACTGCCCACCATGTCACCGATGATGGCTCCCAGCATGATCGATCTCCTTGATGCACGGCACCGCATGGCGAAGTCATGTGTCACCGCCCTCCAGCCGGAAAGCGGCTGCCACAGAATGAACACAGTAAAGAAAAACAAAAAGGCAGGACGCGGCACCAGGGCCTGTGTCCTGCCCGGAAAGTCTGTCCGGAAGGACGATAGCGCCAAGGCAAAACGTTTGCCATCATCACGCCGGCAGGACGCCGACGCAACTCACGGCAGCTCTCGTTCCCGGATGCGGCCTTGCTCTGCCGGCGGCCCCTCACGTCAGGACAGCCGGTAAGTACTATATTTTTCTGTACTTCCCCTTGTGGCAGACATGGCACCGACCGTTGGGCACAGCCGGTTTGGCCGTACCAAAGGGACTCTTGGAGGAACCACAGGCGCCGCGCTGGCCTCCGGCGCTCACCGTACGACCATTGCAACGGACATCGCCGCAAACATCACATTTATAGATTGTTCCCGGAAAACCGCAGGTGGGACACACAGGCATGACGTACCTCACAGGATTGGAGTGACACTGTCCGGCAGTGAATGTCCCATCCTGCTGCGGGATCGTTCCAGATCGCGAGCCATGTAAAAATATTTCGTTACTTTTTTATTATCCTACTTATATCATTGATTTATTATAAAAAAATAACCTTTCCTGCCTTTTATTGTTCAAGCACTTTTTGCCTTGTTCCGCTCCCCATCCCTGCTGCCTGAGGAATGGCTCCGGTCGTGGAAAAATGCGGGACAAAGCACGTCCCCTTGTTCCGGCATACTCCCGGAATAGATTATCTATTCCTACTATATTTTTAATTTTTTGCAGAAAAAGATAACTACACTTTTTTTTATTCAACAAAACATTGATTCTTCTATGATATATCTAGATCAACTGTCCTTTTTGAAGAAAATTATTGGCTTCATCTATAGCTTCAATAATGATCTTATCTGCATTTCTCTCTTCACAATAAACATGCATAGCACTAAGAGTATATGCTAAGCGCATGACAAATTTATCTTTGAAGGATGCATGCTCATACGGCAAATCTGATTCCGACCTTTTTTGATCTTGAGGAGCAGCATAGTGATATTTGGTAATGTCCTCCCCTCTTCCTCCACGGCACCAGGCAAGAAGGGCAAGTGCACTACGAAAAGCCATGAGGACCTTACGTACCTCCATGCCCGCGATATTTTTACCCAGCGACATGGGGAAATCTTTCCCGGTAAGAATCTGTCGCATCTGCAGAAGAACAGCTTCGATAGCCCTCTCATCCATGAAAGTACGCAACTCGGACCTGAATTCTTCTTCCATTATCTTTTCTTGCTCCCCGGTCGCTTCCAGACGGCCTTGCTGATAACCTGTCAGTCTGAATACAGGTACCTCATCCTCCAGCTCTTCTTGGCCCCACTTAGATTCCTGATGGAAATCCAGGAAGAGGGTCCAGCATTCCCTTGTCATGACCAAGGACAGGAGCACTATGGCCGCATGGGCTTTTTGCGGATATACGGCCATATCCCATCTATCCAGAAGTTCCTGCAACTCCTTGAGAGTGGCTAGGTCTGAACCAGTCTGGCAAACGCTGTAACAGAGCGGCAGCGGGATAAGCAACGTCTTGCCTCTTATCTCTAACCGGCGCAGACATTCAGGAAAATCCTGCTGAAGAAGGGTAAAAAAGTCAGCGATATATTGACGCCAGTCCTCTGTCTCGCAGTCCCTGCGGACCCGTTCCCATGCCCATGTCGACGCGATGAAATCCTGAAGTCGCTCCAACGAACATCCTCTTTCTCTGTTACAGCTGTGCAACAAAGAGTTCATGAGAAAGCGCTGCTGCACCGGAGAAAAGTCTGCCAGCTGCTGGGGAGGGAATCGTTTACGGTCAAGGATAAAGGAGAGATCGGGCTCGGACGCATCCAGACCTTTGATGAACTTTTGGAAAGAATGGAGCTGCTGTTCCGTTGCAGGAACAAAGTTGCTGTAGAGTACCGTAGGAACGATATGGGGACTGGCCAGCCCCTGACGCCCTACGCGGCCCGCTATATTGCGCATTTCGCACGGCCGCAGGTAGGCAAAACGGCTCCCCAGAGGACTGGCCGTGGAGGCATGATCGGTGAAGGATGCCTCGATACCTGCTTGCGGCCATACCAGCTCTTTCAAGATCAGCAGATCAGCGGGCAAATTCACTCCATACATGATGGTACTGGTAGCAAAGGCGATGACAGGCACTCCCTGCTGATAAGGGCATGCCCTGAACATGCTCGCGGAGATTCCACGAGCTGCGTACCCCATGGTCGAGAAATTGAAAAATATCCCTTTACGTGCACATGTAACGATCTGTTCACAGTATTGTTCATTGAATGCTTCTTGCAGCAGGGCGTCATGCAGGCGTGCAAGCCAGGTCTCATCTGTGACCATATCCGGACGGTCTTTGGCCACCAGTTTTCGCGCCAAAGCTAACATCACGGCTGGGCTGTAATGAACATAAAGGACTTTTTCATGCCCCCACATCCATTCTTCTAGCCAATAGATACGAGGATCACCCTCCGTCCTGAAAGAAACATATTTAAGACCTGGATGAGGCGTGATGAGACTTTTCTTTGCATGCAGGTCATCAAAAGCCGTTGGTAAGGAATGAAACTTTTTGTTGACGCGAAATTGGAACCAGGTGTCCGGCTTGCGAAAATGCTGCCTGTCTTCGAGTATGAGTGGAGAACGATCCTTTTCTCTAAAACCAGGATGGATCGTAAGTCGTCCTTTCAAATCAAAATGTTCTGTCGTACAGATGATGAGACGCAGGAAGTCCAGGCCATTGTCTTCATCAAAACGTCTATCAGCCTCATGACAAAGACTCGTCAGGATGATATCGAGAATCCCCCCCCGGGTATAGTCGCATATCATCTGTACTTCATCGACCATCACACAGTTGATATGCCTGATCAGGGTCGTGTCGTGGAAGAAATTGTTCAGCTTTTCATAGACGATGAACAGCGCACGAAAATCCCCATTCCGTATGCGGTCGTCCTGTCCTGCCCTCTCCCCTGTCGAAATGACGATATGTTCTGGCAAGATAGCCTCGACATCTTCCTGCTGGGAAAATTCCGCGGCCAGCTCACAAAAAGCAGCATAGCTCTCCTCCACCAGCATACGGGTCGGGCCCATGTACACGACACGGGCCGTATCGTCATGGAGCACCTCATGCATTAAAAGCAACCGCCCTAGGGTACTTTTTCCCGTCCCGGTCGCCCCCTGCAGGATGACATGCCGCACTTTTTCGCGAGGGGAACCACTATCCCGAAAAAAAAGCTGTTCCCTGGTCTCTGGAGAGAGGGCGCTCTCCAACATGCTCCCGCTCAGGATAGGAGGGCGGGTGCCAGAGGAAGGGAAAGGGGCCCCGCTGCCCAACACAGCGGGGAAGACATCCCTCTCCCAAGTCAGCGGACTGTTCTTCCGCGCTGGTCCCGAGCTATCACAAAAGCGATCCAGGTGGACCATGTGCAGGCTGTGGGCGATCCTGTCTATCCAGCCTTTTCCTTGTTCCAGGGGGATGCAGCGAAGATCTCTGTGCCGTGTCCAGTCAGCGGCCAATTTGTCCAGGCGTTGCGCCAAAGACGGGTTGACCTCAAGCAGCGCGGCCATGTTGCTGAGTTTACCGGAGAAATTTTTTTCATTAGGGCATGCGAAAAGCATCCAGTCCCGCAGCGGCAATTTTTTCAAAATGTCTGCCTGCGGCAATGGACTGGGGGATCTGCTGCCCTGTGCCACAAAGAGAATGACGAGCTCCTGCAAGCTGTCCAGACTGCGATAGCTGCCAAGAACATGCAACGGGAGCAGACAGGGGCAACGTTCCAGCGCTGCCACGAATTCCTCTGGGGAAACGCTGCCTTCCTCCCCGTTTTCCTGCCATGGACGATACTCCAGTATGAGATCTCTCCCCCGCATCAGGATAGCCAGAACCAGCCGCCAAAGTTCTCCATCAGGATGCTTTTTTTGGATATCTTCCAGGGAGAATATGACAGATGCCCCGCTGGCTGTACACCAGAGCCGGGGCCCTGTCGTCTCTGCAGCACGAGTGTGACAAAGAACAAAAGCACTGTCTGCTCTGGGCTGAAGAAGAAAGGCTAGACGCATGGCAACTCCAAGCTCAACAGTTCATGTAGGGAAACACGGGATCTTCCATCTGCAGCACCCCCTGCAGGATATCACCGGAAAGGGAGGTTCGCAGTCCCTCAATGGCTTCAGGGGCCTCGCTGTCGAGAGACCCGGCGATGAGCTGCTGGATACGCAGATGGGAAGGCCCGTTGGCTTTTTGCCTCTGGATCCATTTGCAAACAGCGGTCAGACCCGTCTCCTCCAGCTGACGCAGCAGCAGGGCAAGGCTCATGAGATTGAGCGCGGGCAGCTGGGGCGCGGGGATATCATGGAGGGTGTTCCACGGCAGCCAGACATAGATAAGCTCCCGGGCACTGTTCATATTTTTAATACGCTCCCGGACGCTTTTTACATCACCGATCTCCTTCAGACGGCTCTGGCAGCTCATTGCCTCCTCATACGCTTCTCTATCTTTCGCTGCGTCTTTTTGTCTTTGCAGACTACATTGCGCCTTAACAAGGGTATCCGAAGGATCAAGCAAGACGATGACCAGCTCCCATGCAGAGCTACCTTTCCGTTTACTGCGGATAATGAGCTCATCACCGATCCATCTTGAGCTGAACAAGTCTTCTCTTGGAATACCGCACAAGGCATCTTTGACATGTTTTATCCCCTCAAGCCCATCATATGCATCGTCCCATGAGGGTTTATACGACTGAAAGAATGCTTGCAGCTGTTCAAACGAGGATTTTGTCGTTTCGGAAAAGTTGCCTCGCATGAGTAGAGCACACAAATCAACTGCCGCCCTGCAATAATGTTCTACAGCATTTTTTTGGATGACAGCATATTTTCTTTCAGAGAGTTTTTCCAAATCTCCTCTTATCCTGATATAGGAATCAACAGAATGCTGCATGACTGTTTGCAAATTCGTACCGAATCTTTCCCGGAACATCAGTACGGCCGTACGATTTTGCTGATATTTGCCTGTACCCATAAGCGGTATGCAGTCACTGGGCACCCCATAGCGCATGCGCATGGCCAAGTTCTGAAGAGCGCCCTCATGCTCTGGGCACAGCCGAATCTCTCTGGTTTTGCTGAAAAAACGCAAACACAACAGACAAAGCCAGCAAACACGCTCTCCATAACGGGGAGAAAAGCTGTTGGCCAGGTCCCGCTTATCTTTGGGGAAAGCGAATTTCTGGATCTCATCAGAAGAAGCCCCCCGTGCCCAGGCAAAAAGCGCAGCCAGCAGGCGGGAGAAACTATTGAGCCGGGTGGCATGGTCGGGCATCTGCTTATGCCGGGGCGAGAGAATCAAATCTGCGCAAGAGTGCTCGACATAGTCGGAAATTGCCTTCAGGATTCTGTCTACATCAGATTCCCCATCGGCTCCCTGCGGAAGCGTTTTTTTCACTTCTTGCCGCAGCCACTCCCGCGCCCGCTCATTGCTCTCAATCGATGTCGGCGATACATTGATATCCCGGGACAGCATGTCGAAACTGCGGATGCTGCTCCATAATTCTTCTACAGGAAGCATGCCTACAAGAAGGAGTTCCACGGGCAACGGCTTCTCGAAGCCGGCGATGTCCTGGAGCCACTGGGACATGGGTTCGATAGCCTTCCAGCTCGTGCCCGTATCGATAAGCGCGGACGCCAGATCCGTACAGCTGTAGAGCGTATCCTCATGATAGCTGGATGATTCTACGAGCCTGTTCTTCTGAAAAAGACACGCATCAAAAACGAATCCATAAAGAGCCGAGAGCAGTGTTTCCAGATTCTCTCTGCGCTTTCTCAGATCCTCTCCGGCGCAAAATTGCCACCCGTACATCGATCTTTCAAGAAAATCACGGACTTCTCTCACCGTGGTGCGCTTTCCCTCCATGTTCGAGGCGACGAAACGCAGCGCATCAAGTGCAGAACGAAACGTGATGAATGACACATCATCCAAAGACCTGACGGTATCACGCGCAAGGATGCCATCTTCCGCATCCCTGTCCAGGGTCTTCACCCGGAACGCACTATCCTCGCCATACAGGTTCAACACATACCTGATATCGTTTTTTAGAGGGATGCCGCTCCCGCTCAGCGCAATGAAGGCACAACAGGCACTTTCGTGTGTACTTTTTCCCAAACGGCCTGCGCGCCCCAGGATATTGAAGAACAGGTTGCGCTTGATGAAGTTCCCCTCTCTGGCTCCGGCAACAGGATCGCTCTCCCGGAGATAGGTAAGATAGATGGCATCAGCCGGAAAATTGACACCATAGGCCAAAGCTTCCGTCGTCAGCAGGATCTGCGTCTTGTCGCAATCCTTCTGAAAAGCCCTGGCCATCTCTTCCCGCAGCGTGTAATCCAGCGGAGAATAGTAGACGAAGATACCGGCTTGTATCCCCTTGAGCAGAATCTTCTTTTCGTCTCCATTAATAAAACTGGTCTCCAGGGCTTCCTTCAATCTTTCTACGGTCCCTGGCGTACAAAATACCTCGCCATCGGCGTTCTTGAGGCGACATGAGCTCAGACTCTCGACGGCTCTGTATATCGCCGCAATGGAATCAAAGACAGCAATGACTTTTTTGTGCGGCGTATGCTTTTCGGGATGTCGGCTGTTGAGCATGACCAAAGGATCGAATCTGACATTTTCCTCTGTGTACAGCTCTCTTGCGATGCGCCGCTGTTCCCTCTGGGAAATACCGTCCACCGTGCCGCGCAGACTAGCGATCAAAGATGTCTTCTCGCCGGCCAATAGGTAATGGTCCACAGGAAGAGGGCGATGCGGTATGGAAAGTAAGGAAACGGGTTTACCGAGGCTGCGCAGGAAGTTCTTTACGGTGTCCGCCCCCTTGTCTTCCGTCGTGATGCCGATAAGCCGGACTTCATCCTGCCAGCGCATGGACAAGACTTTGCCCATAAAGAGATCCAAAATACCACCACGATCCTCATCACAAAGCATGTGGAGCTCATCGATGATGATGATATCCGGCCTGCGCCCCTCAGCCTGTAATGACAGCATGTTCATGAAAAGGTTGGCCTTTTCATATACGGAGAAAAGAATAAGATAATCGCCCCGCAGGACCTGGCCATCTTTTTCGTTTGGCTATGTCACAACAAACAGTTGATAAATAGCCATTTTTATAGGGGAGTATCAGAACTCCCCTACAAACTGTTATTTGCAGTTATCTATACTCATTTGGAATTTCGATATGAAGTGTCTCACACAATAACTTCACATCATGTGCATCATTTTCATCAAACTCGTATCCCAGATGGAACATTACTTGACTATATGGTTCAATACAGGAAACCTCTATT
This sequence comes from Desulfovibrio sp. SGI.133, assembly GCF_050313955.1. Lineage (NCBI taxonomy): Bacteria > Pseudomonadati > Thermodesulfobacteriota > Desulfovibrionia > Desulfovibrionales > Desulfovibrionaceae > Desulfovibrio > Desulfovibrio sp. SGI.133. The sequence continues at coordinate 142,169 of NZ_JBNPMK010000002.1, read as the reverse complement.
TCCTCAATTCTTCCTTTACCCGAAAAAGTTTCTACCGGAAAACAATCCCCATCATAAAGAATTTCACCTTCGTCCGTATATTCAAAACAATGCAAATCAATAATTCTGTTTTTCAAATCTTCCCATACAGTATGGTTCAATGTTGTATATTCCATCTTAATCTCATAAAAGCCATTAGCTTTCATTATTTCTATAAAGTTCTGATAATCGTTCTTTTCTACAAAAATGTCAATATCATTATGGGCTCTTGACTGATATCCAAGAAGAGCATCTACACCCCATCCACCATCAAGAAAGACTTTAATCTCCGCATCTATTGCAAATTGAAGAATCTGTTTTACATCTGTTATATTGACCATCTTATCATCTCCACAAATTCTAATTAGGCGACCAGAGGAACTGCTGGTCTGTTTGATAAATCTCTGCATTTAGCAGTTTTCAATGTTGCCAAAACAAAAGTTAAGAAGATGTTCCTTTTCTCCATGTCGCTTTCTTTGGCGTAATTTACAAGGTTATTCCACACAAGATAGTTGTTCAGATACTTGGTAGAAACACCGTTAAAGCCACGCATAAACCTCTTTAGCTGGCTATGGTAGCTATTGATATGTTGGATATTATAAATGCCTTTCTTGGCTTTGCCAGTCTTTAACTGCACAAGGTCAATGCCATTGGCATTTGTAAATCTCACATAGGAGTTCATCTTGTCCGTAACAAGAGTGGAATTGGTCTTAATCCTACCATCATAAATATGATGTAAATCTCTTGTAGAAACTCTACCAGTATTCGTAATCTTGGAGATAGACAAGCCATTCCTATTAACCGCACAAGGAACACATACCTTTTCTTGGGACAAGCCTCTGATATGTGTAGAATGACCACGCTTATGAGCCTTGCGTGGCATAGCAAATGTCTTACTCTTGCTATGATTGCCCTTGTACGAGATGGCGAAAAAAGTTTCGTCAGCCTCAATAATGCCGTCAAGGGTAACATCGTCTGCCATATTCTGAAGTGCATCCAAAATCTTGTGTCTCCAAAGGAATGCGGTGTTTCTGTGAATCCCACAAGCAACAGCAGTCTTACGAATGGATAAGCCATTCATCATACAATCAATGTACTGCTCCCACACGGACAAGTCTTTTCTTGTACCAGACACAATGGAGTTCGTAGCAATCACGAAGGACTTGCCACAATCCTTACATACATATCGCTGTGTGCCATCTTTACGATGACCATTGCGAACCACATGGATACAGCCACAAAGAGGGCATACACGACCATTTGCAAAGCGTTCCTTTGCTACGAAATCTTCAATATTCAAAGACTTTACAAAGGCAGGACTTAAAAGCATTGTTTTAAGGCTTTCCTGCTCTGCGACAGTCAACTTACCGATAATATCTAATGCGTCTTTGATAGTAGGCATATCCAATTACCTCCTTCGGTGGTACTGTTTCTTACCATTATTATACGCTATTTCTCGTCAAAAATCAACCATTTGTTGTGACAGAGCCTTTCGTTTTTTTCTCCCGTGGACAGGACAAATCTGGAATCATCAGCAGTTACAAGATCTTCTATAAGCTGCCGGTACTCCCCCTTCCCTTCGTCCTTATCCAGATCCTTGGCGCGTGCACGCAAGGATTCCAACAGGTCACAAAAATCCTGATAAACTTCATATACCAGGGCGCGCGTGGGCGCGATGTATACAGTCTGTTTTCCCTGGGCCAACGCATGGAGCATCAGAGCTTTGGCCAGCGTTGTCTTGCCGGTACTCGTGGAGCCGGAAAGCACAAGAGAGGAGTCTCCGAAGACGATATCGCGATATGGCTTCCCTTCTTCATCCTGCTCGTGCATGACTTTCCAAGGAAAGGTATCCCTGCTCATGCCGGCATCTCCCAGGGATTTACCGCCCCCATGGAAAATTTTGTGCAGCATCCGCTGCTCCTCCTCATCGCCAGCCAAGGCGGCAAGAAAGAGATCATACAAGCGGGGCTGCTGCGTAGTTATTTCCTCAGTGGCAGACAGCATGGAGCGTTGACTGTCATCCCGCTCCCGCAAGCCCAAAAGGTCCGCCAATTTTTTCTCCCAGTCTCTGGCCGCCAGCAGGATGAGTAATTTTTTCTCTCGAATCCTGCGCTGGAGATCCTTCTTTCTGACAGTATCCAGATCTAGCGTTTCATATTCCTCCTTAACGATCGTCATGCCCTCTAAATCAGGCTTATTTTCCTTGGAAAGTACGAAGAGGTCCATCTCGTACCGTAAGCAGAGCTTTACTTTCGCCTCCATGTCACTGACCCGTTTGGCCTTGTCCACGCCATCGTCATCATAGGCGCTCCTAACACTGATGGCGATCTGAAGGGGGTCACCTCCATCCTCCATGGCATCGACATCATATTTTTCAAAGAAGGAGACACAGCCTGTGGCGGAGGGACCAGAGAAACGAAGCTCACTTATGTTAAAACCGCGGGCATTCAGCTCGATAGGCAAGCGTTTGGCGACACGGAGCAAAGGCTGCCAGAATCTATCGTCTGTCTTCTCCGGCAGGTCCTGGGGGAAAAGCCCCGGCTTTTCCCCCCTCTTCAGGGTAAGGCTGCACAGGACAGATTCTGATCCCCCGGAATTGGCTTTGGCTACTGTGGGAAAGTAAAGCGGCGTGGGCATGTCGACATCTCCTAACGGGGAGAACCAGTATTTTGGAAAACCAGCAGGGTACAGCGGTTGAAATCTTGTTCGTCCAATCCGCAATGGCGAATTTGCGCGGCATCGGAATCCACGATGACCCGGGTGCTTTCTTCACCTTGCTCATTTTTTACGGAGACGGGCACATCATCCAGCAGCAGCATGACGGCATAGGTCGTATGGGAGGGAATGTAATCAAAACTGTATGACAGTTGGCCGTCATCATACTCTACAAGACAGACATTCCTCTCATCCCCTTCTCCGAACTCTAGTTTCAGCATGGCCGAGGCCGCCGCAACAGCATAGAGGGAATCATCTCTGGCGACCACCGAAACAGGCGACCAGCGCTCTCCTTCTCCAAGCTCGTCGAAATATTTTGCGATCTCCTGTCGCTGCTGTTCCTCGTAGTATGCCTCCGTCAGCTCCATAACTGTACTCATAGCCTTCATGGCAAAATGCATGCTATGGAACAGCTCATGTTGCCGGAACATATCGATGGGACTCCCTTCTTCAGGTCCTTCCTGCTCCTGCTGTGCATGGAACAAAAGATCGCCCGCCGCGATCAGTCCCGCTCTGACCTTGCCCACATACACGTCGAGCCATGACGTGGGCACAGAGTAGACATTCCAGAATTCAGCAAAGCAGTCAGAAGAATCATCCGTCAAAGAGATATCGCCCTGATGCTTAAGAGCGCCGAAGCTACTGATATGGGCCACCCGCGCGACATCATAGGGCAAAACATCCAGCACGAGCACTTGGGGAGCGTGATAGTAACATGCATAGGCACCCCAGCCTCCATAACTTTGGCCCAACTGCCATACCTGGCCCGGTTCGAACTGCTGGGGAACCGTCTGGGCAAAGATGTCCTCATTGAACATATCCGCCAGTTTCTCAAAGGCCAGTTCCCCGGCAAGGATCTCTGAGGATTCGAGCCGGGAACGGCACCGCGCACAATGGTCGAGATGCTCCTGCAACTCTGCCCCGTGTTCTTTCTCCATGAGAACAGCGGCGCTGGGGCAGAAACGCTCCTGTTCAGCCAGTGCTACCATCTGAAGAAGCTCTTCTCTGGTCAGTTCCATTTTTTCGTCTCCTGAGATGCATCGAGTGCCTGGAGGGCGTGTTCCATCTCTTCCCGCCACTCATCCCGAACAACAGAAAGAATCTCCTCGAAATAGTATTTTTGCAAGGTGCTGGCTCCCTCGTCACTATCGCAGAGACGATGCATATCCAGCCACAAATCGGCTTTTTCGATGGCAGTTCGCAATTTTTGTGCGGCCTTGACGCACTTTTCCTGTATTCGCCCAGAGGATTTCTGCCCGATAACCCTGCAGATCTTGGTTTGCGGCATGCCATCAAACTTGCAGCACAGCAGAAGGGCTTCTTTCTGATCCAGCGAACGCACTACGGTCCTGATCCGTTCACTGTTTTTTTCGACAAAACTGCAAAGATAGTCCCTTTCCTGCGTCCAGCGTCTGGTGCCGGGGATCTGCGATTCCTCGATTTCCCCCGGGACCTTGTCCTCATCTCCAGAGGAAGAGGATATCGCAAGGAAATTTTTACTCTCGAAGTAGGTATAGCATCTGGGAAGAATATCCATGACCATATCCAGACTGATCAGATAGGAGCAGCTGAATAGTGTGGCGACATGCTGGAACAGCTGCTCGCAGAACTGGTCAAGTTGTACCGCGCTGGGCCCTTCACGCTTCCCGGTGCACTCGCCGTCCTTGTAGATGGGCTCTTCCCCTTTCCAGAAGTCTTGATCGCTCAATGTTGGCTTGAAACTGGAAGCGATCTCATCTACATACTCTCGAAAAATTAACAGGGACAAACAAGGAAGCTCCCTAGAGCCATAGGTGAAAAAGGTTCCAGCGACCTCTTCGACGATTCGCTTATTCTCACGCAAGACAGTCTGAAAACGCTTACGATAGTATCCCCGGCGCCGAAGGACTGAACCCAGATCCTCGTCGAACGCTTGAAGGGGGTCCGCGTCTTTCTGCGCCCCCGGGCTATGACTATAGCTATTTTCCCGCTCCCTATACCATAATTCGAACCTATATTTCAGCCCTTTTGGTGATTTGAGAGCACTTGTCAAGGTATTTCTCTCTTCCCCTTTCTTCTCTGACATATAAAGACTTAATAAACATACATAAATATCGTTTATAAAAACATTTTTGTTACAATAATGTTTTGAAATATCTTTATTTATTACGTAAATTGCATTCTCAAGAAGTTTTTTGCAGGCATCATGCATCCTGTTGACTGATCTTACATACCCTTCTGAATTGTCAGATACAGGGAACAACCTTTCTCGAGTGCATTTCCTATCATCTGTATTTTTTCCAGACATCGGATTATCCTTTGATATCATCGTCTTTCACGACTCCCATGCAATACAGAGGAAGATAGTCTCTGTGCTCTATATTTGTAAAATCCTCTTTGAATCCCTCTTCGTAGCAAACACCACGTGGGATACTAAAACGATGTTCTTCAACAAGATAGGTCGTATCACGGATGATATGCTTTGTGCTCGTGCATGCACCGCCCCTGATATATCGTCTGTCATCCTTATCATACCAGTTTTTACGGCTACATGGACAAACTTCAGGGCCATAAGACGTGATAGCCAAAACAAAAATGGGATGTGTTGTCTTTTTGCTATGTTCCTCTGTTACCGGAAAGCCTCCAACAGTCCATTTGAAAAGCGTTGCATTGCGTACTCCTGTAAAAAACATGTTCCTCTTCCACCTCGGCAGGTTCATATTTTGAGGAAATATACTGTAATTCTGCATAATTATACCCCCAATCAGCTCCTTACATAGCAACACATGCAATATAACCGCAAAGTATACTCAAAAAAGGATTTAAAGAAAAGTATTGAACCATATACAATAAAATCATCATGTTATTTCCTCGCTACGGCTAAAAACATTTCCTGCAGGCCTGTACCTTCTCCGTGGACTCCTGATGAGCATCCTGGCTATTTCTTTTTCCGGAACTGTACGAAGAATTTTCACACCCTTGCAAAAATTTTTTGTTTTTTTCTGAACGCCCCTACCGAATGAGGTATCCCCATAGCGTACCGATCGGAAACCAGACGCAGAGATTCACTTCCATTCAGTCTGGCTGACTCCAATCTTCCTTTGTGTAAAATTACTATAAGAGAAAAAATTTTCTGCGCCTTCTTCCCCCTCAATTGTAAATAACATTATAGTTATTAAATAATTTATAATACCTGCTAATATATTAACAGCAAGCAATATTTTACCAACTATAAAATACTTATTATATATTTAATACTTATTTAAATCATATCAACACAACCAATTGATAATATAGTCATTTCTATTTTTATCCGCGTACTAACTAAACAAAAAAAGACACCCGCTATTGGGTGTCTTTTTTGTTTAGCCTCTACGACGTTCGACGGACTAAAGGCCACAAAAAAAGCCCTTACGGAAAATTCCGTAAGGGCTTATTTTTTATGGAGCCAGCTAAGAGACTTGAACTCTTGGCCTGCTGATTACGAATCAGCTGCTCTACCAACTGAGCTAAGCTGGCGGACGGCTTGTTGTGTCAAAATATGGCCGGACTGTCAAGCGGAAATATGCCCGGCTCGGGGATCAGTCCGCAGTCCTTTCCAGATACAGGGGGATGACGTGCAGGCTGCGGCTGATTTCTTCAGTATGACCCAGCCACCAGCGGACTTTATCGCCGGGCCAGCCCAGTTTTTCCGCCACGGCACGGGCCACGCCCGCCACATTGAGGATGGGATGGCGCTGGAAGACCTGCGGCAGTCCGTAGGTCAGATTGCAGGCAAGACATTTTCCGGGACGCTGATGCAGCTCAAAGGCCAGTTCCGCCTTCCCTTCTCCTTCGGAGCGGCAGACCAGAACGATGTCATAAGCGCCTTCCTCAGCGCCGCCGAACAGTGCGTCGAAAAAAGCCTCAGTGCGCTCCGGAGGGAACACACTTTCAAGAAAGGCCTTATCAAGAACCTTGCTCATATTGCCTCCAGCCCGACAACGGGCAAGAAAATTTCAAAAGCTAAAGATAGCTTTTTTTTTCATAAAAGACAAATCCACCCATCAGCAAGGCAGGCACAAGGGCCGCAACCAATCCGGCACACAGGGCAGGTCCCGCAGGCAAACGTCCTGCCGGGGCAGGCGCTCCAGCCGGAAATCCGCCAGCAGATCCGCTGCCGCCAGCGGTCGTATGTCCGGGCGCAGACCTGCCAGACGGGCCAGCACGCCCACGATCTCCGCCGCCGCGACGCCCTGACGGCGCAGCTCGCGCACCCCCAGGCTCTGATGGCGCTTGGCCAGCCGCTCCCCCTGTCCGTCCAGAAGCAGCGGGATGTGCGCATAGACGGGCGGCTCGAAGCCCCACAGACGCAGCAGGGCCAGCTGGCGCGGCGTGGACGTCAATATGTCGCGGCCCCGCACCACCTGGGTGATGCCCATCAGGGCATCGTCCAGGGCCACGGCCAGCTGGTAGGCCACCACGCCGTCGGAACGGCGCAGGGCGAAATCGCCGCCGCAGTCCTCCAGAGTGAAAGATTGCTCGCCCAGCAGGCCGTCCTGAAAATGGAAACGTCCCTCGGGGCAGCGCAGACGCAGGCAGGCACGCCGCCCCTGGGCCTCGCGCTGACGCCGTTCTTCCGGGCTCAGATGACGGCAGGTACCGGGATAAGGTGCCCCGGCATCATCCACATGGGGCGCTCCGGCCAGCTGGCGCAGCTCCTTGCGGGTGCAATAACAGGGATAGACCAGCCCGGCACGGTCCATGGCATCCAGCGTCGCATCATACAGGGCCGCGCGGGCGCTCTGGAAATAAGGGCCGCACGGGCCCTGCTCCACCATGTCGCCCTCGGCCGGGATGATACCGTCCACGGCCGGGCCTTCGTCCCAGTCCAGCCCCAGCCAGCGCAGATCCTCCACCAGAGCCCGGGCATATTCGGGACGCGAACGCTGGGGGTCGATGTCCTCCATGCGCAGGACCAGCGTCCCTCCGGCGCTGCGTACCGCCAGCCAGGCCAGGAGGAAGGCCCAGGCATTGCCCAGATGCATGTAGCCCGTGGGGCTGGGGGCCAGCCGTCCCCGCACGGGACGGGAAGAGGCTGACGGCGCAGGATGGTAACGATAGGCTTGCAGGCTGCGGGGCAGTGCGCAGGGGATGGTCATGCCGCCTCCGGAAACGCCCGTACGGGTCGTCTGGGTGTGAAGGATATGAACGAAAGGGGAAGGGCCCCTGGCAAGGAGCACCTTCCCCTTTGGGAAAATCTGTCTGCGCGGAGACTATTTCTTGTTCCACGGCATACGGGCCAGCAAAAGACCCAAGCCGCAGAAGCCCGTCACCCCGGCAAAGACCAGGCCCGCGCCCACGAAAGCGCTCAGCCAGAGCCACTGGGGCCAGGCAAGGCTCAGGGCCAGGCCCAGCAGCACCATGCCGCCCGCGCCGATCTGGATCTGGCGGAACATGGGCAGGCTGCGGCGGCTGCGCACCACGGGAAGACCGGCCTTGTCCCAGGCCGTGGCCCCGCCTTCCATCTGCCAGGCCTCACCGGCGGCCAGCTGTTCCAGAAGGTCGCTGTTGTTCTTGGTGCGGCGGCCCGAATTGCAGGTGAAGACCACGGGCTTGTCCGTCACGGGACGGAAATCCTGCCAGCGGATGACCGACAGGGGGGCGATCTCCGCGCCTTCGATGCGCAGGGACTCCACTTCATCAGGTTCGCGTATATCCACAAGCCGGATCTCGCCGGCTTCCAGTTTCCTTTTGACATCCTGGGGGCTCATGAGAGGAAGCATGATCGACTCCCGTGTATGCCGGACCTGTGGCCCGGGTCATGCCGTCCTCCCGTTGCCGACAAAAGGACGGACTATTTCTTGGTATTGCGTCCCTGCTTGCCGGAGCTCTTCTTGCTGCTGCTCTTTTTCTGGACGCTGCTCTTGCTTTTGCCGCGACTGCTCTTCTTGACGCTGCTCTTCTTGCTGCTGCCCTTCCGGCTGACGCTGCTCTTGCTCTTGCTGCGGCTGTTGTTCTTCTTGACGCTGCTCTTCTTGTCACGCGAGCTCTTCTGGCTGACACCGGCCTTGCTCTTGCTGCGGCTGTGCGAGATCTCGCGCACGGCCTGCTCTTCGGCATAGGCGGCCATGCGCAGTTCCTCGGCACTGAAGGCGTCGCTGCCTTCCACGCGTCGGGCTCCCATGAAGGTAGTTCTGAAATACGGGTCGTCAAGGCTGTTGATGCGCACACGCGTCCGGCGACGGGGGCTGTGGACGAACTTCCCGTCCCCCACATAGATGCCGGTATGGTAGCCGCGGCGGGGATGGTGGAAGGCCACGATGTCACCGGCGCGCATGTCTTCCACGCGGGTGATGCGCTTGCCTACGGCCGACTGCTCCCGGGCCGTGCGCGGCAGGTTGATACCCACGCTCTTGTAGGCCCACTGGACGAGGCCGGAGCAGTCGAAACCGCCGGGATTGCGCCCGCCGGGCACATAGGGGGTACCGATGGCGGAACGGGCCACCTGCACGGCCTTGGCCTGCCGGGGACCGCCCTCCTCGGCGCTTTCATCGAAAACGGCTTCATAGGAGCGGCGGAAGCGGGCTTCCTGCGCCGCGCGCTGGCGCTGCGCATACCAGGATTCTTCAGGATAACCGGAAGAGCCGGACCCGGAATGGGAGGCGCAACCGGCGCTCAGGGCCAACAGGCCCATGGCAAGGGGTATCAGCAGTCTTGGGACAAGACGCATGCTTTCTCCGGGGTAAGAAATCGCAACCAAAAACGGGGGAAGGGCCCGGGCGGCAGGGAAAAGCCCCGCATGCCGCCGGCAAAGGGACAGTCCCTGAGGGGGACAGGACGACGGCCGGACAGCCTGCCCTGCCCCAAGGCCATACGAAACTTGGGCGTGAGAGTATTAGCACAGGCTGCTGTCAAGTGTAAAAAACTTTTTGGGAAAAATTTTTTGACCGCAGTATCGTGCAAAAAAAAGGAAGCCGGGCTCTTCCGGCTTCCTCAGGTGTGGGCTAAGCCTGTTCGTCCTGCGTTCGCAGGTCGCGTTCGATGCAGGCAAAGGCGTTGTGGCTGTGGATGGATTCCATGCTCTCCACCTCCACGCGGAACCAGCGCACATGCTCGTGCTCCGTCAGGCGCTGGGCCACGTTGCGCACCACATCCTCCACGAAGGTGGGCTGGGCGAAGGCGTGCTCGGTGACGTATTTCTCGTCCTCGCGCTTAAGCAGGGTGTAGACGGCGGATGAGCCCGAAGCCTCGGCCATTTCGATGAATTCCTCGATCCAGCTGAAGCCCGACATGCGCACGGCCAGATGGATCATGGTGCGCTGGCTGTGCGCGCCCTCGCGGCTGATGGCCTTGGAGCAGGGGCACACGGTCATCACGGGCACATCCACTTCCAGCAGGAAGGACTGGCCCTTCTCGTCCAGCTCGCCGGTCAGGCGGCATTCATACGAGATGATGCTCTTGATGCCCGACGAAGGCGCGGGCTTGTGCACGAAATAGGGGAAGCAGAAGCGCACATAGGAACGGCGCGCTTCCAGGCGTTCCTTGACCGTGGCCAGCAGGCGGCGCACCGACTGGTAGTTGATTTCGTCGTTCCATTCTTCCAGCGCTTCGATGAAGCGGCTCATGTGCGTGCCCTTGAACGAGGCGGGCAGATCCACACCAAGGTCCACCCGGGCCACGGTCTGGCGGCTGCCCTGGGCGCGGTCGCGCACCAGCAGCGGCACGGTGATGCCGCGGATACCGACGCGGTCGATATTGATGGGAACCTTGGGGGCATGGCGTTGCACGTCTTCCATTATGCGAGATCCTGTCCTGTAGTTGTACCGCTGAAGGTGCCGTGCTTGACACCCTTGCAGGAAATGAGCTTGTCGGCCAGCGCCCGCACGCGGGCGGCCTCGCCTTTGAGGATGAGCACCTCAAGGCAGTTGTGATGGTCCAGATGCACATGCAGAGTGGCGATGATGATGTCATGCTCGTCGTGCTGCATCTGGGTCAGGCGACGGGCCAGGTCGTTCTTGTGATGGTCATAGACCAGGGTCAGCGTGCCTGCACCCTGGCCGTCGGCCTGTTGCCACTCCTCGGCCACAAGGGCCTTGCGGATGAGGTCACGGATGGCTTCGGAGCGGTTGCTGTACCCTTTGACGGCACACAGGGCGTCGAAAGGTTCCAGCAGCTCTTCATCCAGAGAAACACCAAAACGTGTCAGTTTTCCCATTGTTCGCCCTCATGCGGCCGGGACACCGTCCGGCGGTGCCCGGTGGTGAATCTAGCAAAATCTTCCTGAAAATCCAGAGGCCTTTCTCCGCCCCTGCCCGCTGGAGCGGCGCCTTTCACGAAAAAACGTGCCGGGAAAGGGGCAGGCAGACCGGATGTCGGCCACAGAAGCGCACCCGTTATACCGGGCCGCTGCGGCAAGGGATACGGAAGGCCCTGCCTGCGCATACAGCCGTATGCCTTGCGGGGACAAGCCGCCCTTATGCAGGCAACCAGCGCCGGCTACCGGAGCGGGAGGGCTCCAAGGGCCATGATCCGGGCCTACGCGGGCCGGACGCGGCGGCGTATCTCCCATACGGCCACCGTGACGGGCACGGGCTGGGCATACAGGGGTTCCACACGCTCGGTGAACACGCGCCGCCCTTCCAGACCGCCGCCGTGCAGGGCCTGCAGAAAGGCCTCGTACACGCCGCGCCCGGGCTCGGCCACCCAGGCCGCGCCGTCGTCGGCCAGCACATGGGAAAGAAAGTGCATCACCGGCGCCACAAAGCGCTTTTCGTACATGATGTCGCCGCCCCACAGGCGGAAGATGCTGCGAGGCCGCACGGCGGGCTGCCGCCAGTCCATGACGGTCCACAGGGGCGAGGTCACCCCGTTGTGCCGAGCGTTGAGGCTGGCGAAGTGCAGGGCCTCTTCCTCATAGTCCATGCCGATGACCTGCGCGCCCAGCCACTGGCCCACCATGGCCGTGAGCCCCAGGCCGCAGCCCAGGTCGAGACAGGGGCGCCCGGCGATCTCGGCGCGGCGCTCTTCCAGCCAGCGGCACAGGGCGATGCTGGACGGCCACAGTTCCGTCCAGTAAGGCAGGCGTTCGTCCTCAAAGTTCTGCGGATCGTCCAGCATGGCGTTCCACAGGGTCTCCAGGTCGGCGGCGCGCTGCAGGCGCCACAAACGGCCGCAGGCCCGCACGGAGATGAAGGGCGTGTAGGCCGTCAGGCCGTGGCTTTCCTCTTCGGCTCCGGGAGCGGTCTCCGCCGCCGGAGCTTCCGTACTGTTGCAGGCCAGTCCGGCCTGTTCCAGCAAGTTTCCCAATCGCGTATCCATCCCGCAAGCATAGCGTATCGGCCCCCATCTGTACAGACGGACGGATTGTGTCCTGCCGCCCTGCCCCGGCAGAGGGATGCGGGCGCGACGGCTCCCGGAGGGGAGCAGGCCCACCATCCTCCACGCACTGGAGCGGAACGCTTCCCCGGTTCCTCTCCCCCATGGCTCCGGCCCGCCGGCCCTGCCCGCACTGGTGGACGGATTGTGCCCCGTACCCCCTTTTACTATACTGTCCGCGTACCTGCGTGCAGGGATGCGCATAGGGCGGGCCGCGGGGATGACCGGGGACCGTGAGCCGCCATCTCCTGCAGCGCATGACCTCCAGCCTGCGGAGGAGCTTATGGGACAGATCATCTCCGACGGCATCATCGTGCTGGCCCTGGCGGTCTTCGCGGTCCGTGGAGCCTGTACAGGTCTTGTGGGCGAGGCGGCCAGCCTGCTCTCCCTCGTGGGCGGCTTCTGGGTGGCCTCCCATTTCTACAGCGTGCTGGCCCAGCACCTGACCTTCATCACGGCCTGGCGCGACCTCGCCAGCTACGTGCTGCTCTTCCTGGCCGTGTTCATCGCCGTAGGCCTGCTGCAAAAGCTGCTGCCCTTCTCCTGCACGGGCTGGATCGACAAGGTCGCCGGCGGCCTGCTGGGCCTGGCCAGGGGCGTGCTGATCATGGCCGTCATCCTGCTGATCCTGCAGACGATCTTCGGCAATGCCGGATTCCTGCGCCATTCGCGCGTCCTGCCCTGTTTCGCCCCCATCATGGTGCAGGTGCATGACTGGGACTGGCTGCCGCCCGGTTTTCCCGGATGACTGGACTGCTGACCGGAAGACCGTGTGTCTCCGCTCCATCTCCGACTAGCTTCACCGCTGTCTGAGCCGCCTGGCCCAAAGGCGCCGTACCGCCTGTCCCGGCGCATCGGCCCGGTGCCTCCTTTCTTGCGGCCCTGGTCTGGCAGCCCGACTCCGGCGGCCCCCGCCGCCCCGACGGACGGATTGTGTCCCGCCCCCCCTTTTGCTATGCTGCCCGCGTACCTGCGTACAGGAGCGCGGACGCGACGGCCGCCGGGAAGGACCGGGGACCGTGGATTGTCGCGGCCTGTGGCGCGGGAAGACCTTCATTCCCGCAGGGAGCTTATGGGACAGGATATTTTCGACGTCATCATCGTGCTGGTCCTGACGGCCTTCGCGGCCCGCGGGTTCTGGACCGGCTTCGTGGGCGAGGTCGCCGGGCTGATCTCCATCGTGGGCGGCTTCTGGGTCTCCCACCATTTCCACACCGTGCTGGCCCCGCACCTCACCTTCATCACCGAACCGGCCTGGCGCAACATCGCCAGCTATGTGCTGCTCTTCCTGGGCGTGCTCATCGCCGTGGGTCTGCTGGCGCGGCTGCTGCAAAAGCTGCTGGCTTTCTCCTTCGTGGGCTGGATAGACAAGCTCACCGGCGGCCTGCTGGGCCTGGCCAAGGGCGTGCTGCTCTGCGCCGTGGTCCTGCTGCTGTTGCAAAAACTCTTCGGCGATGCCGAATTCCTGCGCAACTCGCGCGCCCTGCCCTATTTCAATTCCCTGATAAGCCAGGTGCGCGGCTGGCTGCCGCCTGACCTCATCAGCCGTTTCGGACTTTAACCCTCCACAAGGAACAGTTTCATGAAAAGCGCTCTGGAAGAATTGCAGGCCGTCATCGAGCGGCTGACCGATGCCGAGAACGGCTGCCCCTGGGACAAGGAGCAGACCCCCGAAAGCCTGACCGAATACCTTATCGAGGAAAGCCACGAGCTGGTCAGCGCCATCCGCTCCGGCAACACGGCCGACGTGTGCGAAGAACTGGGCGACGTGGCCTTCCTGCTGCTCTTCGTGGCCCATCTGTACCAGAAGCGCGGCCAGTTCAGCCTGGACGACGCCCTGAACAACAACCGGGCCAAGATGGTGCGCCGCCATCCCCATGTGTTCGGTGACGTGACCTTCGACAATCTGGACGAGCAGCTCAAGACCTGGGAAAAGATCAAGCGCGCCGAGCACACCGATGCCGAAGGCAAACCCCAGGGCCTGTTCGACTCCCTGCCCTCCAGCCTGCCGCCGCTGACCAAGGCCTACCGCATCCACTCCAAGGCCGCCCGCGTGGGCTTCACCTGGCCCGAGGACGAAGAAGTGGAGCAGCAGGTGGAAGCCGAATGGCTGGAATGGCTGGACGCCTCCGCCGGGGACGACGCCGAAGCCCAGAAGCACGAACTGGGCGACCTGATCTTCAGCATCACCGAGATGGGCCGCCGCAAGGGCATCAAGGCCAGCGAAGCCCTGGACCTGGCCACGGCCCGCTTCCTGCGCCGCTTTGCCCGCATGGAAGAACTGGCCCGGCAGCAGGGGAAGGACTTCCCCGACCTGTCGCTGGATGAGAAGGATGAGCTGTGGAACGCGGCCAAGGAAGAAGAAAAGGCCGCCCATTAGCGACCTTTGCCCTTTGGCGGCTTTTGACGGTCGTGCTGGCCCTGCTGCTCTGCGCCTGTTCGCAGGAGGTCATGGGCCCGCACGGCCGCAAGCCGCTGCTCCTGTCCGGGACGGAACGCCCCGACAGGGCCCCCGGCAGCCTGCTGCGCGCCGATCCCGGCTATATCCAGTGGCTGGAACGCCAGTCCATGCTGGGCAATGCCGATGACCTGGCCGCCGAGGTCTCGGGCTCGGAACGCCTGTGGGGCAACAGCGGCAGCAATGACCGCCTGCCCCTGCTGCTGGATGCCGCCCCCTGCTGGCTGGAGGTCAATCCCCACACCCTGCGGGGCAAGGCCACGGCCATGCAGTCCCTGGCCCGCTCCGGCACACTGGAAGCCTTCCGGCGGATGGGCTTTTCCGGCCTTTACCTGTCCCCGTCCCAGGAACAGGGGGCCCTCTGGCACAACCAGCTCCGCCCCGATTTCGGCACGGGCACCACGTCCCTGGCCTTCGACGCCCGCAGCGGCGATGACGAACAGTTCGCCCGGCTCAACGCCCGCGCCGCCACCAGCGGCTTCCAGCTCGGCGGCTCCCTGCCCCCGGCCGCCACAGGCCTGGGCCCGGACTTTTTCCTTCAGGCCCGCCACGCCAGCCGCTTCAGCGGTCTGTACGCCATGATGGAGGCCCCGTCCTCCCTCTGGAGCACCTTGCCCTCTTCGCCGCAGGAATGGGAATGTCTCCCCCTCAACGCCCAGCAATGTCGCGCCCTCACCGACAAGGGCCTGCTGCCTCCGGCCCTGCTGCGCGACAGCCTGCCCTGGGCCACGCCCGGCGGCTGGGCCGTCACCGGCGAAGTGCGCGGGGCCGACGGCAAGCCCCGGCGCTGGCTCTACCGCTATGCGGGCAACGTGCTGCGCCCCGTGCTGCTCTGGCAGGACCCCTCGGGGCAGGCCCGGCGCGTGCTCTCCGCCGCCGTCATCCGGCATACCGGCCTGCAGCAGCAGACCCTGGCCGGGCTGCACCTTGAAGCCGTCATGGGCCTGGACGTGCCGCCCGACGGCGGAGCGCCCTCCCCCCGTGACCAGCTGGCCCCCGGCCTGGAGGCCCTGGATGCCCTTGCCCGCGAGATCCACCGTTACGGCGGCTGGGCCATGCAGGCCGACATCCTGCCCCCGTCGCTGACACCTCTTATCCAACGGGCCCCCGTGGATCTGACCCGCGATACCGTCACCAGCCCCGCCGCCGAATATGCCCTGCTCACCGGCGATGCCGCGCCTCTGGCCTCATTGCTGCGCCAGTCCATGAACAGCGGTGTCCGGCAGGAGGGTCTGGCCCGCGGCCTGCACCAGTGGCAGGGCGTGGACTGGCGTCCCCTGCGCGACCTGCCCGGTGGCGAGGCCCTGTTCCAGCGTGCCTGCCGTCTTGCCGGCCTGCATGACGACGAATATTTCTGGCCCACCACGCCCGCCGGGCTGGCCCGGGAAGCCCTTGGGCGCAAGCCCGATGCCGTTCCCGCCCGCGACCGGCGCGACGCGGAGCTGGAAGAAGCCTGCCTGCTGCTGCTTGCCTGGCGTGTGGGCCTGCCCGGTCTGGCCTTCGTGAGCCCGCAGGAATTGCAGGGAGCCCTGCCCCTGCCCAAATCCACGCCGGGCACGGCTGCCAGCGGCGGTCTCGTCCCCCTGCTGGAGCCGGAGACCGCCGCCGGAGAGGTGGAGCCCGCGCCCCTGGCCTTTGGCC
The DNA here is from genome assembly GCF_050313955.1 of Desulfovibrio sp. SGI.133. Lineage (NCBI taxonomy): Bacteria > Pseudomonadati > Thermodesulfobacteriota > Desulfovibrionia > Desulfovibrionales > Desulfovibrionaceae > Desulfovibrio > Desulfovibrio sp. SGI.133. The sequence continues at coordinate 126,001 of NZ_JBNPMK010000002.1, read as the reverse complement.
CGCTTTCGGAAGAGCTGCGCCTGCCCCGGAGCCCGGCAAGCATCATGGCCCGGCTGCTGCATGCCCGCGCCGTCTCCGGTGTGGCCCGGGGCCAGCTTTTGCGCGTGGTCAGCGGCCCTGCCGGGACTCTGGCCACCGTCACCCGTCTGCCTGACGGCAGCTGCTGGGTGCTGGCCGCCAACTTCGGCAGCGCCAGCGCCACCCTTCGCATCCCCCTGCCCGTTTCCGGTGCAGCGCAAAATATCGTTGAACAGACGTCCCTGGCTGTCCAGGGAGGTCTGACCGTGACCCTGAACGGCCGTTCTGCCCGGCATTATCTGGTCGGAGCCGCCGCATCGCCCAAGGAGCCATCATGACAGAAAAAAATCCCGATGCCGCCAGCAAGCTGGCCTGCCCTGAAGAGGAGATCCCCATGGGCATGACGCCCTGGTCCCAGCTGGATGAAGAGGCCCGGGCCCGGGCGAGTCGCCCCGCCCCTGCCGACGGCCAGAAGAGCCCGGCCCCCGGCACAGCGTCTGTGGCCCCGGAACCGGCGCCCGCCCCGCAGCAAGAGGCCCCCATCCCCATGCCCGCCGCAGAGGCCGTGCAGGCTGAGGACGCCCCGACCGCTCCCGCCGCGCCCGTTGCCGCGCCGGTGGAAGGCCCTGCCGCGGACCAGACGCCCGAAGCGCCTCTGAGCATGGAAGCCGGGGAAGCGCCTGCGGCCCCTGCCGAGGCTGCTCAGTCCGTACCTGCGACCGAGCCTGCCGTCACCGCCGAAGAAAAGGCCGACGGCAGCGAAGCCTCTGCGGAGGACGTTGCTGCCGATGCCGCCGCGGCTGCCGCCATGGCCGAAGCGCCCCGCAGCGGACGTCGCGGTCTGGCCACCATGCAGCCCGCTGCGATGGATGACCGGATCCCGGCTGCCGAAGCAGCTTCCCTGCCGGAAGAAGGCCAGGCGCCCGCCCCGCAGGCAGAAGCCCCGGCCGCCCCTGCTGCCGCGCCGGTGGCCGTGCTGGAAGCCGGGCCTGCCCAGAAAACCTTTGCCGTGCTGGCCAAGATGGGCCCCCTGGCCCTGCTCCTGCTTCTGGTCTGCCAGCTCTGGCCCACCTTCCTGACCGGCGGTCTGTACTGCCCGCCGGAAATGAAACTTATGGATACCGTCCGTGAAGCGCTGGCCAATGGCCAGTGGTTCGCGCCCCTGCATAACGGTGATGCCCAGCTGCCCGTCTTTGTCTGGATGCTGGCCGCCCTCGACCTGGTGGCCCGCATGGTGCCGCAGCTTTCGGCCTTCGTCTGGCCGGCGGGCGCCGCCCTGGGCGGGCTGGCCTGTCTGTGGGGTACCTGGGCCCTGAGCCGTGCCGCCGGTTTCGGCCCGCAGGCCGCCCTGGCCTCCGGCCTGATCCTGCTCTCCAGCCTGTTGTTCCCGCAGCTGGCGCATTTCATGGGCCCGCAGGGGCTGGCCACCGGCCTGTGCCTGCTCTCCATGGCCTTTTTCTGCATGGGCTGGAAAAAGGAACACGCCTGGATCTCCCTGCCGCTGGCCTTCCTGACCTCCGGTCTGGCCGCGCTGACCGGCGGCCTGCTCTTCCTGATCCTGCCCCTGCTGACCAGCCTCGTCCACCTGTTCTGGACCTGGCGTATCCGTCGCGCCCAGCGTCTGGACGCGCTGGCGGGCTTCCTCCTGCTCCTGCTGCTGGGTACCCTCTGGGCCGCCGCCATCATCTTCTGGGTGCAGGCCGAAGGCTACGCCCAGGCCGTGTCGGGCAAGTTCATCAGCCTGCCCTGGCCCCTGCCCGCCTTCTGGTGGCTGGCCCCGGCGCTGGCCGTACTCGGCCTCCTGCCCTGGCTCTTTGTGGTCACCGGCGTCAACTGGGGCCGCGTGTTTGCCACCAGCTGGAAGACCCTGCGGGCCAGCCGCAAGGAAAACAGCGGCAGCTCCTTCCTGTGGATCGCCCTGTTCTTCTCCCTGCCCCTGTCCCTGCTGGGCTCCGGCCTTGCCGGTGCCACGCCCGCGCTCTGTCTGCTGGCCATCCTGCTGGGCCGCGCCCTGGTCCGCATGGGCAGCCTGGGCAGCAAGTTCTTCTATCTGGTCATCGCCCTGCTTTTCCTGCATGCGGGCATGCTGCTGGCCGCCCTGCACTTCCCCGTGGCGCTGGAATGGCTCCGCACGTCCACCTCGCTGGCCATCCCCCAGCAGTATGAAACCCTGCTGACCAGCCTGGATGCCCTGCCCGTCCTGGGCGGCCTGTGCATCGTCTTTGCCGTGCTGCTGGCCCGCTTCACCCGTCGCGCCTGGCCCGGCGGCTCCCTGCTGGTCTGCACCCTGTTCGCCATTATTCTGGCCCAGCCTGCGCATCTGTGGCTGGCCCCTCAGCTGGCCGAACATGCCGAGCTCAAGCTCGCCGCCGCCCAGCCCCTGAACGCCGCTGCTCCCGCAGCCCCGGCCGCTGTTGAGGAAAACGCTGCCCCTGCGGCCCCCGAAGCTGCTGAAACGGCCGCACCGGAAACGCCTGCTGATACGGCAGCTCCTGAAGCGGCCCCTGAAGCCGCTCCCGCGACGGAAAGCACGGCCCCTGCCGCCCCTGAAACCGCTGCTCCGACTGAAGCCGCCCCGGCCCCGGAAACGCCGGAAGCCACCGCTCCCGCGACTGATGCCGCTGCTCCGGCTGAAACGCCGGCTGCCCCGGCCGAGGAGGCCGCGGCCCCCGCTCCCGCGGAAGGTACGCCCGCGCCTGCGGAAAACGCGCAGGCTGCCGAACCCGTGCAGGAAGCGCCCGCCGTGCAGACCTTGCCCGCGGGCCCCGAACACGGCGCGCCCATCCCTCCGGAAGCCGTTCCGGCCCAGTAAGCGCCCGTTCATAATCCCAAAAACAAGGGGAGAGCCTGCCAAGGCCCTCCCCTTTTGCGTTTCCTGTTTTCTTGCCAGCGTAAACTTCGCCCGCCAGCTTCGGCAAAGACGCCTGTACCTGTCTGCTGCCGGGCTGCCTGCCGCCGCCCATTTCGGACAGCGGGGCTGTGACAGCATCCCTCTATCCCTGCCGGACGGCGTAGCCGCAACCATAGGGAAAGAATGTCATCCGAGATGGCAGATCTTCCCTAAGCAACACGACACCGCACCACCTTAGGCGAGCGTACCGGATCTGCTTCCATGTTGAGCTGTAAAGCAGAGAGGCCAACAGTCCCGGCCCCTCTGTTTCGGCGGCAGATCCTCCCCGTTCGGAGTTTCCATCCGTCGCCGCCGATACGGCTCTGAAGGAATCGTCGGGGCCCTATGCTCCACATCCGTCGTCAGCAGACAGGGACACAGAAGCAACGCACAAACAAACGACATAAAAAAAGCGCCCATCCCACACGGGACGGACGCCTTTTTTTCAAAACAGCAGGCAGGGGCCTGCGATGCTAGTGGGACATGCCCTCGTCAGGCATGCTCACCTTGAGCAGGCTGCCCAGATGCTTGCGGGCCAGCTCCACTTCGGTCTTGTCCACGATGGGCATATCCTTGGGACGGGCCTGCAGGTCATTGCCGTCTTCCACGATGACAAGCGCTGCGGCCATGCGGCCCATGACGCAGAAGAAGCGCCGGGCATCCCAGCCCTTGGCTTCCACCCAGCGGGCGGCATCCTCGGGATAGAGGAAATCCGCCTTGCCCCTGCGGGCCACGGGATGAGCCTCGATCCTGTTCTCACGGGCCCAGCTGCGGAACTGGGGCAGCACCTCGAGAAAGCGCAGCAGTTCCTTTTCTTCCACCGGGCTCTGCCCGTCATAGACCGTCGTCACGGCGGCCGCTTTCACGTCCACCGGGGCGACCACGGTCAGGCCGCACAGCAGCAGGCCGCAAAGCAGCCCGCCGGCCAGCCAGCCTTGGCATCCTGTTTTTCTCATCAAGCAACAAGCCTCGCTTAGTACTGCACGGCGCTGATCTTGGAGAGCCTGTCCATATTGTGGTAGGATTCCACATAGCGCAGGGTCCCGGTCTTGCCGCGCAGCACCAGGGAATGGGTCACCGCATGGCGGGCGCTGTAGCGCACGCCACGCAGGAAATCGCCGCCGGAGATACCCGTGGCGGCAAAGAAGCAATCATCGCTGCGCACCAGGTCGTGCACGGTCAGCACTTCGCGGATGTCGATGCCGGCCTCGTTGATGGCTTCCTTCTCCACATAGGACTGGGGATCCAGACGGGCCAGGATCTGACCGCCCATCCCCTTGATGGCGCAGGCCGCCAGCACGCCTTCGGGGGTGCCGCCGGTGCCCATCATGACGTCGACTTCGGAACGCGGATCAACGGCCATCAGGGCGCCGGCCACGTCACCGTCGGTATGCAGCTGGATGCGGGCGCCCGTGCTGCGGATGTCTTCGATGAGCTTCTTGTGACGGGGCTTGTCCAGCACGAAGACCACCAGGTCCTGCACGTTCTTGCCCAGGGCGCGGGCCACGTTGTGCAGGTTGACGTCCACCGGGGCATCCAGATCGATCACATCGCGGGCCTCGCGGGCCACCACCAGCTTCTGCATGTAGTAGCTGGGGCCGGGGTTGAACATGCTGCCGCGCGGCGCCACGGCCACCGTGGAGATGGCATTGGGACGGCCGTAAGCCAGCAGGCTGGTGCCTTCCACGGGGTCCACGGCCACGTCCAGCTGCGGGCCGTCGCCCATGCCGACCTTTTCACCGTTGTACAGCATGGGGGCGTGGTCTTTTTCGCCTTCACCGATGACCACGATGCCGTCCACATGCAGGGTGGAAAAACTGTTGCGCATGGCGTCCACCGCGGCGCCGTCACCGGCCTCCTTGTTGCCGCGGCCCAGCCAGCGGGCCGAAGAAAGCGCGGCGGCTTCCGTGATGCGAACGATGTCAAGAGCCAGGTTTTTCTCTGGTGCTTCAGGCATGGTCTCTCCTCCAGATGCGAATGATGTCTGTCTGCGCTCCTGCGAGCGCTCCGGCGGCCATGCTCGTTCCCGCAGCCGCCTTCCCTTGGTATCAAATATCGTGCGCCTTGCGGCGCGTCCCCTTCGTTAAGTCACAACGCCCGGACACTACGGCATACGGTAGCGTCCGGCCACCGGCACCTGCCAGCCCGTGCCGAAGGGCATGCGGCTGATGTGCAGGCCCAACGGCTCCTGACGGCGCTTGAATTCCGCGGCGAACAGCTTGCGGCGCACTTCCTTGCGCAGGCCCTCGTCGGCCTCCTGGGGCTGGGCCGCCGTTTGCCCGGCAAAGATCAGGCTCTCCAGCACCGGGTCCAGCACGTCGTAGGGCGGCAGGGAATCCGAATCCTTCTGCCCGGGCCGCAGCTCGGCCGAAGGAGCCTTGTCGAAAATGGCCTGCGGGATGATGGTGGCCTGACGGTGATGGTTGTACCAGCCTGCCAGGGTGTAGACCTCGGTCTTGGTCAGGTCGGCGATGACGCCCAGCGCGCCCACGGTATCGCCGTACAGGGTGCTGTAGCCCACGGCGCACTCGCTCTTGTTGCCCGTGTTGAGCACCAGCGCCCGTGCCCGGTTGGCCAGCGAGGACACCATGATGCCCCGGATGCGGGCCTGCAGGTTCTCGAAGGTGGTGTCACCGGGGAAGGTCTCGAACAAGTCGAGCCCCGGCGCCAGCGCCGCGGAAAAACTCTCCATGACCGGCTCGATGGGCAGGGTCAGGGTCCGCACCCCCAGATTTTTGGCCAGCTCCAGAGAGTCGGTCACCGAACCTTCGCTGCTGTAGGGCGACGGCATGAGCACGGCCGTCACGTTGTCCGCGCCCAGGGCCTCGGCAGCCACACAGAGCACCAGGGCCGAATCCATGCCGCCGGAAAGGGCCACGATGGCCTTTTCCAGACCGCATTTGCGGACGAAGTCCCGCACGCCCAGGGTCAGGGCGTCCCAGATGGCTTCGGGCAGGCAGGCGGGACGCGGATGCACGATGCCGCCGCTGCCCGCGGTGTCCACCAGCAGCACGTCCTCGGCAAAGGCCTTGCCGCGGGCCAGGATCTGCCCCGTGGGATCGAAGGCCAGGCTCTGGCCGTTGTAGACGCGGCTGTCGTTGCCGCCCACCATGTTGACGGAAAAAAGATGCACATGATGCCGCGCCGCCACATGCGAGAGCATCTGCTCGCTCAGGCGCTGCACCCCCTTGCTGAACGGTACCGCCGCCATGTGGACGATGGCGTCCACACCGCGCTGCACCAGCTCCATGAGCGGGTTGTGGCCGCTGGCGTACTGGGTCTTCCAGAAGGCGCCGTCCTCGGTGGCCGATTCCTGGCACAGCACCACGCCAAGGCGCCAGCCGTCCAGGGCCAGGATACCGCAGGAGACGCCCCGGTCGAAGAAGCGGGCCTCGCTGTCCTGCCCGTAGGTCTGGTAGACCTTGCGCGAGACCACCGACCAGCGCCCTTTCTGCACCAGGATGGCCGCGTTGGAGAGCAGGCCCGAGGCATACACGCTGGCCACCGGCGCGCCCACCAGCAGGGGCGGCCCGTCCTGCAGGGCATCGGCCAGCATCTGCAACCCGGCCTTGCAGCCCTCGGCGAAGTCCTCGGCGCGCAGATAGCTGCCCGGGGCCACGCCGCACAGGGCCAGCTCGGGAGTGACGCACAGGTCGGCGCCCTGGGCGGCGGCCTCACGCACGGCGGCAAGGATGCGCTCGGCATTGCCGGCCACGTCACCGGTGACGGTATTGCATTGCAAGAGGGCGATCTTCATAGACGATCCTTATTCGATAAGGCCGTGCAGCGGGCCGCCCGGCGCGGCCAGGGCATCCACACGGCGTTGAACGGCGGGGTCTTCCTCCAGAGCGGGCGCATGGAAGGGCTTGATGCGGGCATCCAGCAGCAGCGGCCCTTCGCAGGACCAGTGCCGCGCGCGGACCACGGCCCCGGTGCCGTAGACGTCGGCAGCGGGATCGGAACGGCTGAAGGCCACCCAGAGGAAATTGTCGAAGTCCGCGGCGCAGAAGGCGGCATCGTCCGCCACGACCACCAGCGGGAAGGCATCGCGCTGCGGCCAGTGGGCCAGGCAGGCGGCCAGCTCTTCCATGCGCGGGTCGGTCTCGTTGCGGCCCAGCTCATGACGGGGACCGCGCAGCACCAGGATGCCCGGCCCGGCACAGCGGGCGTCGCCGAAGCCTTCGGGCAGCGACGGCAGGTCGTGCACTTCCAGCGCCAGTTCCCGGCGCTTTTCTCCCGCCGAGGCCCAGATGAGCTTGGAGCCCTCGTTGAGGGCAAAGCCGGTGTAGTCCAGCGTATCCGTGGTAGAGCGGGTGATGAAATGCAGGTCGCGCTCGAAATCGGTGCGTTCCAGCAGATGCCGGAAAAAGGCCACCACGTCCCGCGCCCGCAGTCCCGGCGCATCCTCATGCGCGGCCACCAGCACATATTTGGCCAGGGCCGTCTGCGTGGTGCCCAGCATGTGCAGGGCGGCGGTCAGCAGTTCGCGCGGGCGGCGCTGCGCCTCGTACGGCGTATAGCGCTCGCTGCCCAGGGCCAGCAGCAGGGGGTGCACCCCGGCGGCGTCCACGGCGTGGACCTCGCGCACGCCCTGGAAGACCTGCGGCACCAGCGCTCCGGTGAGCTCGTGGATGAAGTCGCCGAAGACCGTGTCTTCCTGCGGCGGGCGCCCCACGGCCGTATAGGGCCAGATGGCGCCGGTGCGATGATGCACGGCCTCCACCTGCAGGACGGGGAAATCATGCTTCAGGCTGTAGTAGCCCACATGGTCGCCAAAGGGACCTTCTGGCTTGAGGTGCGGCAGGATGTGGCCGCTGATGCAGAAATCCGCCTCGGCCAGCACCGGCAGGGGCAGACGGCGGCTGTAATGCATGGCCGCACGGCAGCCCCCCAGCAGGCCCGCGAAGCGCAGTTCCGACAGGCCTTCGGGCAAGGGCATGACCGCTGCCACGGTGAAGGCCGGCGGGCCGCCCACAAAGATGTTCACCGGCAGGCTCTGGCCGCGCTTGAGGGCCTCGGCATGGTGCACGCCGATGCCGCGATGGATCTGGTAATGCAGGCCCACCTCGTCGGCGGCGTAGTCATTGCCCGCCAGCTGCACGCGGTACATGCCCAGATTGGAGGCATCCGGGCCGGGGCGTGCGGGATCCTCGCTGTAGACCAGCGGCAGGGTGATGAAGGGCCCGCCGTCCATGGGCCAGCCCACCAGACGGGGCAGGGCCGACAGGGCGCAACGGTTCTCCAGCACGGGGGCCTTGGAGGTGCGGCGGGGCAGCATGTGCGGCAGGGCGGGCAGGGCCCGCAGGCTGCGCAGGGGATGCTTCAGGGCAGCGGCCGGATCGGCCTTGGCGGCCAGCACGGCTTCCACCCCGGCGAGGCTGTCGCGAAAAATGTAGTGCAGGCGCTCCGTGGTGCCGAAAAGGTTGGCCAGCATGGGGAAGGAGCAGCCCTTGACCCGCGTGAACAGCAGGGCCGGGGACTTGGAGCGGAAGGCCCGGCGCTGGATGTGCGCCAGCTCCAGATTGGGGTCCACGGGGACGTCGATACGGCGCAGCTGTCCGACCTTTTCCAGATCGGCCACACATTCCTGAAGGTTACGATAGCCCATCAGTCATCCTCCCCTGCCGGTTCCACCGGCGCCAGCGTACGTTCTCCCGCCAGCCAGCGGCCGAAGTCCGCCAGGATGCGGGCATGGTCGAAACAAATGGGCTGCGGCAGCCTGTCCAGAGGATAGAAGGCCGCCCGGGCCGCATCGTCCCCGGCTCTCAGGGCCGCCGCATCACGCGGACGCCCCACGAAGACCACGCTCATGGTATGGCGGCGCGGGTCACGATCCGGGCGCGAATACACGCCCAGCACGCCCAGCAGCTCCACATCGAGGCCGGTCTCCTCACGCATTTCGCGCACGGCGGCATGCTCCACCTGCTCGCCGTCGTCCACGAAGCCTCCCGGCAGGGCAAAGCCGTGCGGCTCGTTGACACGTTCGATGACCACCACGCCCCGTTCGGGATCATAGATGACCACATCCGTGGTGGGTGCGGGATTCAGATACTGAATGACGCTGTGACCGCAAGCGGGACAGGTGAGTTCTTTCTGCATGGGTGCCTCCAGTGGCGCATGGTACGCCAGCAGCATGTTGGCCGCAAGCTCCATGTTCGGCAGGAATTTCGACGCCCCCCAAGATGCGCCTTCCGTCCTTGGCGACGGAACGGGCTCAGGCCAGGTGCGGCGTGAAGCCCGCGGCCTTCAAAGCCTCCAGGCTGACGGCCCCCAGGCGCAGCACGCGCAGGTCCGTACCGGCCAGCGGCTCCACGATGGTGGACGGCACGCCGCCTGCCGGGGCCGGGCCGCTGACCACCACGCCGTCGTCGGGCCCGGTCAGGGCCGCCAGCAGGCGTTCGTCCAGTTCCTCAGGCACACGGGCGGCCGCCTGGCCGCTGATGTTGGCGCTGCTGGCCGTAAGGGGAGCCCCTGCCAGGCAGGAAAGCCGCGCCGCCAGCGGATGGGGCGTCAGGCGCACGGCAGCCTTGCCTCTGGGGTTCACCAGCTGCGGGGCCAGGGGCCGACGCCCTTCCAGCGGCGTCAGCCGGGCGGTCAGCACCACGGTCAGCGGGCCGGGCCAAAAGGCCGTCAGCAGCGCTTCGGGGGCCTGCTCCAGCGTCACATAGGGGCACAGCAGATCAAGGCTGCCCGCCAGCAGGGGCAGAGGCATATGGACGGGCCTGCGCTTGGCCTGATACACTCGCGCCACGGCCACGGCCTGGTCGGCACAGCAGCCCAGGCCGTAGAACGTCTCTGTGGGAAAGGCCAGCACGCCGCCATCACGCAGTCTGCGGGCGGCGTCTTCCGCCGTGGATATCTGACACAACGATCGAGGAATCATGACAGGGAAACCCTTGCGCCTGCTCAGTGTGGGCAAACTGAAAGTACCGTTCTGGAAAGACGCCGCCGCCCACTACAGCCAGCGCATCAACCGCTGGCGGCGTCTGGAATGTGTGGAAGTCCGGGACGGGGACCCCGCCCTGCCCCAGGCCCAGCGCAACGAGCTGGAAGGCCGTCGCCTGCTGGAGGCCCTGGGCCCGCAGGACGTGCCCCTGGTACTGGACGAACGCGGCATCACCATGACCTCGCCCCAGCTGGCCCAGCTGCTGCAAAAGATCGACAACAACGCCATGGGCCGCGCCTGCTTCATCATCGGCGGCGCCTACGGTCTGGACGAGGCCGTGCGCCGGCGCGCCTGGAAGCTCGTCAGCCTCAGCAGCATGACCTTCCCCCACGAGCTGGCCCGCGTGCTCCTGCTGGAACAGCTCTACCGCGCGGAGTGCATCATCCGCAAGGTGCCCTACCATCATTGATACGGCCTGCGGACAAGAAATTTGAGGAGAGGGTTTGCTCCTCTCCTCAAGAATCCCTCAACGTCCGCCCTTCCCTACAGCACTTCGTAGATACGGCAGAACACGTTGTCATAAACCAGCTTGAAATAGGGCGAGATGGCCGGGTCCTGCGGATTGCCCACCAGCAGGCGCACCATGAGCGAATTGTAAAGGTTGGCATCCATGGCCAGCTTCTCGTCCGTGATGCGGTTGAAGAAGAAGTGCACGTTGCGGCGTCCGGAAAGGAATTCCTGCCGCTGGGCCGCCGTGGCCCGCGGATGGCTGTCGAACCACTGCTGGATATAGTCCCGGCGGGTGACGCCCGTCTCCTCGAACACGCTGATGGAGGCAGGACGGATGGGCGTGGCGCTGTCGTCCAGCAGGACCTCCCCCTTGTCCAGATTGTAGGCCACGGCCTGCGGCAGGATGGACAGGGCCGCGCCCTCTCCCTGCCGTGTCACGAAATCCCAGTTGCCGAAATTGCTGATCCAGAAACCGAGGCGCAGCATCTCGAAGCTGACCGTCACGAACTGCCGCCCTTCGCCTTCCACCAGCGCCGTTTCCGGCGAACGCAGCTTGTCCATGAGGTCCTGGGCCTGCTGGGCATCCAGTCCGGCAAAGACCTCGCTGGCCACCTCCTCGTCGAAGGGGTCGCGCCCCTTGGCGAACTGGCTGGTATAGCGGATGAGCTGACGGGCGAAACGGGGATTGTCCGTACCCAGCACCGCCGCCGAAAGATAGAGCGGAGCTCCGGCATTGCGGGCACCGTCCGCGATGGTGAGGCGGTGGGCAAAATGATGGGCCGCGTAGCCCCAGTCCCACCACAGCCAGAGCGTGGCATCCTTGGGCACCACGGTCTGGGCCCGGCTGAGCATCTCGGCATGGCGGCGGTTGATCATGGGGCCCTGCGACATGGCCGGGATGATGTTCACGAAGGGGGCCACCAGCAGCGCCAGCAGCAGCGCGGAGGTCAGGATACCCGTCACGTTGGGGCGCAGCTTGCGCAGCAGACGCTGGAGCATCCAGTACAGGGGCAGGGTCAGGCCCACGGCCACGATGGGCGCGCCGAACATGACCATGCGGCCGCCCATCTTGGTGCTGAGCAGGCCCAGCGCCGCCAGCGGCAGCAGGAAGAGCGCGCCGGGACGGCGGAAGATCACCCACACGAAGCCCAGCAGGCCCAGGGCCGCGGCCTCATGCCAAGGATGGAAATAGGCCAGCACGGCCAGCAGGCCAAGGTCCTGCACTTCGGTAAGGGCCTGTCCCGCAGGCGGATAGATGAGGGCCAGCGCCCCGCTGCCGCCCGAGACCTCGGCCTTCTTCATATACAAGGAAAGCTGGTGGGTGATGGTCTGCAACAGCTCGCCCGACAGGAAGAGGAAGCCCACCCCCAGCCAAAGGAGGATGAGCACCCAGGGGCGGCACAGCCACTGGCGCAGGCGGTACATCTGACGGGCGCGCGTCCAGCCCGCGGTCATGAGCAGGGCGCTGAAACCGAAGAACAGGGGGCCGCCCAGCGTGGGCAGAGCATAGGCCAGCGAGCCCAGCAGCAGGAGATTGCGGCGGCCGCGCGGCGCCATGACCAGACTCATGAAGGCCAGCAGGCAGACATTATAGCGGGTCAGATAGGGGAAGACCGAGTGCCATTCCTGCGTCCACCAGGAGATGACGCCGGAAACGCCCAGCAGCACCACCCACTGCCAGCGCAGGGGGTTGCCCAGGCGCAGGTCCTGCTCGGCCAGCGAGCTGCCCCAAAGGCGCTTGGCCGCGGCCAGGCCGGAACCCACGATGAGCTTTTTCAGGATCAGCTGGGGCAGGAGCATGTAGCGCATGGCCCAGCAGGCAGGCGCCAGGGTCATGAGCAGGGGGAAGAACAGGGTCACCAGGTCCGTGTCATAGTAGCCCAGCAGCGTGCGGGCCAGAAAGCCCGGTGCGAGACTGGTCAGCAGGCCCGCCGCCACACCGGCTTCCATACTGCCCAGGGCCCAGACCCAGGCGTAGACGATGACGGCCACGAAGCAGGAGAGCAGCGCCGGGAACCAGAACGCCACCGCTGCGGGATAGGTCCCCAGCAGATCGGCCATGCCGCGCAGCATGACGGCCATGGGGTGCCCCACCGCATGGCCGAAACCTTCGGCACCGGCCACCCAGTGGTAGGCATCGTGCGTGGCCAGCAGCCATTCCGAGCCCAGACGGTATTCCGGGTTCTGCCAGCAGGGCCATTCCAGCATGCGCAGGGCAAAGGCCAGGCCCAGGGTCACCAGGCCCCAGAACAGGCCGTGCAGCCAGAAGGTGCGGTTTTCAGCGGTAAAATAGACGGAGACCGGTTTGTCCGTCATGCGTGCTCTCCTTTGTGGCAAGAGAGTTTTCAGGCAGAAGAAGGGACGCATCCCGGGGATACGAAGAAACGTGCGGAAAAAGGAGAAGAGCCCGGGCCCTCTTGCGTGGGCAGCCCCCTCCCCTCAAAATAACTATCCTTCGGCTCTCCGGCGCAGGGCCCAGAACCAGCGGTGCACGTTGTCGGCCGTGTAGGCGAAGGAGCCCACCAGCTCCCAGCCGTCGATGTCCCCGGCGGCGGGCGGCTCCTCGCGGGCCAGGATCACCACGATGCCGTCGTCGGCCAGATGCGGGGCCACCAGTTCCAGCAGCTGCGGCCAGGGCATGAAGGCCCGGCTGGTGATGCAATCGGCCTTGCGGGCCTGCTTGGGGAAAAAGTGCTCCACCCTGCCCCGGAAAACATGGGTCCCCGGCAGGGGCACGCGGGCCAGCACCGTAGAAAGGAAGAGCGCCCGTTTTTCCCGGGCCTCCACCAGCCAGCAGGTGCCGCGCTGCCAGGCCATACGCAGAGGGATGGCAGGCAGGCCCGCACCGGAGCCCAGATCCCAGCACAGGGGATCTTCGGGCAGGGGCAGACCGTCGAGGAAGGTCGCCAGATGGAAGCTGTCGGCCACCAGGCGCTGCATGGCGTCGCGCCAGTGATGCGCGCCCACCAGGTTCATGGCCTTGTTCCAGCGGCAGAGCAGCTGCAGATATTCCGCCAGCCCGGGCAGGGCCGCCTCGGGCACCGTCACGCCCGCCTCCCGGGCGCATCGCGCCAGGGCGGACAGGGAGATTTCGTCGTGTTTCGCGTTGGGCTTCATGGGCCTTGTGTAGCCTCTGGCGGCGGGACTTGCAAGCTCTGGCGCTCTGTCGTAAAAAAGACAACTTTATACCGCTTGCCAATCCATTTTTGGAGCTATGAAAATGACATCGTGTGCATTGCTTTTTCCCGGCCAGGGCTCGCAGGAAGCGGGCATGGGCCGGGAGCTGGCCGAAGCCCGTCCCGAAGCCATGACGCTCTGGAAGCGCGCCGAAGCCATCAGCGGCCTGCCGCTGCGCGAGATCTACTGGGAAGGCGATGATGCCGCCATGAGCGACACCCGCGCCCTGCAGCCCGCGCTGACCGTGGTCAACATCAACCTCTGGCGCGAGCTGGCGGGCAAGGTGCGCCCCTGTGCCGCCGCCGGTCACAGCCTGGGCGAATTCAGCGCCCTGGCCGCCGCCGAGGTGCTGGATCCCGAGACCGTGCTGCAGATCGTGTCCCTGCGCGGCCGCCTCATGGCCGAGGCCGATCCCGACGGCACCGGCAGCATGGCCGCCATCCTCAAGATGAAGCAGGAAGACGTGGAGACCCTGGCCCGCGAGGCCGCCGTGGAAGCCGACGCCCTGCTCATCGTGGCCAATTACAACACCCCGGCCCAGTTCGTGGTCAGCGGGCATCGCGATGCCGTGGCTCTGGCCTGCCAGAAGGCCAAGGAACACCGCGGCCGCGCCATCGAGCTCAAGGTGAGCGGCGCCTTCCACAGCCCCATGATGGAAAAGGCCTCCCGCGAGCTGGAGCCCCTGCTGCGCAAGGCCGTGTGGCGCAAGCCGCAATTCCCGGTCTACTGCAACCTGCACGGCCGCGCCGTCACCGATGGTGAAAGCGCCAAGGAAAGCCTGCTCAAGCAGATGACCTCGTCCGTGCTCTGGATCGAGACCGTGCGCAACCAGTACGCCGACGGCGTGCGCCGCTGGGTCGAAGTGGGGCCCAAGGCCGTGCTGGGCAAGATGGTGCCCGCCTGCCTCAATCATCTGGACGAGGCCGCCCGCCAGGAACTGCGGGTGGAACTGGTCAACAGCCTCGAAAGCGTGGAAAATTTTTCGGCGTAGGCGCGAGCCCCGCCTCAGGAGATAAAATACATGCGCGCTACTGACGTTTTGCGCTCTGCCCTCATGGGCATTGTGGAAGAGATGGGCCTCAACTGGCCCGCCAAAGCGGTCATTGAACCGCCCCGCGACCCCAAACACGGCGACCTGGCTGCCAACATCGCCATGCTGCTGGCCCGTGAGGCCCACAAGAATCCCCGCGAACTGGCCCAGATCTTCGTGGAAAAGCTGCCCCAGCGCTGCGCCGACATCGAAAAGGTGGAAGTGGCCGGCCCCGGTTTCTGCAACGTGACCTTCAGCCAGCACTTCTGGCGCAAGACCGTGTGTGAAGTGGAAGCCGCCGGTGCCGCCTACGGCCAGAGCAGCGTGGGCCAGGGCCGCAAGACCCTGGTGGAATACGTTTCCGCCAACCCCACCGGCCCCCTGCATGTGGGTCATGGCCGCGGCGCCGCCGTGGGCGACAGCCTGGCCCGCCTGCTGCGCAAGGCCGGCTTCGACGTGGAGACCGAGTACTACATCAACGACGCCGGTCGCCAGATGCGCATTCTGGGCCTTTCCGTGTGGCTGCGCGTGAAGGAACTGGCCGGTCGTCCCGTGGAATGGCCTGAAGACTACTACCGCGGCAGCTACATCATCGACATCGCCCGCGAGATGCTGGCCGAAGATCCCAGCCTGCCCGACATGGAAGACCAGGCCGGTCAGGACCGCTGCTACGAACGCGCCATGAACGAGATCCTGGACGGTATCAAGGCCGACCTGGCCGACTTCCGCGTGGAACACCAGCACTGGTTCTCGGAAAAGACCCTGGTGGAAAGCGGTGCCGTCAAGGCCGCCTTCGACGCTCTGACCGAAGCCGGGCACACCTTCGACAAGGACGGCGCCTTCTGGTTCGCCACCCAGGCCCTGGGCGACGACAAGGACCGCGTGCTGCGCAAGTCCGACGGCAGCCTGACCTATTTCGCCTCGGACATCGCCTACCACCACAACAAGTTCCAGCGCGGCTATGACTGGCTTATCGACATCTGGGGCGCCGACCACCACGGTTATGTGCCCCGTATGCGCGCCGCCATCACCGCCATGGGCAAGCCCCGCGAAAGCTTCGACGTGGTGCTCATCCAGCTGGTGAACCTGCTCCAGGGCGGCAAGCCCGTGAGCATGTCCACCCGTGCCGGTACCTTCGAGACCCTGGCCGACGTGGTCAAGGAAGTGGGCGCCGACGCCGCCCGCTTCATGTTCCTTTCGCGCAAGAGCGACACCAGCCTGGACTTCGACCTGGAACTGGCCAAGCAGCGCAGCCTGGACAACCCGGTGTACTATGTGCAGTACGCCCACGCCCGCATCTGCGCCGTGCTGCGTCGTGCCGAGGAACGCGGCATCACCCTGCCCGCCGCCGCCACGGACGAACTGCTGGCGGCCCTGGACACCCCCGAAGACATGGCCCTGCTGCGCAAGATGGCCGGTTTCGAGGACATGGTGGCCACCGCTGCCCAGGCCCTGGCCGTGCATCACGTCAGCCACTATCTGATGGATCTGGCCGGCATGCTGCACAGCTACTACGCCAAGCATCAGGTGCTGCTGGCCGACGATACGGCCCGCACCCTCTCGCGTCTGGCCCTGCTGCGCGCCGTGAGCCAGGTGCTGCGCAACGGCCTTGACCTGCTGGGCGTCAGCGCTCCCGAGGCCATGTAGATCCTATGGCCCAGCCTTTGCGAAAGATCCGCCAGCGTATCGCTCCCGCTGTGCCCAAGGGCGGTTTCAGCTTCACGCTGCCGCCCCTGGCCGCGGGGGCCGTCTGCATCGTCATGCTGGCCTGCATAGGCTGGGCCTTCTTCATGGGCTATATGGTGGGCCACGGTCAGAACCCCGGCGAAGAGATGCGGGAACTGACCGGCATCGGCCGTCCCGACAGGGAAACTCTGGCCGAGATGGACAAGGCCATGGCCGGTTCCGAAGATGCGAGCCTGCGCGACAAACTGGCCGACCTGAGCCAGCAGCCCGTGGGCGGCGCCCCTGCCGCTCCTGACGGGGATGCCGTCGCGGCCCCCGCTGCCGCACCCAACGCATCCGCCGCACCGGCTGCGGCTCCTGCCGCCAAAAGCTCGCATCCTTTCAACAAGCCCTCGGGCAACGGACTGGCGGCCTGGGGCAATGCCCCCAAGGGCGCAGCCCAGCCCGCTTCCGAAAAAACGACGGCACCGGCCAAGCCCCAGGCGGCGACGAACGGCGCGCCCCTGTATGATTTCGTGTTCCAGGTGGCGGCCTTCCGCAATGTGGATGATGCCGACCGCCTGCGCCAGCGCCTGGAAGGCCAGGGGCTGCGCACACGCGGCCAGAAAAGCGGCAAGCTGACCCTGGTCATGGTCCACATGCGCGGCACGGATCTGGATGCCGCCAACCTCAAAGAAGAGCTGCAACGCATGCGGCTCGGCTCTCCCCTGCAAAAATCCAAAAAACGGGTAGGCGGTAAACCCCGCCCCCGCTAGTGAGGCGTGTTACCCTTTATGAGCAGCATCCTGACGTTCTGCAACCGGCTGGGCGCCGCTGTGCTGCGCATGCTGGACAGTCTGGGCGCCGTGACCCTTTTCATGCTCGACGGCCTGCGCCATATCTTCTCCAGTCCCCGCATCGTTCCCCGCACCATCCAGCAGCTGTACGTCATCGGCTACAAATCCCTGTTCGTCATCCTGCTCATCGGCATCTTCTGCGGCATGGTGCTGGGCCTGCAGGGCTACTATACCCTTGTCCAGTTCGGTTCCGTGGGCATGCTGGGCTCGGCCGTCTCGCTGAGCCTCATCCGCGAACTGGGCCCCGTGCTCACGGCCATCATGCTGGCCGGGCGCGCCGGTTCCTCCATGGCGGCCGAGATCGGCGTCATGCGCATCTCCGACCAGATCGACGCCCTGGACGTCATGGACATCAATTCCATGGCCTATCTGGTCAGCCCCCGGCTGGTGGCCTCGCTGCTGGCCTTCCCCCTGCTCACGGCCATCTTCGACGTCATCGGCATCATCGGCGGCTACCTCACCGGCGTGCTCATGCTGCACATCAACGAAGGCGCCTACCTGTACCGTATCGCCAGCTCCGTGACCATGAACGACGTGGCCGGGGGCTTCATCAAATCCCTGGTCTTCGGCCTGCTGGTGGCCACGGTCTGCTGCCATCAGGGCTACACCACCCACATGCGGCGTGACAGTGTGGGCCCCGAAGCCGTGGGCAACGCCACCACCTCGGCCGTGGTCATCTCCTGCGTGCTCATCCTGGTGGCCGACTATGTGCTGACCTCCTTCCTGCTGTAGGTGACCATGAACGCCTGGGACATCTCTTTTTCTTCCCTTTCCGTAGGCTACGGCGACCACGCCGTGCTGCATGACATCAACGCCACCCTGCCCGGCGGCAAGGTCTCCGTCATCCTGGGGGGCTCCGGCTGCGGCAAGTCCACCCTGCTGCGTCACATCATCGGCCTTTCCCGCCCCATCAGCGGCAACCTGCGCATCGGCGGCCAAGACCTGTTCAGCCTGCCCCATGCCGAAGCCCGGCGCATCCGCCGCCGCATGGGCGTGCTTTTCCAGGACGGTGCCCTGCTGGGCGCCCTGACCCTGGTGCAGAACGTCTGTCTGCCTCTCAGCGAGCATCTGCGCCTGCCCAAGGACGTCCTGCGCGAAGCCGGGCTGCGCGTCCTGCGCATGGTGGGGCTGGAAGACTTTGCCGACTATTTCCCCAACCAGCTTTCGGGCGGCATGCGCAAGCGGGCGGGCCTTGCCCGGGCCCTTATCGCCGAGCCGCGCATCCTGCTGTGTGACGAGCCGACCTCCGGCCTGGACCCCATCACGGCAGCGCGCATGGATGCCCTGTTGCAGGCCATGCACCGCCAGTACCCGGAAATGACCATCGTGGTGGTCAGCCACGACCTGGCCAGCCTGCGCTGCATCGCCGACCATGTGCTGGTGCTGCGCGAGGGCCGGGCCATCTTTTCCGGTACGTTGCCGGAGCTGGAGGCCAGCCGGGACCCGTACCTGCTCCAGTTCCTGCGCCGTGAAGGCGGCGACGAGGAAAGCCTGGCCGACGCCCCTGCCGACCCGCGCGTGAGCGCCGCCCTGGACAAATGGTTCAGGACCTAGGCGGGGCCGGCGGCCCTCTGCCCTGTGCTGCGCTGCAGGGCCGTGCCGCCACATCCATCGTCTGATACCCGGCGAGCCGCCAACGAATGTTGCCGTATATCGTTGCGGACGCACCTTGAAGATTGCCCCTGCCGGGCGTATAACCATAGCGCGGCATTGCCGCACAAGGAAATTGCCATGAATTCTTTCCGCCAGACCGCTGTCGGCATCTTCGTCCTGCTGGGCCTTGTCTGCGTGGCCTACCTGACCATCAAGCTCGGCAAGATGGAGGTCTTCGACAGCAAGGGCTTTGAGCTTGTGGCCAACTTCAACTCCGTTTCCGGTCTGCGCGTGGGCGCCGACGTGGAGATGGCCGGTGTGCCCGTGGGCCGTGTGGCCTCCATCAAGCTGGATGACGACCTTTCCCGGCGTCAGGCCCGCGTGGTCCTGATCCTGGACAAAGACCTGCAGCTGCCCGCCGATACCATCGCCTCGGTCAAGACCAGCGGCCTTATCGGTGACAAGTACGTCAACCTGACTGCCGGCGGCTCCGAAGACATCCTGGCTTCCGGGGACACCCTGGAAGAAACGGAATCCGCCGTGGACATCGAATCCCTTATCAGCAAATACGCCCTGGGAGGTGTGTAATATGAACAACCGTCGCACGGTGCTCGGCCTGCTGGCCGGCGCTGCCCTCACCCTCTGCCTGTCCCTGCCCGGCTTTGCCCCCGCCGCCGACGCGGCCGAAGCTTCTCCGGCCCGCAAAGCCCTGGAGGTCTCCATCAGCCGTGTGCTGGACTGCATCAAAAACCCCGACTATGTGAACCCCGCCACCCGGCCGCCCCTGCGCCGCCAGATCGAGGACGAGGTCTACCATATCTTCGATTTCGGCGAATTCTCGTCCCGTACGGTGGGCCCCCGCTGGAAGGAATTTTCCGCCGCCCAGAAAAAGAGCTTCAGCAATGCCTTTGCCGACCTGCTGCTGACCACGTATCTGAACAAGGTGGACGGCTATAACGGCGAGCAGGTGGCCTATACCGGCGAGATCGCCAATGCCGCCAAGACCCGTGTGGAAGTCCGTACCGAGATCACCATGAAGGACGGTACCCGTGTGCCCGTGGCCTATCGCATGATGGCCAAGGACAACAGCTGGCGCGTCTATGACATCATCGTGGAGAACCTGAGCCTGGTCAAAAACTACCGCACCCAGTTCCAGGACATCCTGACCAGCGGCACCCCTGACGAGCTCATCGCCCGCGTCAAGGCCAAGGCCGACGAAGTGCGCAAGCAGCCGGTCGGCAAATAGCCGCCAAACGGAGACAGCATGCGTCCCCATATCCTTGTCCCGCTCCTGCTGCTGACGCTCCTGTGCGCCGTGCCCGCCGGTGCCGCTCCGGCCGCTCCGGCCACGGAACACGCGCCGTCGAGCCTGTACGACAGCAGCAGCCCCACCATGCCGGCCGGGGCCATCTCCGTGCATCCCTATGCCCATGAACAGCTGGCTGACGGGGATTCCCTGGATGATTACGACAGCGAGCCCCTGACCAGCATCGCCGACCCGCTGGAGCCCTGGAACCGCTTCTGGTTCGCCTTCAACGACATCTTCTTCCTGCATGTCGCCAAGCCGGTCTACAACTTCTACGAGACCATCGTCCCCCAGCCCATCCGGGGCGGTGTCAAAAACTTCTATGCCAACATCCTCATGCCCAAGCGCATGATCAACAGCCTGCTGCAGTTCCGCGTCAAGGAAGCCTTTGTGGAATTCGGGCGCTTCTGCATGAACACCACCGTGGGCCTGGGCGGCTTTGCGGATGTGGCCAGCACCAAGAAGATCCTGGTGGACATCGATCCCGGTGGTGAGGATTTCGGCCAAACCCTGGGCCGCTGGGGCATCGGGCACGGTTTCTACATCGTCTGGCCCTTCCTGGGCCCCAGCTCCGTGCGTGAAAGCATCGGCTTTGTGGGCGACTGCGCCACCGATGTCTTCTTTTTCGTCCATCCCTGGGAGCTGGCCACGGCTTCCGAACTCTACCTGCGCTTCAATGCCCTGGACGACCTGCTGCCCACCTACGAGAGCCTGAGCGGCATCGCCGTGGACCCGTACATCGCCGTGCGCGAGGCCTATATCCAGTACCGCGAGGCGCGCGTCAGACGCTGATCCGCCGTCACCTTGACGACATCCGGGGGAAGGAGCCGTTTCCGCAAGGAAAGACTCCTTCCCTTTTTCAAACCCGCCGTGCCGGGGCCCTGTGGGGGACCGGCCGCCCAACCCAACAGCCGGGGAACACTCCGCCCATGAACCTGGACGATACCCTCACTCTGGAACAGCTTTCCGTCAGTTTCAGCACGGACGACGGCATCCTGCCCGCCGTCCACGCCGTCAGCCTCAGCCTGCCCCCGGCGGGCATCACCTGCCTGGTGGGCGAATCCGGTTGCGGCAAAAGCCTCACGGCCCGCGCCATCCTGCATCTGCTGCCCGAAAATGCCCATATCAGCGGCCGGATCCTGTTCCGCGGACGCGATCTGCGCACCATGCCCCCCGAAGAGATGCGCGCCCTGCGGGGCCGTCATATCGCCATGATCTTCCAGGAACCCATGACTTCGCTCAATCCGGTGCTGAAAGTGGGCATGCAGACCGCGGAGCCCCTGCGCCTGCACCTGGGCATGTCCCGCAGCGATGCGCGGCAGGAGATCATCCGCCTGTTCTCCGAGGTGGGCATCCCGGCAGCAGAGAGCCGGTACGACGATTATCCCCACCAGCTTTCCGGCGGCATGCGCCAGCGCGTGATGATCGCCATGGCCCTGGCCTGCAAGCCCGACCTGCTGCTGGCGGACGAGCCCACCACGGCCCTCGACGCCACCATCCAGGGGCAGATCCTCAGCCTCATCACGGAGCAGAGCCGCAAGCGCGGCATGGCCGTGCTCTTCATCACCCACGATTTGGGCGTGGTGGCCCGCATCGCCGATAATGTGGGCGTCATGTACGCCGGGCATCTGGTGGAACACGCTCCCACGGCCGAGCTGTTCCGTAATCCCCTGCATCCGTATACGCGCGGGCTCATGCGTTCCGCACCGGGGCGTGCGGCCATGGGCATGAAGCGCCTGCCCGCCATCACCGGCAGCGTCCCCCGCCTGGACAACATGCCCGAAGGCTGCCCCTTTGCCCCGCGCTGTGACGAAGCCCTGCCGCGCTGCTTCGAGAGCGTACCTGTGGCCCGCTGCGAAGGCGACCACAGCGTGACCTGCTGGGCGGTGTAAGCCGCAGTTGCTTTTTAGATCGAGAGGAGATCCCCTTTCGCTCTGCTGTCGACGGGCGTAGCTTCCTATGAGTACGGGCACGGCCTTGCGGCCGCCATCCGGTCGCATCTCTGCTGTCGATGCCCGTAACTTCCTGCGTCGTAACGGGCACGGCCTTGCGGCCGCCATCCGGTCGCATCTCTGCTGTCGATGCCCGTAACTTCCTGCGTCGTAACGGGCACGGCCTTGCGGCCGCCATCCGGTCGCATCTTGCGGCAAAAAAGGGCCTCTCCCCTCGCCCCCCTTCCTCTCCCCAAACGCCGGTATGTCCATCTGCCTTGCGGATGGACTTTTTTGTTTTGCAGCGGCCTGGGGCGCTCAGAGATAGGCACAAAGCATCAGGATGGGGATAGGCCAGACAATGACGGGCTGTAGCCGTTACGACGGACAGCAATAAGACAAAGATGCCACCCCCTGCCCTAAACGGAAAACACCCGCCGAAGCGGGTATTTTTTCTGTCTCGAGTCACAGGGAGCAGCTGTCGGGGAAGTCAATAGGAATGGACACATCGCTCCCCTCCAGTCAGCCTGCTG
The DNA here is from genome assembly GCF_050313955.1 of Desulfovibrio sp. SGI.133. Lineage (NCBI taxonomy): Bacteria > Pseudomonadati > Thermodesulfobacteriota > Desulfovibrionia > Desulfovibrionales > Desulfovibrionaceae > Desulfovibrio > Desulfovibrio sp. SGI.133. The sequence goes on along the minus strand of NZ_JBNPMK010000002.1, from coordinate 103,605 downwards.
AGCAGGTCGCCTCAATCAGAAGAGGGGATGCGCCGGACAAGGACCTGGATCCAACGTTCCCGCAGCTCCGCCGCACGGTCGTCCTCCCCTGTCCGCATATCCAGGCAAGAAAGCTCCGGCAGCGCATCCAGCAAGGCCCGGACACCGGCCTCATCCATATCCGTGAAACGGCGTCCGTCCGGACTGTGGCGCAAACCTTGGCCGTACTTGAAATTGAAAAACATCACGCCGCCGGGGCGCAGGGCACGCTGCAGACGTCGCAAGGCATCGGGCAGATCCGCCGGGGCCACATGCAGCAGGCTGGCGCAGGCCCAGATACCGTCGAAACGCTCCTGCCACGCCACGTCTTCGAAGCAGAGCACGGGCACCTCCTGCCCCAGCAGGAGCGCTGCCTGCCGGGCCATCTGCGGCGAAGCATCGAAGGCCTCCACCCGGAAGCCCGCCTGCCGGAAAGCCAGCGCGTCCCGCCCCGAGCCGCAACCGGCATCGAGAATGAGCCCGCCGGGGCACACATGCGGCAGAAAACGGGCATACAGGGGCCGCAGGTCCATATCATGGGATGCCGCAGCGTAGCTGGCCGCGCGCTGATCATAAAATGCCGTATCCGGTGCCACAGGTTTCCTCCCTTTGTCTCATCGTGCCGGGATGCACTGGTCATCGGCCGGACGAGGCCGCTCCATCACGGAACAGGGGCAGAGCCTGTCCTCCCCGCTGTCTTGCCGCGAGAAGTCCCGGAGGCTGGTCGCTGCCTGCACGGCCACATCACAGGGCTTCTTTTCAACGCCCCGGCCTCCGAAACAAAAAAGGGGGACCGAAGTCCCCCTTTGTGAGCGTCATGACGGACAGCGGAACTAGTCCTTCTTGTCCTTCTTCAGCCAGGTCATCATGCCGCGCAGTTCCTTGCCCACCTGCTCCAGCTGGTGGTTGGCTTCGTTGCGGCGGGTGGCCATGAACATGGGATAGTTGGCGCGGGCTTCGAGGATGAAGTCACGGGCGAACTTGCCGCTCTGGATGTCCTTCAGCACGGCCTTCATTTCCTTCTTCACGGCGTCGGTGATCAGGCGGGGGCCGGTCACATAGTCGCCGTATTCAGCCGTGTTGCTGATGGAGTAACGCATGCGGGACAGGCCGCCTTCGTACATCAGGTCAACGATCAGCTTCATTTCGTGCATGCACTCGAAGTAAGCCATTTCGGGCTGGTAACCGGCTTCCACCAGGGTTTCGAAACCGGCCTTGATGAGGGCGGAGATACCGCCGCACAGCACGGCCTGTTCGCCGAAGAGGTCGGTTTCGGTCTCTTCACGGAAGCTGGTCTCGATAACGCCGGAGCGGGTGCCGCCGATGCCCTTGGCGTAGGCCAGGGCCACCTTCAGGGCTTCACCGGTGGCGTCCTGCTGGATGCCCACCAGGCAGGGCACGCCGCCGCCTTCGGTGAAGGTACGGCGCACCAGATGGCCGGGACCCTTGGGGGCGATCAGGAACACGTCCACGTCCTTGGGAGGCACGATCTGGTTGAAGTGGATGTTGAAGCCGTGGGCGAACAGCAGAGCCTTGCCGGGAGTCAGGTTGGGCTTGATGTCCTTTTCGTACACGGCGGCCTGCACTTCGTCAGGCAGCAGGATCATGATCAGGTCGCCCTGAGCGGCAGCTTCGGCAGCGGACACGGGGGTAAAGCCGTGCTGCTTGGCCAGCTCGTAGTTGGCACCGCCGGGGCGCTGGCCCACGACGACCTTCACGCCGGAGTCGCGCAGGTTCTGGGCATGGGCATGGCCCTGGCTGCCGTAACCGATGATGGCCACAGTCTTGTTTTTCAAGACGGAAAGATCGGCATCCTGATCATAGTAAACTTTCATGGCTCTTGTCCTTTTCAATGGAAAAATACTCGGTATTCCCGAGGGGGAAACTTCTATTTGGGATGCCGTGGCGCAAATGTCAAGCGTCACGGCATCCCTCAGGCAAATTTGCCGTCATCTTCCGGTGGGGGACCGTCCGCGGCCCCGCCGCCGGGGATGCTATTCACACTTTTTGGAGCGGCGCATGGCCACGGAACCGGTGCGGGCCACTTCCTTGATGCCGAAGCGGTGCAGCAGGCTCAGGATGGCGTCCAGCTTGTCGTGGTCGCCGGTGGCCTCAATGGTCATCTCGCTGGAGCTGACGTCCACCACCTTGCAGCGGAAGATCTCCACGGTACGCAGGATCTCGCTGCGGGCGGGGCCTTCGGCCTGCACCTTGACGAACATCATCTCGCGTTCGATGGCGGGCATGTCGGCAAAATCCATCACTTTGATGACGGTCACGATCTTGTGGAGCTGTTTCATGATCTGCTCCAGGATCTGGCTGTCACCGTAGGTGGTGATGGTCATGTGCGAAACGCCCTCTTCCAGGGTAGGCGCCACATTGAGCGAATCGATATTGAAGCCGCGGCCGCTGAACAGGCCGGCCACGCGGCTGAGCACACCGGGCTCGTTCTCCACCAGCACGGAAAGAACATGTCTTTGCATGGCGTCCCTCCTCTACACCAAAAGCATCTCATCCAGGGCGGCCCCGGCGGGCACCATGGGATAGACGTTTTCCTCGCGCTCAACCATGACGTCGATGAAGGCCGGGTTGGGCGAGGTCAGGGCCTTGCGCAGCACGTCTTCCAGCTCTTCGGGCTTGCTGATGCGGTAGCCTTCGGCGCCGTAGGCCTCAGCCAGCTTCACGAAGTCGGGCTGGGCCTCCATATTGGTATGGCTGTAGTTGCGATTGTAGAAGAGTTCCTGCCACTGGCGGACCATGCCCAGATGACCGTTATTGAGGATGACCACCTTGACCGGGATCTTGTTCTGCACCACGGTGGCCAGTTCCTGGATGTTCATCTGGATGGAGCCGTCACCGGCCACGTTGATGACCAGCTTGTCCGGGAAGGCGAACTGCGCGCCGATGGCCGCGGGGAAGCCGTAGCCCATGGTGCCCAGACCACCGCTGGTCAGCAGGGTGCGCGGTTTGGTGAAGGTATAGAACTGCGCGGCCCACATCTGGTTCTGCCCCACCTCGGTGGCGATGATGGCATCGCCCTTGGTGATGGAGTACATGGTCTCGATGACCTGCTGCGGCTTGATGTGGCCATTCTTGTTATAGGCCAGCGGATGGTTGGCCTTCCATTCGTGCACGGTCTGCAGCCAGTCGGCATGCATGCCCGACCAGTCGGTATCGGCCATTTTGGCGCGGCAAATCTCCAGGATGCCTTCCAGGGCCTGGCGGCAGTCGCCCACCACGGGCACATCCACTTCCACGTTCTTGCGGATGGAGGTGGGGTCGATATCGATATGCACGATGCGCGCATGGGAAGCGAAGTCCTGCAGACGGCCGGTCACACGGTCGTCAAAGCGCGCGCCCACGCAGACCAGCAGGTCCGCATGGTTGATGCTCATGTTGGCAGCGTAGGTACCATGCATGCCCACCATGCCCAGCCACAGGTCGCCGTTGGCAGGGAAGGCGCCCAGACCCATGAGCGTGGTGGCCACAGGGATGTTCAGCTCGTGAGCCAGCTCGCAAAGGACTTCCGAAGCATTGGCCATGATGACGCCGCCGCCCGCCAGAATGATGGGCTTGCGGGCCTTGGCCAGCTCTTCGGCCGTACGGCGCAGCTGGTTCAGGTTGGGCTTGTAGGTGGGATTATAGCTGCGCATGAAGATATCTTCAGGCCAGACGAATTCCGTACGGGCCTGCATGATATCCTTGGGCAGGTCCACGAGGACAGGCCCGGGGCGACCGGAGCGCGCAAGATAGAAGGCCTGGCGGATGGTCTTGGCCAGGTTGCGCACGTCCTTCACCAGAAAATTGTGTTTGGTACAGGGACGGGTAATGCCCACGATGTCGACTTCCTGGAAGGCGTCGTTACCGATGAGCTGCGTGGGGACCTGTCCCGTGAAGACGACCAGCGGAATGGAATCACAGTAGGCTGTGGCTATGCCCGTAACGGTATTGGTGGCGCCAGGTCCGGAAGTGACCAGGCAGCACCCTACCTTGCCGGAGGCACGGGCATAGCCATCAGCCGCGTGCACAGCCCCTTGTTCATGCCGCACCAGAACATGTTTCAATTCCGGATGCCGCGGCAACTCGTCATAAATATCAATCACAGCACCGCCCGGGTAACCGAACAGTACATCAACACCTTCTTTTTTAAGGGATTCAAGGAGAATCTGCGCACCTGTGAGTTCCATAGGGTCAACTCCTGCGCCAGCAGTTATGCTCCGGCGCGATGGCTATCCAAGAGCTCCATGAGCTTGGTTTTGCCTTCAAGTTTTTGTTTCTTAAGCTGCTTCAGGGTCTGTTCCTCGGTGGGGGTACGGAAAGACTTGGCTTCCAGCTTTTCTACCTGCTTGCTGTAAATGACGTGGTCTTCCCATAGGGATTTCAGCTCCGGATCAGTGGGCAGTAGCTGTTCGATGAGTTCAATTTCATGCTGATCCATAAGAAATCTCCAGCGTTAGATGTTCGGCGCCCAGTATGGCGCCCGTTACGACAAACCGCTGCTACACCAGAGTAGCGGCAAACTGGGCCAGTGATGCGATGACGATGCGGTTGATGAGCTGGATGACCAGCAGCACCACCACAGGCGAGAAATCGATGCCGTTGGTATAGGTGAAGGGCAACCATTTCCGCACCCGGTAGAACACGGGTTCCGTCAGGGTGCGCAACGCGCGCACCACAGGGTTGTAGGGATCGGGACGCACCCACGAGAGCACGGCCGCCACGATGACAACCCAGAAATACAGATTGAGGACTATGGCCAGCAGATCGACCACGGCCAGGATGACATTCTGTACAAAAAACATGCCTACTCCCATTCATTTTGCAGCAGCCCGGCCAGTTCGTCATAACCGGCTGCCGCGAGCGGGCCTTGCAATTCCCCGCCGAATGCCGCGAACACGACGCCTGCGGCGGTGGCGGCTTTCTGGTCGTTGGGACTGTCGCCCACAAAAAGCACCTGCTCAGGATCGGCCCCCCACTGTTCAAGGATCAGCCGCACACCATCGGGGGCGGGCTTGGGGGCTGCTTCCGTCGCCGTGACTACAGGATTAAAATAGGAGGGCAACGCCAAAAAGTCCAGAACCCTTTGCATCCCTTCCGCAGTTCTGTTGGTATGCACGGCCAGACGCATGCCGTGACTGTGCGCGAGCTCGAGGAATTCCCGGTAACCGGGATAGATCTGCAGCAGGGGAACGATGTCGCGCGAATAGATGACCTCCGTCCGCACCACTTCATACATGCGCTGATGCATCTCGGGAGGCACGATGTATTCCAGCGCCTGCCGCGCCGTGGCCATGAACGTATAAGCATCCTGCTCCGGGGTCAGGGGCGGCAGTCCCAAGGCCGCCAGCACCTTATTGTAAAAGATGGCGTTGGCGGTGCGGGAATCGATCATGACCCCGTCACAGTCGAAGATGATGCCGGTAAGGCCGTGCGGGAAAAGTTTGCCCATCAGTCGTCCCCGCGCAGCACTACAGTGCGTTCTTCCTGCCAGCCGGGGCAGCAGCGGGGCGCACGCGGACGCCCGAGGATGCGCCACAGGGGGGCGCGCGCATGCAACAGGGATACGGCGTTTCCTTCCGCATCGCACAGGCGCAGGGGGCTGTCGTCGGGCAGGGGCTGGAATTCCAGTTCGCCCTGACCGTCCAGCAGGTCGCGGCGCATGCGGCCTTCGGCCAGCAACAGGCAGTCCGCCGGGGCAAAGCGCACCACAGCGTCCAGCAGACGGGGCCAGGCGGGCAGCAGGGAGTCGTCCACATGCACGGGACTGTTGAGAGTGGCCAGCGTGGCCAGGGCGGCTTCCGTATCGCGGGCATCGCCCGCCAGCAGGGCCGTCTCGTCAAGATCGGCGGGATCCATGTCCAGCGCGGCCTGCAGACGGGCATTGCTGCTGCTCAGGCTGGAGCTCAGGGCCTGGAGTTCGGCCAGGCGCTCTTCCTGCAGCCAGCTCCAGAGCAGCATGCGCTGGGCCGCACAAGCCTTTTCCCGCTCTTCGCGGGCAGCTTCCAGGGCCTGGGCCGTCTCCAGGGTGCCGTCGGCCATCAAGCCGGCACGCAGGGCGCTTTCCGCGCTGTTGCGGCGGGCACGTCCCACGTCGGCGCCCAAAGTCCCCACCGGCTGGCCGGAAAGGGCGGCATCCCCCATGCGCTGGAGGTCATCCAGACAGGCCGCGGCTTCACGCGGCGAAAAAGGCAGATCCTCCGGCATATGCCACGGCCCCTCGGGAGCCGGGGCCGCGACGGTCACGGCACGACGGCCGGATGCCGTCAGCCCTCCGGCGGCAGGACGGGAAAATTCTTCCGGCAGACCGGGCCACAGACGCAAGACAGGACAGGACCCTTCCGCGGGCAAAAGCAGTGCTTCTCCGGGCAGGGGACCACGCAGGGCGGGGACACGGATACAGAGTGCAGACATGTATCATCCTTGGTTAAGCTGGAGTTTTTAGCATACGCCACAGGGGGACACGATTGCAAGGCAAAAGCCGTCATTCCCTGACATCTTCGGAGCTTCCCTGCCCCGCCATGACTTGCGGAAAAGCTTTTCCTCAGGGGAGGCTCCTGATCTTTTCCGGCGGCTGCCGTTACCTCGACCAACCGCGACGGCGATGCAGACCGCAGACTGTGCGTGCGGGCACGGAAAACTGCCGTCCATCTTGTCAGAACAAGCTCCGAACCTTCCCTGAGGCGGGCACGGCCTGTCTGCCGTAAAGCGCAGGCCGGGCCCGGATTATTGTCACTGGCAACGATATGGCATATAACGCGCTTCTGGCCTTTAACGGCCCCACGCAACTTAGCGCACCGCACGACGGTGCCGAAGGAGTAGAAGATATGGAACAGGGCACCATTCGCCTGAAGACCGGTCTTGCAGAAATGCTCAAGGGTGGCGTCATCATGGACGTGACCACCCCCGAACAGGCGAAGATCGCCGAAGAAGCCGGCGCCTGCGCCGTCATGGCTCTTGAACGCGTCCCGGCCGACATCCGCGCCGCCGGCGGCATCGCCCGCATGGCTGACCCCACCATCGTCAAGCGCATCATGGAAGTGGTGAGCATCCCCGTCATGGCCAAGGCCCGCATCGGCCATTTTGTGGAAGCCCGCATCCTCGAGGCCCTGGGCGTGGACTACATCGACGAGAGCGAAGTGCTGACCCCCGCCGATGACCGTTATCATATCGACAAGCGCGACTTCACCGTGCCCTTCGTCTGCGGCTGCCGCAACCTGGGCGAAGCCCTGCGCCGCATCGCCGAAGGCGCGGCCATGATCCGCACCAAGGGCGAGCCCGGCACCGGCAACGTGGTGGAAGCCGTGCGCCATTGCCGCCAGGTCATGGACGAGATCCGCGTGCTCTGCTCCCTGCCCGAAGCCGAAGTGGCCAACTTTGCCAAGGAAAACGGCGCTCCCCTGGAAGTCTGCATGGCCGTGCGCAAGGAAGGCCGCCTGCCTGTGGTGAACTTTGCCGCCGGCGGCATCGCCACCCCCGCTGACGCCGCCATGATGATGCACCTGGGCTGCGACGGCGTGTTCGTGGGCTCCGGCATCTTCAAGTCCGGCGACCCGGCCAAGCGTGCCCGCGCCATCGTGCAGGCCGTGACCAACTACAAGGACTACGCCCTGCTGGCCGAGATCTCCCGCGACCTGGGCGAACCCATGGTGGGCATCGACATCTCCACCATCCCGCCGGCCGAACGCATGCAGGAGCGGGGCTGGTAGCATGGCCCGCATCGGAGTCCTGGCCCTGCAGGGGGCCTTCCGCGAACATGCCGCAGCGCTGCGCCGTCTGGGCGCCGACGTCTGCGAAGTGCGCCAGCTCAAGGACATGGAAGGCCTTGAGGGCATGGTCATCCCCGGCGGTGAAAGCACCACCATCGGCAAGCTGCTGGTGGAATGGGACATGCTGGAACCGCTGCGCCAGCGCATCCTGGACGGCATGCCCGTCTACGGCAGCTGCGCGGGCCTGATCCTGCTCTGCAAGGAGATCGAAGGCTCTGACCAGCCGCGTCTGGGCGTGCTGGACGCCACCGTGCGCCGCAATGCCTTCGGCCGTCAGGTGGACAGCTTCGAGACCGACCTGCACATCGACGGCCTGGCCGGTGAGCCCCTGCGGGCCGTGTTCATCCGCGCCCCGCTCATCAGCCGCGTGGGCGAGGGCGTGCAGGTGCTGGCCCGTCTGGATGCCGACCGCGGTGAGCGCATCGTGGCCGTGCGTCAGGGCAATGTGCTGGCCACCTCCTTCCACCCCGAACTGACCCCGGACCTGCGCCTGCACCAGTACTTCCTGGACATGCTGGCCTGATCCGCACCATCTGCCGAAAAACAACGAGCCCCGCGCCGAACGTTATGTTCGCGCGGGGCTCTGTCTTTATAGGCTACCCTAGCGCGGCAACGGTTGCGCCCTCACTTCTCCGGTACGATATCCGGCCCGTCATGTACCAATGCGCCCTTCTTCGTCCACATCCGAAGATCGCCCTGTTTATGTCCCGTCTTTCACCTCCCCTTCCCGGTACAGCCCGGACTGCGGACCGCATCCCCGCAAGGGAAGACTTTCCTTTTTTACCCGAACATGAAAGATTCGTCCCATGCTCCCCTGTCCCGACCGCAGACGCATGGCCGCACGGGGACAGCCGCCAACCTCCACCAGAGGAGTTTCCATGACCAATACCACCCTGACCGCCATCGACGGCCTGCTGGCAGGCCACGCCACGGATGACCGAAACCACACCGGCTGCACCGCCATTCTTTGCCCGCAGGGTTTCACGCCGGGCATCGCCGTGCCCGGCTTCGCCCCAGGCTGTCGCGAGACCGAGCTCATGCGGCCCGAATCCCAGGTGGACACCGTGCACGGCCTGCTGCTGGCCGGGGGCAGCGCCTTCGGACTGGCCGCTGCCGACGGTGTCATGCGATTCTTGCGCGAACAGGGGCATGGCTTCGCCATGCCGCACGGCGTCATCCCCATCGTCCCGGGGGCCGTCATCTACGATCTGGACATGAATGCCCGGCCCGGCGTGCTGCCCGATGCGGCCATGGGATATACCGCAGCCCGGGCGGCCTCTGCGGCACCGCTGGCCGAAGGGGCTGTGGGGGCCGCCTGCGGGGCCCGCTGCGGCCGCCTGTTCTGCCTTTGCCAGGATGACGCGGGCAAGCCGCTGGATCTTTCGGACAAGAGCGGCCTGGGCAGCCTGTGCCTGGAACGGGAGGGCATACAGGTGGCGGCCCTGGTGGTCCTCAATGCGCTGGGCAATGTCTACGATGCCCAGGGGAATTTCCTGGCCGGAGGGCGCTTCCCCAACGGGACGCCTGTGCCCCATGCGCAGGCTTTGGATGCTCTGGCCGGGCAGGTCCCTACCGGCAATACCGTGCTCACCGTGGTGGCGACCAACGTCCCCCTGGACAAGACCCAGTGCAGCCGTCTGGCCCGCATGGCCGCCACCGGTCTGGCCCGGCATATCATCCCCGCGCACATGCTCTTCGACGGCGATATCGTGTTCACGCTGGCCAGCAAGCAGCCCCTGCCCGAAGGGCACGGCCCCTGGAATGAACTTTTGCTGGGGGCCCTGGCCGCTGATGCCGTGGCCGGGGCCGTCTGCCGCGCCGCCCGGCCGGGGATGTTCGTGTGATGCCGCATCACAAGGGGAGCTCCGCCGGGTAAAGGGGCCCCTTCCCTGCCCTCCGCTTTTTCCGGCATGCGCCTTTGAAAAACTGCGGCGGGGAAAGGCAGTGCCCTCCGCAACGGGGCATATCGCCCTGCCGTGTCCGCGCCATCTCCAACATCCGGAAATACTCCGGCCATAGTATCAAAACTACCTGCCATGCGGGTGGTTTTTCATTTCGCACCGTGACGCCCGACAAGCTAAAGCCAAAATGCAAAAAGGCCCCCGGTTTCCCGGGGGCCTCCATTATGCAGCTATGCAGCGAGGACTACAGGGCGGCCTTGTAGATGGCGGCCACAGCGGCGTCGCTCATCATGCGCGGGTTGGTCAGACCGCAGGCGTCCTTCTGGGCGTTGGCGGTCATGGTGGGGATGTCCTCTTCCTTCACTTCCTTGCCGTACTTCTTGCCCAGGGCGATCAGGCCTTCCGGGATACCCACGTCCTTGGACAGGATGCGGATGGCCTTGATGGCAGCCTGCGAAGCGTCGGTCGGGCTCAGGCCGTCCACGCGTTCGCCCAGCAGTTTGGCGATGCGGCCAAAGCGGCGGCGGCTGGAAATCAGGTTGTACTCGCACACGTGGGGCAGCAGGATGGCGTTGCATTCGCCGTGCGGCAGGTCATAGAAGCCGCCCAGCTGGTGAGCCATGGCGTGCACGTGACCCAGGCTGGCGTTGTTGAACGCCATACCGGCCAGGTACTGGGCGTAGCACATGCCTTCGCGGGCTTCCATATCCTTGCCGTTGGCAACGGCGCGGCGCAGGTAGCGGTTGATGTATTCCATGGCCTTTTCAGCACAGGCGTCGGTCATGGGAGTGGCAGCGGTGGAAACATAAGCTTCCACGGCGTGGGTCAGGGCGTCCATACCGGTAGCGGCGGTCAGGGACGGAGGCATGCCCATCATCAGGACCGGGTCGTCGATGGCGACGCTGGGGGTGCAGCGCCAGTCAACGATGGCCATCTTCACCTTGCGGGAGGTGTCGGTGATGATGCAGAAACGGGTCATTTCAGAGGCGGTACCAGCGGTGGTGTTCACGGCCACATAGGGCGGGAAGGGCTTGCTGGATTTGTCCACGCCTTCGTAGTCGTGGATCTTGCCGCCGTTGCCGACCACGAAGCCGACGCCCTTGCCGCAGTCATGCGAAGAACCGCCGCCCAGGGTGATCAGGCTGTCGCAACCGTTGCTCTTGTAAGCTTCGGTGGCTTCCTCAACGTTTTTGTCCGTGGGGTTGGGCACGGTCTTGTCGTACACGGCATACTGCATGCCGGCGGCGTCAAGGATATCGGTGATCTGCTTCAGGATGCCCACGGCCACGATGCCCTGGTCGGTGACGATCAGCGGCTTCTTGCCGCCGAGGCTCTTCAGGCGATCGGGGATCTGGGTGGAGCAGTTCTGGCCGACCAGAGTCACGGTGGGAATGAAGAAGGACGTGATCTGGCCCATATGCATGCTCTTGACATCCGTGCTCATTGTGCAACTCCTTGGTTTGGGCATCTGAACGGTCTGGATCCCCGTCCGAGCCCGGTTTGGAAACGTTTATGGATGTACTGGAATCAACATACGCGACCAGCCCCGCCATGGCAATAAGATTTTATAAAATAGATTCAACTTTTTTTGTCTTCCCCAAAAAGAACCGGGCAGGCCGGGGCTTCGCGGGGTTTTGAAAGGATGCAGATGCGCGCCATGAGGCGCAGATACTCCTTGCGCCTGTCAAGGAAGAAAGCCAATGGTTTCGAGAAATTACGTCCAAGCAGGCCGTCCACCAGGAACTGGCTCACTTCCCGTTCGCGCATCAGCACCAGCTGGGCGCTGAGCAGCACGGCCCTGTCCGCCTCGGCCATGGAGCGTACCTTGTGCCGGAAAGCCTCCTGGGCACGCGGCTGGTAGAACCAGAAATACATCAGGTCCAGAGCGCAGATGATGAGGATGCGCTCCAGGCGCTGGGCCTCCTCACCGCCACGTCCGCGCAGACCACCGGGACGGGCCAGACAGATCAAGGCGTCCTCGCGGGGGAAGAGCAGCTCCAGCTGGGTGTAGCAGTCGAAGATGCGCTTGATGGTGCTCTCGTAGTCCCAGCGGCGCATGCGCAGGTTCACCTGGCTGTCGGCATAGCCTTCGATGATGGCCGCCACCGTATCCGAGGCCATCTTGGAGATGACGGCCGCGCTGGGCACCAGATACAGATGGGGATCGGCGATGCCCCAGAGCAGCAGCAAGTGGAAAAGGATGAAGTCGTACAGGGACGAGACCGGGATGGCCAAGGCACTGCGGAACAGGTTGCCGATGGCCGCCTCACGGGGGAACCCCCGGTAGACGTTGTGCGCGAATATATAGAAACCATTGACGATATTCAGCACGGTGAAGACCACCACCGGCTGCTCCGCCACGGTCACACCGAAGCAGTCCTCCAGAAGCCAGACGCGGATCATCACCTCCAGCAGCAGCACCGAGATGCCCGTGTACATGAGCGAGTCACAGATGCGTTTGACGCTGACGTGCTCCTTCCAGTGGGTCAGGGTGCTGCGCTTGGCACCGCGGGCTGCCATGACCATCTGGACTACGTTGCGCACACCGGTGATGCCGAACCAGATGAAGGTGCCGAACCAAGCCAGGAACCACCAGTCCTGTGTATAGATGAAGGAAACGAAAGCCGGGATGAAGCCCAGCAGTACCTTGAGGCAATTGCTCAGATTGCTGTTGAGGTACTGGCCGTTGGGCTTGGCCTCCTCTCCTTGCGGCGCATCGGTCAGACCATTGCCGCGGAAGGGGCTCAGGCCGCCGAGGTTGACCATGTTGCCCCGGTTGCTGACGCGGCAATCCTCACTGGCCGCCCGCCATACGCGGCGTCGCTCCATGCCCAGATGGTCACAGCCCGGCAAAAAGCGGAAATGAGCCAGCAGGCGCTGCCCGGGCGAGGGGTTTTCCGGCTCGTTGTAGCGGATCTGCTCTTCCACCGGTGAATAGATGGGGATGGCAGACTGCTGGCTGCCAGACTTTTTCATGGCCAGCAGGGCCCGGCGCGGCAGCGTCTCCCGTATGGCCAGGCCCATGCCGTACGAACGTGAACGGCTGGCCGAATTGCTGCCCAGACGCGACTTGAGCGGCTCGTGGCGATAGGCGGCCCAGAGCTTGGGGATGTCGCGCAGGATGGCATGGAACTTTTCCAGGCGCTCGTCGTCGCCCGCCATCTCCATCTGCCGGATCATCTGGCGCACCATCTGCTTCATGCGCGGGGCAAGGCCCTGGTTGAGCACGCGCTGCAATTCGTTGATGGCCGCGATATTGTTGAGGTGCCCCTCCACCCAGCTCTTCATGTTGAAGAGCTCCAGATGGGTGATGCGCCCTTCACAGTCCCAAAGCAGCTCCACCACGTCTTCCACGCTCAGGCCTTCGGTGCCCAGGATCAGCCGGTTACCCGTGGCAAGGCCGCTCAGATAAGCCGAGATCACCTGAGCGCTCATGCACATCAGTTCCGGCAGGTTCTCACAGGCACCGGGATGTTCCGTATTGGGGATGCGCGGGTTGTGGTTCGGGTTCAGCCACAGGGCCTGCACGTCATCGGGACCCAGATTGTCCAGACGCTGCAATTCTTCCATGGCCTCGGGATCATCATGCCGGGCACGCAGGATCTCGGCCCGGGCATGCAGGCTGGGCTGGATATGCTTGTGCAGGTATTCGGCCAGGCGCAGCAGGGAGGCGTGGCCGCGCCCCACGAAATCAAGGAATTCCTCCAGGCCCATGGGGGGGACCGAAACGCCCCAGAGCTTCTCCAGACGCGGGCGCTCGTCCTCGTTCCAGACTTCCAGGGTGTGCAGGGCCACTTCGCGCCGCCAATGCAGTACCTCACGCCCTTTCTCCAGCATCACCCGCATCTGCGGGCTGCGCAAGAAGTCCAGAAAGCCCTTGCCGGAACTGAAACCGCGCGGCATCCAGACCAGGTTCACGAAGCGGTTATAGAAAGGCACGCTGAATTCCAGGCCGATGCGCACGGAGATGCCTACGATGCCCGACGCATGGATGACCTCGGTGGCGGCCTCCAGATCCACACTGTTGTCGTAGACCACCGTGATGGAACGCAGGCCCTTGATCCAGGCGTCCATGATGAGGTGGGTGGGCGTTTTGCGGCCCTTGGTGTTCACGTCATAGACGTGGTCGTCGAAGGCAAGCTGATTCCAGGCTTCGGGCATCTCGGGCAGATGATAGCGTGCCAGCATGCGGCGCACCACGCGTGGCGTACCCAGGGCAGTGCTGCGGAAATCATGGGCCAGCATGAGCTGGCGGGTCTCGTCACCGTGGGCGCGCACCATGTCCTTCATGATCTGCATGAGCGCACGGGCAGTATTGCGGCGCAGGGCCGAATGGGCGCTGGTCAGCACCTCGTCATACAGGGTCTGCAGGGCCAGCAGGCGGTCACGCGAGCCGCCGACCTCCAGATTGCGCAGCAGGTTGATGACGGCATAGGCCATGCGGGAGGCCGGAGAAGTGACCAGCTCCTTGATGCCGTGGGGATGCAGCTCGGGATTGAAAAGATTGTCCCGCGAGGGCACGTTGGGCGCTTCAAGGATACGGTTGACCAGGACGAGGATGTCCCTGTCCTGCTTGTCAAAAAAGATACGGTCAGTGAGTTTTGCCACGGCGTCTCCCTTTTTTTCCTGTCTGTGGCCCGGGTTGGGCAAAACAGGATAACGGACTATGCCAACAAAAATAAAAAACCGCCACCGTCTGCCTTCTGGCAGTCGGTGGCGGCGGTTTCGCTGAAGAACGGCCCTGGCCGCTGCCTGTTAGATGAATTCGTCCATGCGGCCCGACTTGACCTTCTGCAACAGGCGTTCTGCCGCGCCGCGCTCCACATCACTCATCTGCGGGAGCTTGCGGGCGATCAGGCGTTCACCCGCTTCACGGGTGTAGGGCGTCGCGTAATTGAGCAGGAACTCTTCAAAAGAAGCGATGGAGTTGGGGCTGCACTGGCTGCGCATGCCGCACTCGCGCACCATGCTCATGAAATCCGCACCGCTGCGGCCCAGACGGGGACAGGCGGTACAGAACGAGGGCAGGTGCTCGGCCTCTTCCATGAGGAAGCGCACCACTTCGTCCAGATGGGTGTCTTCGCCCAGCGGGAAGGGGATGCCGTCGGGACCGGGCTTTTCGCTCCAGGTCTCGTACGCGCTGCCCACGCTGCCCGTGAACACCTGGGAGACACCGCTGCTGCAAGCGTCACGCCACAGGCCGGAAGGCTCACGCGTGGTGACAACGACGCCCGCATGGGGCACGGCCAGGCGCATGATGGCCACACAGCGCAGGAACTCGTCGTCCGAAAGCGGATGCGGGGGCACGAACAGGCTGCCCGGCGCAGGACGCAAGCGGAACATACTGATGGTGTGGCCGCCGGCGCCGAACAGGCGGTTGAGATGGGCCACATGCAGCATGGTGGCCAGCACATCGAACTGCCAGGGCGCAAGGCCCAGCAGCAGGCCGAGGCCCACATCGCGCACACCGGCGCCCAGGGCCACTTCAGGCGCGTTGAGGCGCTTTTCGTAATGGCTCTTGGGCCCGGCCACATGGGCGGCCTTGTAGTAATCGGGATGGTAAGTATCCTGATAGATCAGGACGTTGCCCACATCAGCATCCAGCAGCACGCTGTACTGATCGGCATTCAGCGGCCCCACGTTGACGTTGACGCGGCGGACTTCGCCGTGGCCGTCGAACACGGTGTACATGATGCTGATGGCTTCGGCCAGGTATTCCACATCGGCATTGGGCAGCTGGCCGGAGACCAGCACGATGCGCTTGTGGCCCTGACGGATCAGCTTGCCGGCGGCCTCGCGCATCTCGGGCGAGGTCATGTACTTGCGCTGGATGAGCGTATTGCTCTTGCGATTGGCGCAATAAAGGCATTCACTGCCGCAATGGTTCGAGATGTGCAGCGGAGCGGTCAACACGATACGGTCACCGTAGACCTTCTGCTTGACCGCATCCGCCGTTTTCATCATCAGGGCAACGTCTTCGGGATCCGTCACCCGCATGAGAGCCGTCGCTTCCTGAATGGTCAGTGACTTCAGAGCCAGAGATTTATCCAGAATATCCCGAAGCTCCGCCTTATCCGGTGCAGCCGTACGACTGAGCGCGTTTTCGATGAACCGGGTGTCAAGCCATGCAGGCAGCTCGTATGCAGACATAACGTATCCTTCCAAGCAATGTCCCAAGGAGTTGCATCCCGCCCCTGCGCAACCCATACGCAGGAACGAAACACGAGTACACGTTTCCTGAGCAGGAGACTTAGCACAAGTTTCACAGCTTGCCTAGTGCTTTTTTTCACAGAAAAATGCCCAACGGCAGGAAAAATGCCTCAAAAATAGCAAAAAATCTTTCATATTATTATTTTTATCTTTTAAAAACAGTATATTGTTAAATACAATCTTTTTACTATGCAAATTGTTCGATTACTCAATTTTTCTCCGGCAGACTCCCAGGGCGCTTGTGGCCTTTTCCCCCCCCTGCTAGTATGCCGCCGGGAGCCTGACATGAAAAAATGCTTTGATATCACCCGGCTGCTGTGCCTGTCCGTCCTGTTGTCCGTTTTTTGTTTTTCCGCCGTCCTGGCGGCTCCGGCCAGCGAGGCCCCGGCTCTGCGCGTAGCTCTGCTGCTGGAAGATGCGGCCCCCGACCAGGGCTGGAACGATCTGCTGCGCCAGGGGCTGGAGCAGGCCCGGAAGGAGCTGGGCGTCCGCACAGCCGTCGTGGTGGCCCCGCCCCAGGGCAGCAACGGCCTGACGCAGGAGGGCATCTTCCAAGCCGCCGCCCGGCAGGCCGACCTCGTCCTGCTCTCCGGGGCCCGCTTGCACGAGATCTTGCGCAACAATGCCGCCAACTTCCGGCAGACGAAGTTCGGCTGCATCGATACGGGCATCCGCGCCGCCAACATCATGTGCGTGACCTTTGCCGACGAGCAGGCCGCCTTCCTGGCCGGTGCCCTGCTCTCTCAGCTGCACAAGCACGGCCTGCTGCCCGCCCCCCGGACACGCGCCAACAGCGATGAACTGACTCTGGGCTGGCTGGCCGGGGAAGACGACCCGCAGCTGAAATCCATGCTCAACGGCTTTGTGGAAGGTGTCCGGCTGGAAAGCCCGGGCGCGCGCGTCATCAATGGGGTGGCTGGCAGCTACAGCTCCCCTGACAAAGGCCGCGCCAAGGCCGAAGAACTGCTGGGGCTGGACATCAATGCCCTGGCCGTGCTGGCCGGGCGTTCGGGACTGGGCGCCGTGGAAGCGGCCATAGCCCAGGGGCGTCCCCTGGTGGGCGTGGACAAGGACCAGCAATTCCTGGCGCCCAAGCTCATGCTGACCAGCATCGTCAAGCGGGCCGACCGCGCCGTGTTCGAGATCGTCAAAGCCACCGCCCAGGGGGCCTTTGCCGGTAACGAGATCATTACCTATGACCTGGCCAACGGCGGCGTGGACATCGTCTCGCCCCAGGTCTGGGCCCGTCATGCCGGTGTGCGCCTGCCCGCCGCCATCGAACGCCGCCTTGCCGAACTGCGTCTAGAACTGACGCGCGGCGGCATCCGCCTGCCCTCCCTGCGCGACAGGACGCTCTGCAACTGCCGCTAGCGGAAAAGATCTTCCGTCAAAAAAAGGCAGCCCTCCGGTCACCGGAAAGGCTGCCTTTTTTGCGGCACGCTCATTGCCGTGCTGTCCTGTCCGCCACAACGGCGGCCCGGATCAGAAGCGCAGTGTGAAACGGGGATCGTCCCCCCGCACCTCCACCTTGATGAAATCCGCCTGCTGGCCACGCGCCGGACGGGCATCCCCCTCCAGCTCGAAGACGTCCCGGACCACCCAGAAGCGGTGCTTCTCTCCCGGCAGCTCCACGGACGCGCCGCCGCCTACTTCCACATGCAGGTAGAACACGGGCTCCCAGGTCTCCAGGGTCACGGTCTGCTTGCTGTGCGGGCCGAAGTTCACCCAGCCTTTCGTGACCCACACGCCGTCCGTGCGCAGGTAGCGCAGGGCCAGGCTCCCGCCCAGGGCCTGGCTGTTGTCGATATGGATCTCCAGAGCTGCGGCCGGGAAGGCGCCGCCCAGCAGCAGGACCAGGGCAAACAGGCAGGAAACGATCTTTTTTGTCATGACGACCTCCGTATGCCGTTCCCCATACGCAAGCCCGGCGCAGGATGCAACGCCCGCGCCGCAGGAAAACCGGGATATGCCGGGGCTCCCGCTCTGAATCCCCCAGAAGAGCGGATGACCAGATTTGAGCAGGAGCAGCAGCATGCCCGCCGGAGCCCCCCGCAAAAAAATACTTTTCAAGGCGAGGCAATGCGCATAGATGTTGCCTGTGCGCTCAAACAGTCCTGTTGGAGAGCGCCAGTGCTTTCATCGAGGATACGTCATGGAACTGACCATCTCCACTCCCCGCCTGGCCGCGGCCCGCATCCTGCCGCGTACGCCCCGGGCCTTCTATCGTACCGCCATCAATGCCTTTTTCTTCGTCATGGGCATGGTCTTCGCCTCCTGGGCCGTCCGCATCCCGGACATCAAGGCCGCCCTGCAGATGAGCGACGCGGCCCTGGGCAGCGTCCTGCTGGCCGCCCCTCTGGGCGAGATGCTCTCCATCGCGCCTACGGCCTGGCTCATCGGCCGCTTCCGCAGCCGCCGCATCATCATGCTGGGGCTCATGCTCATGCCCTGCGCCCTGCTCTCCCTGGCCCTGGCCGGCAGCCCGCACTGGCTGGCCGCGGCCCTGCTGGGCTTCGGTTTTGCCAACAATATGCTCAACATCTCCCTCAATGCCCAGGCCGTGGGCGTGGAGACCCTTTACGGCCGCAGCATCATGGCCACCTTCCACGGCATGTGGAGCCTGGGCGGGGTGGCCGGCTGCATCATCGGCTCCATCGTGGCGCCGCTGGGCGTGGCGCCCCTGCCCCACTTTGTCGCCATCCTCGTCATCACGCTGGCGACGCTGTGCTGCCTGCGCACCTGGACCATGCCCCGGGAAGTGCGCATCGGCGCCGCAGCGCCCGAAAGCGGGAAGCGCTCCTTCCGCCCCGACCTCTATCTGACCCTGCTCGGCTGCATCGCCCTGGGCAGCATGGCCACGGAAGGCGCCATGTATGACTGGAGCTCCGTCTATTTCGCCCAGGTGGTCCAGCCGGGCGAGAGCCTCATCCGCGCCGGCTACCTGGCCTGCATGTGTGCCATGGTCACGGGCCGCCTGCTGGCCGACGGTCTGGTGAACCGCTTCGGGGTCACGCCCGTGCTCCAGCTGAGCGGTCTCTGCATCGCCGCCGGCCTGAGCCTGGCCCTGCTCTGGCCCGACCTGCTGCCCGCCACGGCGGGGCTGGCCCTGGTGGGCTTCGGCATGGCCTCCGTGGTGCCGCTCTGCTACAGCCTGGCGGGCAAGTCCACGCGCGTGCCGCCCAGCGTGGCCATCTCGCTGGTCTCGTCCCTCAGTTTCCTGGGCTTTTTGGGCTGCCCGCCCATGGTGGGCTTCCTTTCCCACCAGTTCGATCTGCGCTGGGCCCTGTCGCCCATCGTGGTGGTGGGCGTGGCCATCTTCTGCCTGGCGCCGCTGGTCCGGCGCATCAAGGCCTAGAAAGGGGCCTTGTCCGGCGGGAGGATCTCCGTTGTCTGGCGAGAAAGGAGCCCCTTCCTCCGCACAAAATCAGGCACAAAAAAACGGCAGCCCTTCAAGGGAGATGGCGCAACCCCAATTCCGCCTCCCCTGAAAACAAAAAACACGAAAAGGCAGGCACACCATCGCGGCGTGCCTGCCTTTTATTTTTATGGATATGCGGCAAGTTCCCTAGCGCGGGCTGCCGTCAGCGCGGCGCTCGAAACGGGGCACGGCCAGATGGCAGCCACCCCGGCCCGTGCGGCGGGCAAAATCCTGATGATAGGCCTCGGCCTCGTAGAAGGCCCCGGCCTTTTCCAGACGGGTCACCACGTCATAGCCCAGACCGCGCAGCTCATCCATGAGCTTTTGGGCCGTCCGCTTCTGGGACTCGTCCAGCCAGAAGATGGCAGAGCGGTACTGGCTGCCGACGTCCGGTCCCTGCCTGTCCAGCTGGGTGGGATCGTGGACCTCAAAGAAGCGGCGTACGATGGCCTCATAGCTGATCTTTTTGGGATCAAAGCGCACCAGCACGGCTTCGGCATGGCCGGTATCGCCCCGGCAGACGTCCTCATAGGAAGGCCGGTCGGTATGGCCGCCCGTGTAGCCGGAACGCACGTCCACCACACCGGGGAGCTTGCTCAGGGCATCTTCCACGCCCCAGAAGCAGCCGCCCGCCAGCACGGCCACCTGGGTGTTGCGCACCTGTTCGTACAGGGCCAGGCCCAGCTTTTCCTTTTCACTGCCAGCAGGCGCAAAGCGCATGGACAGGGAGTTGACGCAATGGCGGGTGTTCTTGGCCGTCAGGCCTTCGCCCTCAAAAACATGCCCCAGGTGGGCGCCGCAGTGCTCGCAAACGATTTCCACACGGTGGCCGTCGGCATCAGGCTGACGGCGCACCATGCCCGGCAGGGCATCGTCGAAAGCTGGCCAGCCGCACCCGGAATCGAACTTGTCCGAAGAGCGGTACAGGGCCACGCCGCACTGGCGGCACAGATAGGTCCCGGCGGCCGTGTTCTTTTCGTATTCACCGGACCACGGGGCTTCCGTGGCCTTGCGGAGGATGATGTCCGCCTCGCGGGGCGTCAGGGGCGGCACCGCGGCATCACCGCGGGCAATGATCCGGAATCCGTCATTATTCATGGGGGCTTTCTCCCGTAAGGGGTCAAAGGTGGGGCGGGAAAGTTCCGCAGCCGCGGCACCGGTCCCGGAAAGGACCAGGGCCAGCGTCAGGATGGCAAAGGAAAAGGCGCGTCGCGCGCAGGGATAGCCGTACATGGCACCTCCTATCAGTACAAGTTATCAGTATTAAGATAGCGGCGCCTCAAAAGAAAAGCAAGCCCGCGCGAGGCCATAAAAAAAGGGAGGCTCATGCCTCCCCGGATAACACGTTGTTTTTTCTGGCAGGTCAGCCTGCCACTACCGTCCTTTGCGGCGGCTCCTCCGCCACAGGAACGGCGCATGGCTGACGCCCCGCCAGGATGCCGCCTTACTGCCGTTCGCCATAACCGTGCGGATGTTCCCGGTGCCAGCGCCAGGCCGATTCGATGATGGCCTCCACACCCAGCTGCGGCTGCCAGCCCAGCACCTGCTGCGCCTTGCGGGCGGAAGCCACCAGACGGGCCGGATCGCCCGCGCGCCGCTGCCCCATGACCACGGGGATCTCGTGACCGGTCACCTTGCGGGCGCAGTCCACGATCTCGCGCACGGAAAAGCCCTGCCCGTTGCCCAGGTTGCAGATAAGGTCATCACCGCCGCGCTGCAGATGGTCCAGGGCCTTCACATGGGCGTCCACCAGATCGGTGACGGCGATATAGTCACGGATGCAGGTCCCGTCGGGCGTGGCATAATCATCACCGAAGATGGTGATATGCGGCCGCCGGCCCAGCGGCACTTGCAGGACCAGAGGGATGAGATGGCTCTCGGGGCTGTGGTCCTCACCGATGCTGCCGTCGGCCAGGGCCCCGGCCACATTGAAATAACGCAGGGAGACATAGCGGATGCCGTGGGCCGCCGAGACCCAGCGCATCATGGCTTCCATCATCAGTTTGCTGTGCCCGTAAGGATTGGTGGGCCGGGTGGGGGCATCCTCGCTGATGGGCACGCTGTCGGGCTCGCCGTAGACCGCCGCCGAGGACGAGAAGACGATGCGGCCCACACCATGACGGACCATGGCTTCCAGCAGGCTCTGCATGCCGCCCACGTTATTGTTGAAATACTTGAGGGGGGCGACCATGCTCTCGCCCACCTGCGAATCGGCGGCGAAGTGCATGACGCCGTCGATGCGGAAACGGCGGAAGATGTCGTCCAAGCAGGAGGCATCACGGATGTCGCCCTGTACGAAGGCAGCCTTGCCCGCCACGGCGGCGGCATGGCCCGTCTGGAGATTATCCACCACCACGACTTCCTGCCCGGCCGCTGCCAGAGCATGGACCGCGTGGGAACCGATATAGCCCGCACCGCCGCAAACTAGAATCGCCATACAGACCTCCACAATAAAGATAATGGCGGCACGCTACGATGTTTGTCTGCGGCTGGCAAGGCCCGGGATGCTCAAGGCCTCTTGAAAACGGGACAGGACATAAAGAAGCGCGGAGTCCATGGCCAGACTCCGCGCAAGGCACAGGACGCGCCCCGGCGAAGGCCGGGGTCCCTTTGCGGCTACAATGCTGCCAGAACAGCGGCCGCAAATTCCTGCACGGCATCAGGGGCATCGCTGACGGTACCGTCCACTTTCAGCCCCTCAGCCACGATCTGCGCACCCAGGTCCTTGCCCTTGGCCCCGATGGCGTCCACCGCACCGCAAAAATGCGTGTAGGAACTGTCGCCGGAGGCAAACGCCGACAGTTTGACGCCCGAAAGGCCCATGGCTTCCATGTTCTCATAAAGAGGGATGAAATCGTCCTGCAGCTCCAACTCGTCGTCACCCCAGGCGGAGCAGCCCAGCAGCACGGCATCATAGCCTTCGGCCAGACCGGCGGCATCCGCGTCGGCGGCGTTTTTCAGCGTGACGTCATGGCCTGCGGCGGCGATGATCTCTTCCAGTTTCTGGGCGATGCCCTCGGTATTGCCGGTGCTGGAACCAAAAACGATCAGGACTTTGCTCATGACAACTCCCTGGCGGCATGGCCGCCGTTGGATGTTTAGAAAAAGAAATTCAATTTCAAAAAGAAGCTATAAAAGAACAGGACGTGCGTCAAGCAAAAGACCGTCTCCCGACGAAAAATATTTATATCCGACTAAAAACATTATTTTTCCCATCAAAAACATCCCGCCCGGGAAACAGGCTGGAATATCTGCCCGTTATCTGTACCTGCCCTGAGCCTGTCTGTTCACCCGGGCTCCGCGCCTCTGTCGCCTCACGGATGAGCCTCCCGCCCGTGTGCTGCAACGTCCGCCCCTGCTGCCGTGCCTGAACGATGCCATGCTCCGGAAACCGTCTTGCCATTACTCCGGCAGCTTCCTCTCTTTTAGGCACGGGAGACGCTCGCGCTCTCCCCTTTCCCGATAACGAAACGAAATCTCTCCCCGCAAGCCAAGGACGGGGACCTGCCATCCGCACCAGAGCAAAAGTTTTACGGGGAGAGGAGGCCCGGGGGAGGGGGACGCTTTTTCAAAAGCGCCCTCCTCCCCCGGAATATACCCAACCTTCTCCTTCAAAAACTATGCTCCAGCTTCCGCGTCCGCCTCCCCGGCGGCATCTTCCAAGGCGGGCCCGGCCAGGGGCGCGTCGGCCACGGAGAGGTCTGGCATCTGCCACTGCCCGGGCAGGGGCGCCGTAAGCTCGGCCTTCTCGCCCACATAGGGATTGAAGTAGCCGAAGCGCAGCCAGGGGCAGAGCTTTTTCAGGCGCTTCATGAACAGGCTGAGGCCCATGATGGGGCCGTGGTCGATGCCGCGCATGAGGCCCAGATACCATTCGGGGTCGATGTTGAGGTTACGCCACTGGATCATGCTCACGCCGTTCTCGCCCACCAGACGGGCCAGAGCTTCCAGCTCGCCTTCGCTGTCGGTGACACCGGGGAAGAAAAGCAGGTTCAGCGAAACCCAGAGGCCGTTCTTCCGGGCCACGGCGATGGAGCGGCGCACGTCGTCGAAGCTGTAACCATGGGGCCGGTAGTAACGCTCGTAGACTTCGGGCCGGGCGCTGTTGAGGCTGACGCGGATGCTGGAAAGACCCGCCTGGGCCAGACGTTCCACGGCCTCGGTGCGGGAGGCGTTGGTATTGCAGTTGACCGTGCCCACACCGCCCCGGCTGCGGAACAGGCGCACGCTTTCCACCAGCAGGTCGGGATTCATGAGGGGGTCGCCCTCACAGCCCTGCCCGAAGGAATAGATGGGCGTTTTCGTCTCGCGGCTGGCATGGAAGCTCATGACCTCCACCAGTTCCTCGGGGGTGGGGGTGAAGGTCAGGCGGCACTGGGGCGTCACGTTGATGGGCGAATCCTTGTCCTGCTCGGAGATACAGCCCACACAGCGGGCATTGCAGGTGCGCGAGCTGGGCAGGGGCGCCTCGAAGCGGCCCAGGGCGAAGTTGCGGGCCGCCGGGCAGTCGTACTTCATGACGCAGTCTTCGAGGATGTGGCCCACCAGGCGGTTCTTGGGGAACTGGCGCAGCAGGACACGCACGTTCTTTTCGATACGGGAACGCGGGATGTGGCGGAATTCCTGCCGCTGGTCGGCATCCACCTTGCGGGCACAGATGTAGAAGCGCCCCTTGGCGAAGCCCACGGCGCCATAGGCGAACAAGGGCAGCAGGGGGGCGTCGGCATCGCTGGTGTAGGCCGGATGGGCGGAGAGCGTATGGGCCGGTGCGGCAAAGGCGGCCACGGCCAGATCCTCGGTACACTCTATCTCGCCGGTCTCGGGGTTCAGGCCCACGGCCCGGCGTCCGGGCAGGAGGAAGAGCTCGCTCTCCTCGGGCAGGGGCATGAGTTCGTCAGGACGGGGCGTGCCCCATTCCTCGCCGCGACGGCAGACCATGAGCAGGTCGGGATCATCATAGATATTGCCCTGGGCATCGGCCATGACCATATGCGGTTCGATCTTTGCTGTTGCCATTTTCCTTCCTTGCGGCATCTTGCCCTGCCGCGTCCGAATGTATATAAGCGGAGCTGCGGCCAGCCCCGGAAACATGGGCACGACGGCCGCCAGAATATCCGCGAGGCCGCCCCATGTTTTCCCTGATGCTCTTTATTTTTCTTTGTTTTCTCGGCATGCTTGCCGTACAATTCTACATGCTGCGCAGCCAGGAACGCCTGAACCGCGCCCTGCGTGACGAACACGCCCAGATGCGCGTGCTGCTGCGCGCCATGGAAGCCCGCCTGGATGCCTTGGGCTGCCCTGCCCCCAAACTGGCCGAAACGGCCGTGCAGGCCACGCCTGCGGCACAGGACCCCCTGCTGCATCTGAGCTTTGATGCGCCTGCGGCCAAGAAGGCCGCGCCCCGCACGCCGGTGGTGGACCCGGGCCTGGACCTGCACATGGACAGCAGCCGCTAGGCCTGTCCCGCTTTTGCCCGGAAACGGGCTTTTCCCTCCGGCGGGGCTTTTGTCGTGCCTTCCGCGCACGCCGCGACAGCGCTTCGTCAACCTAGCCTTGCCCCTTTTCATCGTCAAGCAGCCTTCCTGCCATGCCCGAACCATCCCGCCGCCTGCGTCTTTTCCTCCGCTGTCTGGCAGCCCTGCTGCTGGGCATCCTGTTGCTGGCCGGCGCGGCCATGGTCTATGTGCAGCATAACTCCGTCGCCATCACCCATGCCCTGCTGGAGGACTTCACCGAACGCACGGGCCTCCACCTGCATGTCAGGTCCATCGGCCTTTCCTGGCTGCCTCCGGCCGTCCAGGCCGATGACGTACGCATCCGCATCCAGGAACTGGACATCTCCGTCCGCACGGCCCGTCTGCGCCCCCGCCTGACCGCCCTGCTGCAGGGACGGCTGGAACTGGAATACGTGGCCCTGCAAAATCCCGTGCTCTCCGGCAGCCTGCCGCTGCCTACGCTGGACCTGCGCAAGCTGACCTCCGCTACCGGGGGCGGCAGCAACGATGCCGGAGCCCTGGCCCGGCTGGACAGCCTGTTGCCCGGCACCATCCAGATAGAGATAGATCAGGGCAATTTCTCCTTCCAGGCCCAGGACGCTTCTTCCCTGCGCGCGGGCAACCTTTCCTGCGTGCTGCATCTGCGCGGCCTCCAGGACGTACGCGGCAAACTGCAGGCAGGTCTGATCCGCAACCTGGCCGCCGGGGAAGAGATCCCCGTGCTCGACCTGGAGAACCTGCTCGTGGAAGGCCGCAGCCGTCCACTCCGTTTTTTGAGCGATACGCCCCGCCTGCGCCTGCGTACCCTGCTGCATCTGCCGCCCCACCTGCCCCGCGTACGCATGAACCTCGATTTCATGGCCACGACCGCAGGCTGGCAGCTGGATCATGATATCCAGGGCGACCTGATGCAGGACGACGAGCCCATCCCCTTTGCCGTGGCCGGCCGCCTGCTGCAGGACAGAAACGCGCCGCAGGCCTCGGTACGGCGCATGCTGCGCGAAGTCTTCCTGCCCGATCCGCAGGAGCTGGCCGCAGCCGGAAAGGAAAGTCCGGCAACGGCTCCCGCCCCGGCCGATCCCAAAGTCCCGGCCGCCGATGCCGCCGCTACGAAGACCGCTCCCACAGCCCAGGTGGCTCCCCGGCCCGATCTGCCCGCTGTGGGAGGAACGCGCCCGCCCGTGCGCCTGGAACGCATCCGGCTGGAACTGGGCGAAGACAGCGCCACCCTCGACGGCAACTTGATCCTCGACAAACAGCGGGGCCCCGTCCTCAACGGCAGCCTGCAGGCCCACCGTCTGAGCCTGACACGCTGGCTGGGCTTTGCCCGCGGGCTGGCCCCGGGCCTGCAGATGGCCCTGGACAACATCACGGACAGCCTTCTGGAATTCGAGCTGGATGCCGAAGGCCTGCGCGTGCCCTATATCGTGGCCCATGCCTCGGGTTCGCGCTTCACCGGTTCCGGCGGTGTGGCCCGCTGGGCCGAACCGGTGGTGGCTCTGAACTTGACCGCCCCGGAAGTGGAGCTGGGCCGGGCCATCCCGGAAGCCGTGGGCACCCTGCCCCTGCAGGTCTATTTCCCGCACGGTCCCCTGACCAGTCTGCGGGCCTCGCGCTCCACGCCGCTGCCGCCGCCCGATCCCGCCACGGATCTGCATATCGGCTATGACATCCGCCTCAATGCCCGCACCGTGCATTACGGCCCTGTGACCATCACCGGCGCGGCCGTGGTCATCGAACCCGGCACACCCGACAAGGCCGGCAACGGCACGGCCGTGATCCGCGCCACGGGCGACTTTTACGAAGGCCGCCTCAAGGGCCGCTGCGCCATCGGCGGCCCTTCGGACATGCCCACCTTCGACATCGACCTGCGTCTGGACAAGATCCATGGCAGCAAACTGGTCAAGGATTTCGACCTCATCCCCGTACGGCGCGGCATGCTGTCCGCCCAGGCGGCCATCACCAGCCGGGGCAGCGACCTGGACGTGTTCCTGAAGAGCATGCGCGGCACGGTCACGGCCGAGGGCAGCAAGGGCCTGCTGCCCGCCGGAGGCAAGAAGAGTCTGCCCTTCGACAAGCTCTCGCTGCGCCTTGACCTGCAAAGCGCCCGCCGCGACCTGCGCCCCACTCCGGCCCGGGCCGGTTTCGAAGGCCGCTGGACGGCCTCGCTGGAAAGCCAGGATTTTTCCCTGAGCCAGAAGCTGGACGGCCTCGTCTGGTTCGGCGGCAAGGAGTTCGTGGCCTGGCAGGATCTTCCCGGCTCCCTGCGTCTGCATGTGCCATCTATTGAGAAAGATCTGCTTCCCCAGGGCATGGATCTGGATGCCGACGGCGTATTCAGCTGTGCGGGCCCTGCCGGACTGAAGCTGAAAAAGGCCACGCTCTCGGCGCTGGGCCTGCAGCTCAAGGGCGATCTGGACGTGAGCAATGGCCGCAACGGCCTGACCTGGGGCGGGAGCGTAGACCTTGCCGCCCGCGACCTGAAGCACAGCCTCCGGCAGATCCGGGGCAGCGCACCCGCCTCCCTGCCCGCCTCCCTCAACAGCCTGCGCCTCAAGGGCACGGCCTCCGGCACTCCGGACAGCCTGCGCCTCAAGGACCTGCGTTGCAGCCTGGGCTGGCAGCAGGTGGCCGGCGAGGCTTCCGTGAACTGGAGCGGCACACCGCAACTGGACCTGCGCCTGCATGCCGCGGACTTCGATCTGGACCGCCTGCTGGCGGAGCTCTTCCCCGACCAGGCCCGCAGCAAGGGACGGAGCAAGGCCCCGGGCGCCCCCTGGGACCTGCGTTTCATGAAGGCCTTCGATGCCCAGGGGAGTCTGAACGTGGACAGGGTGCGCTTCATGCGCCTGCGCATGCAGCAGATGACCACCCGCTTCAGCCTCAAGGACGGGCACCTTTCCATACCTGCCCTGGAAGGCAACTTTTACAATTCGCGCCTGCGTGCCTCGGGCGACTTCCGCTTCGACCGTGGCCTGAGCTACACCACCAAAGTCAGGGCCCTGAACATCAACCTCGACGCCGCCAGCAACGACCGCAACGATAAGCGCGCCGTGCGGGGCCTGGCCTCGGTGGAATCGGAGATGAGCGCCCACCTGACCGGTGACGGCCAGATGCCCGCAGCCCTTTCCGGCACCTGGGGCGTGGCCATCATCAACGGCAGCTACCAGAACCGCGACAAGGCCGGACGGCCCGGCGGCAAGCCCACCCGCTTCCAGCGCCTCAGCGCCTCGGGCAACATGCAGGGCGGTGTGGCCCGCAGCAGCAACATCTTTTATCAGGATGCCGAGATGCGCGTGCGCGGCGGCGGCCGCATCGACTTCAACAACGAAGACCTGGACTGCAACCTTTTCGTCAAGACCGACCGCATGCAGGAATTCCCCGTGCGCGTGACCGGCAAGCTCCATGACCCCAAGACATCGGTCAGCGCAGGGACGGCCATCCTCTACGCCGTCACCAGCCTGACCCACGGCATCTTCGAGCTGCTGGGCGGGGTCATGGAAGGCACCTGGAACCTCTTCCGCTGATCCCGCGCCCCGGCCTTTTTCACCCCGGTCCCACCGGCCTGCCCCTGCGGGAAAAGGCCTTGCACTTTCCCCGCCCCCGTTGACAGAACCGCCTGCAAAGGGTAGACAGGCTCTATCTGTTCTTTTTTGCACAAACCCAACAACGGTCCGTCTCAATAAGGAGAAGCGCCATGAATATCCTCATCTTTGGTCCCAACGGCAGCGGCAAGGGCACCCAGGGCAACCTGGTCAAGGCTAAGTACAATCTTGCTCACATCGAATCCGGCGCCATCTTCCGTGAACACATCGGTGGCGGCACCGAACTGGGCAAGAAGGCCAAGGAATACATCGATCGCGGCGACCTGGTGCCCGACGACATCACCATCCCCATGGTGCTGGAAACCCTGAAGACCAAGGGCAAGGACGGCTGGCTGCTGGACGGCTTCCCCCGCAACATGGTGCAGGCCCAGAAACTGTGGGAAGCCCTGCAGGCCGAAGGTCTGAAACTGGACTACGTCATCGAGATCCTGCTGCCCCGCGAGATCGCCAAGAACCGCATCATGGGCCGTCGCCTGTGCAAGGAAAACAACAACCATCCCAACAACATCTTCATCGACGCCATCAAGCCCAACGGTGACAAGTGCCGCGTCTGTGGCGGTGAGCTCTCCACCCGTTCCGACGACCAGGACGAAGCCGCCATCAACAAGCGTCACGACATCTACTACAACACCGAAAACGGCACCCTGGCCGCGGCCTACTTCTTCAAGAACCTGGCCGCCGAAGGCAAGACCAAGTACATCGAACTGAACGGCGAAGGCACCATCGACTCCATCAAGGAGACCCTGATCTCCCAGCTGAGCTAGCCTGAGCACGCCTTTCCAGGCCGGGGCCCTGCCCCGGCCTTTTTTTTGCCCGAAAATCCCGGAGCCCGGCCGGAAGCGGCCTTGCCTTTTGCCGCCGCGACCCCATCTTTATGGCGGGGGAAAGGTCCGCCGGCCCGCAGCGAGCACGCGTTCCGAAACAGGGGCCCTACTGGACATGCCTGTCCAAGTTTGCCACTATGCCCCCAACTTCACAGCGAGGTATCAATATCATGCAAGTCTGCATCGCGATCATGCACGGCAATCCCGTCATGCTGGAACTGCGGGAAGGCGTCCCCTACATCAATGACGAACCCCAGCCCATCAAGCACCTGACCGAAGATGACCTCGTGGCCTTCCACGAAGCCGTGAGCGCCATCCCCGACGACGGTGATCCCGGCAATGTCGCCCTTGTCAACGCCAAGCGCGCCGCGTTCATCGTGGACCTGCTGGGCCATGCCGTGGGCGACGAATGCGTCTCCTACCTGACGCATGTGCTGGACCACGTGCACTACGACGTCATGGAATATCTGGGTGAAACCGACCCCCAGGACTAGAAAGCCTGCCGGGCTCCCGCAAGGGGGAGGACTTCCGGCATAATTGAGGGAAACAATGCTTGAGATCCAAGACCTGCACGTTTCCGTCCACGGCACGCCGGTGCTCAAGGGCATCGACCTGAAGGTGGAAGCGGGCGAAACCTTTATCCTGTTCGGCCCCAACGGCTCCGGCAAGACCACCCTGCTCATGACGCTGATGGGCTTTTCCGGCTACGAGGTGACCCGGGGCAAGATCATCTTCAAGGGCCACGACATCACCTACGCCCCCATGTACGAGCGTGCCCGTCTGGGCATCGGCATGTCCTTCCAGCGCCCGCCCACCATCCACGGCCTGCCCACGGGCAAGATGGTGGAACTGTGCGGCCGCGGCCGCAAGATGGACATCCCCGCCATGGCCAAGCGCGTGCATTTCGATACCTTCCTGGACCGCGACGTCAACGCCGGTTTCTCCGGCGGCGAGATCAAGCGCTCCGAGCTGCTGCAGCTTATGGCCCAGCAGCCCAACCTGCTGCTTTTCGACGAGCCGGAATCCGGCGTGGACCTGGAAAACATGGCCCTGGTGGGCAAGACCGTGCGCAAGCTGCTGGACGGCGTGCCCGACTGCTGTAGCGCCACCCTGCGCGAGCAGGGTCGCCAGCGTTCCACCAGCGGGCTCATCATCACCCACACCGGCCACATCCTTGAATACGTCAACGCCGACCGCGGACAGGTCATGTATCACGGCAAGCTCTGCTGTGAAGCGCGCCCGCGCGTCATCCTCGACCATATCGCCCAGCACGGCTACCAGGAATGCCTGCGCTGCCTGGCCGGCGACATGTACGGCAAAATCGCGGAGGCTCCCCTGGTATGAGCAGCATCGACCTTTCCCGTTTCAACTTCAGCGGCGGTGAGAACTCCGCCCCCATCGAAGATCTGACCCGTCTGCCCCAGGAAGACCAGCAGCGCCTGGTCCTGGCCGGTATCGACGTGCACGACAACAAGGTCAGCGGTGCCTTCATGCAGCTCAACCATGCCGACGTGCACTGCACCACCCGGCAGGAAGGTCTGGACCTCATGGACATCCGCGCGGCCCTCAAAAAGTTCGACGGCCTGCCGCAGTACTACTGGAAGCTGCTCGATCCCAACAAGGACGAGATCACCCGCATGGCCTACGAGCACCTTAACGGCGGTTACTTCGTGCGTGCCCGCAAGGGCGTGAAGATCAGCCAGCCCGTGCAGTCCTGCATGTTCATCAAGGGCAATGCCGCCGGGCAGGCCGTGCACAACATCGTGGTGGTGGAAGAAGGCGCCGAGCTCAACATCCTGGGCGGCTGCGCTACCTCCCAGCACAGCAATGATGCCGCGCATCTGGGCATCACCGAATACTATGTGGAAAAGGGCGGCAAGCTGACCTTCACCATGATCCACAACTGGGGCGACTCCACCACCGTGCGGCCGCGCTCGGCGGGCGTGGTGGAAGCCGGGGGCGTGTTCCAGAACAACTACATCCTGCTGAAGAGCGTGGGCAGCCTGGAATCCTATCCCCGTATCGACCTCAACGGTGAGGGCGCCGTGGCCACCTTCAACTCGGTCATCGTGACGCCCACGGGCTCCTACGTGGACAGCGGCAGCGCCATCCACCTCAACGCCCCCCACACCCGCGGCGAGATCATCTCCCGCACCCTGACCACCGGCGGCACCATCATCAACCGCGGCTTCATCGGCGCCTCGGCCACCCCGGTCAAGGGCCATCTGGAGTGCAAGGGCCTCATCGTGGGCGGCGGCCGCGTGCATGCCATTCCCGAACTGGACAGCTGCCGCGACGGCGTGGAACTCTCCCACGAAGCCGCCGTGGGCAAGATCGCTCAGGAAGAGATCGAATACCTCATGGCCCGCGGCCTGGACGAGGACGAAGCCACCTCCACCATCGTGCGCGGCTTCCTCAACGTGGACATCATGGGCCTGCCCGCGCCCCTGAAGAAGGCCATGGACGAACAGATCAGCAAGCTCAACGCCGGCGGCGCCATGTAGCGCCCCGCTGCGATACCTGCCTGTTACGGGGCTGTCCGTGTATGCGGGCAGCCCCGTTCGTTTTTGCGGACTGCATGCTGAAGACGGCCCCGCAGCTTATCCCGCAACGACCGCATCCTGCGCCACCCGACACCACTGTTCCCCTCCGGTTGCTCTGACAAAAGCAAACTTCTCCCTTTTCTCCCCAATGCTCCTTTTCCTGTCGGAAGCACTCTGTCCGAACGGACAGGGGCCAGGCCCCCGGAAGGGCTTGACCGCCTAGCGTCCTTCCGGCTATAGTTCGCTTCCTTCGTGGGCCTATAGCTCAGTTGGTAGAGCCTCCGGCTCATAACCGGCAGGTCCCAGGTTCGAGTCCTGGTGGGCCCACCAATATTTGAAAGGCAGGTTCCCTTCGCGGAAACCTGCCTTTTCATTTTTCAAAGGAATCCCGGCGTCCTGCCGGGCCTCCCTGTCTTCTCTATCCCAATGCCCGCGTCTCCGCAAACGGCAGATAGCCGGACGGCACGTCGTCCTTGAGGTCCACACCGGACAGACGCCGGACAAGGGCATTCTCCACCAGATAACAGAGCTTGCGCACGGCCTCCTCCACGGGCAGGCCTGCGGCGCGCACGTTGGAGATGCAGTTGCGGGCCTCGTCGGTCAGGCCGGGCGTGGGCGCGTGGGTCATGTAGACGCCCAGGGAATCGGGCGAGCTGAGGCCGGGGCGTTCGCCCACCAGCACGACCACCAGCCGCGCGTTGAGCAGGGCCGCCACATCATCGCCCACAGCCACGCGGCCGAACTTCACCAAAGCCACCGGCGCGGCACTGAGCCCGGCAGCGGCCGCTTCTTCCAGAAAACGGGACGCGAAGGGCACGGCGTTCTCGTGCACGGCCCGTGCGGACAGGCCGTCACAGATGACCACGCTCACGTCCGGCGCACTGCCGGGATGCGCGTCCATCCAGGCATCCAGCAGCTGCCGCGAAGCCACGGAAAGACGACGCCCCTTGTCCGGTCGTGTCAGATATTCGTTCCTGTCCGCCACCGCGCTGCTCAGGGAGAGGCATTCCAGACCGTGGGCGGCCAGACCGGCGCGCACCTGTTCTTCATCCAGCGGCGTCATGACGGCATCCCGGGCGCGGGCATGGGCCAGACGGAATTCCAGCCAGCGCTTCACGGGCAGGCTCACCCCGCAATGGCCCAGACCGATGCGCGCATCGGTGAAGCGGCGCAGTTCTTCCCAGGGGTCCGGCGTCACGATGGCGGGCGCGGCGCCCGCGAGCGCACCCTGTTTAGTTGCCATGGCCGCCCTCCTCCAGTTCCCGGCCCAGAGCGGCCATGCCCCGGCGCTCACCGGGCGGCAGCAGCTCGCCCGTGGCGGACAGGATGCCCATGCGCTCCAGCCATGCTTCGAATTCCGGTGCGGGCCGCTTGCCCAGCACCCGCCGCAGCCAGGCCACATCGTGGAAGGACGTGGACTGGTAGCCCAGCATGATGTCATCGGCACCGGGGATGCCCATAACGAAATTGCAGCCCGCCACGCCCAGCAGGGTCAGGAGCATGTCCATGTCGTCCTGGTCGGCTTCGGCATGGTTGGTGTAGCAGACGTCCTCGCCCATGGGCAGGCCCAGCAGCTTGCCGCAGCAATGGTCCTCCAGACCGGCGCGGATGATCTGCTTGCCGTTGAACAGATACTCCGGCCCGATGAAGCCCACCACCGTATTGACCAGCAGGGGCCGGTAGCGCCGGGCCACGGCATAGGCGCGGCATTCCAGGGTCTGCTGGTCCACGCCGAAGTGGGCCCCGGCGGAAAGCGCGCTGCCCTGCCCGGTCTCGAAATACATGACGTTGTCCCCCACCGTGCCGCGCTTCAGGGAGAGCGTGGCGTCCCAGGCTTCGTCCAGCAGGGACAGGGAGATGCCGAAACTGGCATTGGCCTTTTCCGTCCCGGCGATGGACTGGAAGCAGAGGTCCACGGGCACGCCGCGCCGGATCATCTCCAGGGTGTTGGTGACGTGGGTCAGCACGCAGCTCTGGGTGGGGATGTCGTAACGGACGATGACATCGTCCAGCAGGCGGAGCAGGCGCCCGATGGCGGGCAGACTGTCCGAAGCCGGGTTGATGCCGATGACCGCGTCACCGGAGCCGTATTGCAGGCCGTCGATGACGGAGGCCAGCACGCCGCGCGCGTCATCGGTGGGATGGTTGGGCTGCAGACGCGAGGAAAAACGCCCCGGCAGGCCGATGGTATCGCGAAAGCGCGTCACCACGCTGCACTTGGAGGCCACCAGCACCAGATCCTGGATGCGCATGAGCTTACTGGCCGCGGCCACCATCTCCGGGGTCAGGCCCGGCGCCAGGGCCGTCAGGGTCGCCGTGTCCGCGGCAGGAGTCAGCAGCCAGTCACGCAGCTGGCCCACCGTAAAGGAGCTGACCGGCGCAAAGGCCTGCGCATCGTGGCTGTCTATAATGAGCCGGGTGACTTCGTCCGTCTCGTACGGCACCACGCATTCCGACAGGAAACGCTTCAGGGGCACATCGGCCAGGGCCATCTGGGCCCGGATGCGCTCTTCCTCATTCTCGGCCGCGATACCGGCCAGCACGTCCCCCGAACGCAAGGGAGAGGCTTTGGCCAGCAATTCGCGCAAGGAACATTTTTCCACAGAATTTTCCAGAAGTTGAAGATTGCCCAACGTTACCGCCGCCTGCCGTGCCCGTACCGGGGCCCTGCGACGGCACCTCAGCCTGATACCCCCTCTGTATAGCCGCAGCCGACGGTCACCACAAGGCAGATACGGCCGGGACGCAGAGGCGGCCCCCCCCCGCGAGGAAAGCGGCCAGTGCCTGCCGCCCCAAACGCAGGCACGCGACGAAGGCACGGCCCCACTCCTCCCAATGCAGGCACGCCCCGCATCCCGTCTTGCCCGCCGCGGCTGTGTATCAAACTGTATACTCCGGGACAGGAGCATTGCCTTGTCCGGCCAACGGGCTATACTTCCTTCATGTTTTTTTGACCGGCAGTATACTGCCGTGCTCCTTTCTGCCCCCGCGAGGACGGGACTGCTCCCCCGCATCCCGTCCCATCAAGGACCGCCTTTTCCCGACGGTCCTTTTTTTATTCCTTATGGACACGAAAAGGGCGCTGCATAGGCAGCGCCCTTTTTCCTCAAACAGCACCTCTGGGAAGGCACAGACTGTCCCGGCTACTTTTCCTGCTCGGCCTCCCCGATCCAGGTCTGCAGGGCGTCCACGATCTTGCGGGCCTGATCGGCACTGGAGATGGTGAACTTGCTCTGCTGCCGGTATTCACCGCCCATCTTCTTATAGCGGCGGATCACATATTTGTCGGGGCCGTAGGACGAGGTCTGCGGCTTCCACTCCTGATAGCGGAAAAGGATAGTGGTCCAGGCGCCCTTGCTCAGGACGATCTTGCCCAGCTCCTTGAGGATGATCTGTCCGTTCTCCTCATATTCCACTGTGAGATCATCGATGGATTCGCTCAAAACTGCCTTCCTTGCGAACGCGCACCCGGGACGTGCACGGTTGAAGTAAAGAGTCTGTACACGGTCCGCCAGGACCGTGCCATCCCTCTCATGGCGCACAATCTACGCATTTCGGGGCCAAACGGCAAGCCTGCCCCCCTGTGCGGGCATGGCTGCGGCCCGTACAGGCGGATGCGACTTTACTCCTTTGCACGGCATGGACGCCCTGCCCCTGCCGTCTCCCCCAAAACGGATGGCCGTGCCGCCCTCTCACCGCCGAAGGTGGCGAAAAGCACGACCTGACGTAACGGGCCTGCATCATATCAAAAAATCACAGGAGAAGAACGAGCCGTCCGGCTCAGGGACGCCGCAGCAGCGACAGGGCGAAACGCTCCACCGGGGCGAAATCATCCCGCAGGGGCTCCGCAGCCGGCAGGGTGGGCCGGTAACGGCAGGCCAGCATGGCCGCCATCTCCGGCGAATGGCCCGGGCCGTCACGCAGGACCGTGGCCGTAGCGGCATCGCTGAACGCCAGCACCATCAGGTTCTGCAACTGGCCGGGATGCCCGGGGGCGGTGACGCAAAAGACCTCCACCCGGGCGAAATGCCGTTGCAGCCCGGCATGGATGGCCCGCAGCAGGCGGCCGTCCTCGCCTTCCACCGCGGCGATGACGTTCATGGCCAGCACGCCGCCGGGGCGCAGTGCACGACGCATGGCGGCAAAGGCCTCCTGCGTGCCCAGATGGAAGGGGATGGAATAACAGGAATTGAACACGTCCACCAGCAGGATGTCATACTGTTCCCGCTGCCGGTTGAGGAAGGTCCGGGCATCGGCATGGATCAGGCGCAGACGCGGGTCGTCCCCGGGCAGGAAGAACCAGCGCCGGGCCACGGCGCTCATGCCGGGATCCAGCTCCACCACAGTCAGGCGCAGGCCTGCGGCGTCCAGCCCGCTCTTGCCGGACAGCAGCCACTTGGGCACGGAGCCGCCGCCCCCGCCCAGCATGAGGATGTCCCGGGCCTGCGGACGGGCCAACACGGCCAGGGCATAAAAGCGGGTGTAGTCGAAGTAGAGCTCGTCAGGGTCGTCCAGATACATGCCCGACTGGCTGTAGTCGGGATCCGTGGAGAGGATGCGCACCGGCCTGCCCCTGTCGCGGCTCTCGTGGATCAGCATGCAGTTGTAGGGGCTCTCCACCATCAGAGGACCTTCCGTCTGGCGGAACTGCCGGTCCCAGACAGCCAGCAGAAGCAGCAACAGCACAAGGCCCAACCGCCCCCAGGGACGGGAGGGCTCGGCCGGCAGCGAAAGCAGCAGCAGGCCCAGGGCCACGCCCCAGAGGATGGTGCCGCTGGCAAAGAAGGAGATGAGGACGAAGCCCCCCAGGAAGGTGCCCACGATGCTGCCCGCCGTGGACAGGGCGTACAGCCGCCCCACCGTGGCGCCGGACGTGGCCACGTCCCGGATGCGCAGCCGGATGATGTAGGGGCTGATCATGCCGCAGCACAGGGCGGGCAGGGCCAGGATGCCCAGGGCGCAGGCCACGGCGGCCAGATGGATGTCCGTGATGGCGACGCTCAGCGCCTCCCCCACCAGACGGTGCGTCCCGGCGGCCAGGGCGCTGCCCAGGGAAGCTCCCGTCAGGATGAAGGCCAGCCCCCGCCGGGAAAGGTGCCTGTCGGCCAGACGGCCTCCCAGCCAGGCCCCCACGGCCAGGCAGGCCAGCACCACGCCGATGAGGCTGGTCCAGACCACGGCCGAAGTACCCACATGCGGGGCCAGCACGCGCGCGCCCACCATCTCCAGCACCATGACCAGGGCGCCGCAACAAAAAGCGATGATCTCCAGCATCGTCGTCCCGTACGCGGGCATACCCGCAAAAAAAGCGGGCTCAGTCCCGCCGTCCGGCAAAGAAGTCCTGCAACAGGTCCACGCTCTCCCGGGCCAGCACGCCGCCCATATGCCAGACACGGTGATTGAAGAAAGGCTGGTCCAGCGTCTCGGTGCAGGAGGTCACGGCACCGGCCAGCCTGTCGGCCGCCCCGTAGACCACTCCGGCGAGCCGGGCATGGACCAGGGCCGCGGCGCACATGGCACAGGGTTCCAGGGTCACCACCAGCACCCCGCCACCCAGGCGGTAATTGCCGCTGGCGGCCCCGGCGGCCCGCAAGGCCAGGATCTCGGCATGGGCCGTGGGATCGTGCAGGGCCACGGGCCGGTTGTGGGCGCGGGCCAGCAGACGGCCGTCCGCCGCCACCAGCACCGCGCCCACAGGCACTTCGTCTTCGCGGGCGGCCTGCCGCGCCTCATCCAGGGCCAGACGCATGAGGGACTCCCAGCTCCAGCCCGGCGGCGCGGAAGGCACAGGCCCGCCACAGGGGCGTACCAGCGCCCCGTTGCTTACAGGATCACGATCTTGCACAGATGCTCCACCACCTGCTCGGGCGTGTCGCACACCGTGACAAGCTTGTCGATCTCTTCCCTATTGATGAAACCGCCATTGGCCATGCTTGTGCGCAGCCACTCCAGCAGACCCGACCAATAGGAAGAATCATAAAGGATGATGGGGAAGGGCCGGATGCGTCCGGTCTGGGCCAGCACGAAGGCCTCGGACAGTTCGTCGATGGTCCCCATGCCGCCGGGCATGACCACATAGGCCATGGCATACTTCACGAACATGAACTTGCGGGTGAAGAAGTAGCGGAAATTGCAGCGCGTCTTCACATACTGGTTGCAGCCCTGTTCGTGGGGCAGCTCGATATGCAGGCCCACAGAAACGCCGCCCGCTTCGGCAGCCCCCTTGTTGGCCGCTTCCATGACGCCGGGCCCACCGCCGGTGATGACGCCGAAGCCCTTTTCCACCAGCATCCTGGCCAGGCGCTCGGCATCCCGGTATTCGGGCGTGTCGGGAGTGGAACGGGCCGAACCGAAGATGGACACGCAGTCGGTGTCCAGCTTGTTCAGGGTATCCAGGGCCTGGACCATTTCGGCCATGATGCGGATGGTCCGCCAGGACTCCGTGGTCATGGCGTTGAGATCGTCGATGACGTTCTGCCGGATCTCCATGAAAGCCTCCTTGTTGCGAGGATCGCAGGAAAGAAGAATGAACTTCCATCCTAAACCGCCCGGAACAGGCCGTCAAAGGTTTATGGGGCCTTGCGCTTCCGGGGCAGGAAGCGCATAGTGAAGAATCACCCGCTTGCATCCGGCAAGCAGGACATCACCCCGGAGCACCCCATGAAAGTCCAGTTTCTTGGCGCTGCCCAGACCGTTACCGGCTCCTGTTACATGATAGAGGCCTGCGGCAAGCGCTTTTGTATCGACTGCGGCATGCACCAGGGCAACAAGGCCATCGAGGAGCGCAACCGCAATCCCCGTCCCTACGCCCCTGGCAATATCGACTTCATCCTCGTGACCCACGCGCACATCGACCATTCCGGCCTGCTGCCCCTCATGGTGCGCGAAGGGTTCAGCAAGCCCATCTACTGCACCAAGGCCACCAGCGAACTGCTGGACATCATGCTGCAGGACAGCGCCCACATCCAGGAGATGGAAGCCCAGTGGGAAGCCAAGAAGTACAGCCGGCGTGGCCTCAAGAACCCGCCCGAGGCCCTGTACACCACCGAGGACGCCCTCAAGACCGCCGAGCTTTTGCACCCCGTGGCCTACCATGAGGACTTCGAGCCCGCCCCGGGCATCAAGGTCACCTACTACGATGCGGGCCACATCCTCGGTTCCGGCTCCCTGCGCCTGGAAGTGACCGAAGGCGACAAGACCACCAGCATCATCTTCTCGGGCGATATCGGCCGTCCCCAGGCCCTCATCGTGCGCGATCCCGAAAGCCCGCCCAAGGCCGATTACATCTTCATGGAATCCACCTACGGCGACCGCAACCACAAAAACGAGGACATCAGCGACCAGGAACTGGCCGACGCCATCGCCTACAGCTACAGCAAGGGCGAAAAGGTCATCATCCCTGCCTTCGCCGTGGAACGCACGCAGGAGATCCTCTATTGCCTGCACGTCCTCCAGAGCAAGGGCAAGCTGCCCGCGGACATGCCCGTCTTCGTGGACAGCCCCCTGGCCATCCGGGCCACCGAGGTCTTCCGCCGCAACCGCGAGCTCTTCGACGAGGACGCGCAGAAGATGCTCCACCAGGGCGACGACCCCTTCGAGCTGCCCAACCTGCGCTACACCCTGGATGCCGCGGAATCCCAGAGCATCAACGACTACAAGGGCCCGGCCATCATCATCTCGGCCAGCGGCATGTGCAACGCGGGCCGCGTGCGCCATCACCTCAAGCACAACATCTGGAAGCCCGGGGCCAGCATCGTCTTCGTGGGCTACCAGGCCGTGGGCACCCCCGGCCGCAAGATCGTGGAAAAAGCCAGCAAGATCACCCTGTTCGGTGAAGATATGGACATCGCTGCCCGTATCTACACCATCAACGGCTTCTCCGCCCACGCCGGGCAGGACCAGCTGCTCTCCTGGCTGGAGCCCCTGGTCCACGACAAGGCCAACGTGGTCCTGGTCCACGGCGAAGAAAAGGCCCAGACCGTCCTTTCCGGCCTGATCAAGGAAAAATTCGGCGTGACCCCCCTGGTGCCCGGCTACATGGAAGAGATGATCCTCGAAGGTCATCAAGTGGCCCAGACCGTCACGCACGAGGCCCTGGCCCATCCCCGCATCAACTGGGACTTCCTCACCGGCGAAGTGGAGCGCAAGTGGGACATGTTCAAGGGCAAGCTGGCCGACGTGGAACAGAGCCCCTGGGTCCAGCAGACCGAACTGCAGGACGCCCTGGCCAAGATGGACTACGCCCTGACCCGTCTTCTTTCCCGCATGTAAGGCGCGCTGGTCGTCCGCATGTATCGTTGGGAGGAAGCGGTCCCTTTGCCCGAGGCAGAAAAGGGGCCCTTCCTCCCAAATTCTCCATGCTCCCCCACCATGTGTCATGCAGGCGGCCACGCCCCGGGAAGGCCGCGACCTTTCTGCAGCAGCCCCCTCGACAGCGGGGCAACGCGCGGGGATCGTGCTGCACTCCCGGCATGATAGCGCCCATCTCCTTCAGGCACTGGCACCGGGAACGTCCCGGGTGGCCCGCAGAGCCGCCCATTGACGGAAGGGCCGCCCCGCAGGTACAAGTCTTTTCCCTGCCCTGAGGGCACTCTTTGTACAGCCAACCGCCGTGCATCCACGGCACAGAAAATACAGGAAAAACCATGCGCATCATTTCCGGCAGACTGGGCGGCAGACGCATCAAGACCGTGGAGGGCGAAGGCTATCGCCCGGCCATGGGCAAAACGCGCGAATCCCTGTTCTCCATGCTCACCTCGCGGGGCGTGGTCTGGGAAGGAGCGCGCGTGCTCGACCTTTTCGCCGGCAGCGGCAGCCTGGCTTTCGAAGCCGTGAGCCGCGGCGCCGAGCTGGCCGTGCTGGTGGAGAATTCCGCCGTGGCCGCCCGCTGTCTGGCCGACAATATCCGCCAGCTGGGCGTGGAGGACTGCGTGCGCCTGATCCGCGACGACGTGCGCAAGACCCTGAACAATACGCCCATGGGCTGTTTCGACCTGGTCTTCCTGGACCCGCCCTACCGCAAGAACCTGCTCAACGCCACTCTGCAGGGCCTGCTCAAACGTAACTGGCTGGCGCCCGGCGCCCTCATCTGCGCCGAGATCGAAAAAGACGCCGTCGTGGCCGCTCCCGACAGTCTGGAACTGCTGGTGGAACGCCATTTTGGTCAAACCCGCATACTGATATGGACACTCGCATGAAACTGGCACTCTATCCCGGCACTTTCGACCCCCTGACCAACGGGCATCTGGCCCTCATCCGCCGCGGCCTGGCCGTCTTCGACCAGATCGTGGTGGCCGTGGCCGACAATACGCCCAAGTTCCCCCTTTTCTCCCAGGAAGAGCGCGTGGCCATGGCCCGCGAGGCCGTGGGCGACGACGACCGCATCCTGGTGGAACCCTTCACCGGCCTGACCGTGGAATATGCGGCCAAGCGCGGGGCCTGTGCCATCCTGCGCGGTCTGCGCGCCGTCTCGGACTTCGAATACGAATTCCAGCTGGCCCTCATGAACCGCCGCCTGCAGCGCGACATCCAGACCGTGTTCCTGATGACCGACTACCAGTGGCTGTTCATCAGTTCCACCATCGTCAAGGCCGCGGCCAGCCACGGCGCCGACATCGTGGGCCTGGTGCCCGAGAACGTGCGCCTGCGTCTGATGGAAAAATACCAGCGCGGCGAAGTGCGCCAGGCCACGCCCTGCCTCTCCGCCCCCTACGGCGGCTTCCGCGTCAACAAATAAAATGGCCGCGCCCCTGCCCGTCATCTGTCTGGCCGGCCCCACGGGCTGCGGCAAGACCGCCGCGGCCCTGGCCCTGGCCGAAGCCCTGGGCGGCGAGGTCATCAACGCCGACTCCCGCCAGGTCTACAGCGATTTCCCGCTCATCACGGCCCAGCCCTCGCCCGAGGAACAGGCCTGCTGCCCGCATCATCTGTACGGCTTTTTGCCCACGGAGCAGAAGATCAGCGCCGGCCGCTGGGCCGACCAGGCCGTGGCCGCAGCAAAGGCCGTGCTGGCCCGGGGCCATGTGCCCCTGCTGGTGGGCGGCACCGGCCTGTACTTCCAGGGCCTGCTGCACGGCATCGCCGAGATACCGGCCATCGACCCGGCCATCACCGCCGCCCTCACGGCCCGGCTGGCCGAGGAGGGCCCGGCGGCCCTCCATGCCGAACTGGCCGCCAAAGATCCCGCCTACGCGGCCCGCATCCATCCCAATGACCGCCAGCGCATCGTGCGTGCCCTGGAAGTGCTGGCCGGCACCGGCCATACCTTCAGCTGGTGGCACGAGCACGGCATGCCCGAACCGTCCTGCGCCGGGCCCTTGCTGGTGCTGGACATGGAGCTGGATGCCCTGACGCCCCGCCTGGCCCGCCGCATCGACCTGATGCTGGAACAGGGGGCCCTGGACGAAGCCCGCGCCGCCCGGCAGCGCTGCGACGATGCCGCGGCCCCCGGCTGGTCCGGCATCGGCTGCGCCGAAGTGCTGGCCCATCTGCGCGGCGAACTTTCTCTGGAGGAATGCCGCCGCCTCTGGCTGCACAATACCCGCGCCTATGCCAAACGCCAGCGCACCTGGTTCCGGGCCCGCAGCGAGGCCCGCTTCTTCGCCCCGCAGGATCTGGACGGCCTGCTGGCGGCCGCCCGGCAGGCCTGCTGAGCCCCACGAAGACGGGACGCGGCCTACTCCGCGACCGGCAAACGACTCTCGGCACCATGCCCGGCATAGCCGCGGTGTGGTGCTTTTTTTCTGTCCGTGCGACAGTCCGCCTCCGCAGGGAGCATGGCCCGGCCCAGGGGCCTCCCTTTTTTGATGCAGACCACAAAAGATTTCTCAAAATATTTCTTGACATCCTGGCAGCTCCCCCATCCCT
Source organism: Desulfovibrio sp. SGI.133 (assembly GCF_050313955.1). Lineage (NCBI taxonomy): Bacteria > Pseudomonadati > Thermodesulfobacteriota > Desulfovibrionia > Desulfovibrionales > Desulfovibrionaceae > Desulfovibrio > Desulfovibrio sp. SGI.133. Next base: position 60,959 of record NZ_JBNPMK010000002.1, on the reverse strand, counting down.
GCCGACGCCCCCTCCGTTGCCTGATCCGTTCCCGAAACAGGGCCAGCCGCAAGGATTTTTCCCGCTGCGGCCCCCTTTTTCTCCAGCCCGGATGCCCCAATACCAGCGTACAAGTAAGCTTTTCAGCCCGCGACCTCCCCTTGACGTGGCCTTGTGCCTGCGGTAACTTGCCACACATTATTGGTGTGTTTGGCTCATGAGAGCCGGAGGACGCCCGCGGCCTCGCGCTGCGGGAGAATGGGGAAAAGTCTGTTTCAAAAGGACGAGCACATGAGGAACGGTAAAGCACTGCTTTTGGCGGCGGTGATTGCCTTGGCCGGCGTGGCCTGTCTGATGCTTCCCGAAGCCAACCGCGCTGTTGCGGTGGGTCTGGAAGAATCCGACGCGGAAATGCCTAATGCCACGGTTCTCTTTCCGGTCAGCGAAAAGCCCAATCCCAAGGGCGCCAGCATGACGCCGGTGACATTCAACCATCAGGCTCACGTCGACAAGATCGACGATTGCACGGCCTGCCATCACACGGGCGACATGGTGGCCTGTAGCACCTGTCATACCGTGGAAGGCAAAGCCGAGGGCAACTTCATCAACCTTGAGCGCGCCATGCACGCCACCAAGATTGCCCCGCGCAAGGATGGCGTCACGCCCAAGAGCTGTGTGAGCTGCCACGAAGAACAGTACAAGGAACGCCGCGAATGCGCCGGCTGCCACGAGATCGTCACTCCCAAGCGTGACGACAAGTGGTGTGGCGTCTGCCACGTGGTCACCTCCAAGATGACCCCCGAACAGTACCAGCTGGGCGTGGCCGGCAAGCTGTCCGCCGAGGACCGCGTCGCCCTGGCCGAAGCCACCATCGCCGAACGCAAGCCCGTGGACTACCTGGCCCCCGAAGCCTGCCCCTACAAGGTGGAAATCGGCAGCCTGTCCGACAAGTTCGAGCCCAACCTCTTCAACCATCGTCGTCACGTCTCTTCGCTCATGAAGCGCATTGAAGGCGACAATCTGGCCAAGGCGTTCCACAGCGAACCCGAGACCCTGTGCGCCACCTGCCACCATCGCAGCCCCCTGTCGGCTACTCCGCCCAAGTGCGGCAGCTGCCACTCCGCCAAGATCGATCCCCGCGTGCCCGAGCGTCCCACGCTGAAGGCCGCGTATCATCTGCAGTGCATGGGTTGCCATGACGGCATGGACGTTGCCCGTCCCCTCGATACGTCCTGCGCGTCCTGCCACAAGCCGCGTGCGACCGAGAACGCCAACTAGCTGGAGAGTACGATTATGAATCGTAGAAAATTTCTGACCATCCTGGGCAGCGCTGGCGTCGCTTCCGCATTGGGCACGGCACAAGTGGCCAAGGCCGGCGGCACCCACATGTTCCCTTACTATGAAGACAGCTACGGCGTCCTGCACGATACCACCCGCTGCATCGGCTGCCGCAGCTGCGAAGAGGCTTGCAACAAGGTCAACAACCTGCCCAAGCCCGAAAAGCCCTTCACCGACCTTTCCGTCTGTGACAAGCATCGTCGCACTTCCGCCGATGCCTGGACGGTGGTCAACAAGTACGAAGTGGGCGGCAAGCCCGTGTTCCGCAAGCTGCAGTGCTTCCACTGCAACGACCCGGCCTGTGCCTCCGCCTGTTTCGCCAAATGCTTCCAGAAGCAGCCTGACGGCAGCGTGACCTACGACGGTACCCAGTGCGTGGGCTGCCGTTACTGCATGATCGCCTGCCCCTTCTATGTGCCCGGCTTCGAATACGACGAGGCCTGGGACCCGTTGGTCCAGAAGTGCACCTTCTGCGAACCCCGCCTGAAGGAAGGCAAGCTGCCCGGTTGTGTGGAAGCCTGCCCCATGGACGCCCTGACCTTCGGCCGCCGTTCCGACCTCATCAAGATCGCCCGCAAGCGTATCGCCGAGAACCCCGGCAAATACGTGGACTACATCTATGGTGAGTGGGACGCCGGCGGTACCGCCTGGATGGTCCTGGCTCCCAAGCCGACCCCGTCGGCCGTCAAGGCCGCCGGTACGGCCGACGCCGGCCATACCTTCAAGGAACTGGGCCTGGACACCCACCTGGGCAACCGTCCCATGGGTGAACTGACCTACGGCGCCCTGGGTGCCGTGCCCATGATCATCGCCTTCTGGCCCATCCTCTTCGGTGGCGCCTACGGCATGACCAAGCGTCGTGAGGCCATGAGCAAGGCCGCCCAGGAAAAGACCGTCCAGACCGCTAAGGAAGATGTGACGGCCGCCATGGACGCCGCTGTGCGCAGCATCGAGCAGAATCAGGGTCCTGTGGCCGCCGATGAGGCCCGCAAGGCCATGATCCAGGCCCTCAAGGCCCGTGAAGCTCAAAACGGCTGCGACGGCTGCTGCGGCTGCAAGCACGGGGAGGATAAGTAAATGTCCCAGCACCAAATCGTGATCCCCACCAAGGACAAACTGTTCAACCTTGGTGAGTTTTCCCTGCGTCGCCCCGGCAACATGATCACTGCGGTCATCCTGGTTGTGGGCTTCGTACTGACCTTCATCCGCTTCACCCAGGGTATCGGCTCCATCACCAACCTGTCCGATACCATGCCCTGGGGCATGTGGATCGGCTTCGACCTGCTCTGCGGCGTGTGTCTGGCCGCCGGTGGTTACTTCACCACCGTGGCCTGCTACGTCATGGGCATGAAGCACTTCCATTCGGCCGTGCGCCCCGCTGTGACCACCGCCTTCCTGGGCTACGCCTTCGTGGTGTTCGCCCTGCTGTATGACCTTGGTCATCCGCTGCGTCTGCCCTACATGTTCTTCTTCCCCGGCACCACCTCCGTTCTGTTCGAAGTGGGTCTGTGCGTGGCTACCTACCTGACCGTGCTGTTCATCGAATTCTCGGTGGCTCCCATGGAATGGCTGTCCTGCAAGTTCCCCTTCCTCAAGAAGTGGCGCAAGGTCGTGGTGCGCTGCACCATCATCCTGACCATCTTCGGCGTGTGCCTGTCCACCCTGCACCAGTCCTCGCTGGGCGCCCTCTACCTGATCGCCCCCGGCAAGCTGCATCCGCTGTGGTACTCCCCCTTCATGCCCATGTTCTTCTTCGTCAGCTCCATGGCTGCCGGTTGCTCCATGGTCATCTTTGAAGGCATGTGGGCCCACAAGGGCGTGCACCACTACATGGACGAAACCCACCTGCGCGAAGCTGACGAAGTGGTCTTCAGCTTCTCCAAGGCCGGTGCCTTCATCCTCTTCGGCTACTTCATGCTGAAGCTCATCGACATGCTGGTCCAGGCCAACCTGCCTTACCTCTGCACCGGTTACGGTCTGTGGTGGCTGGTGGAAATGCTGTTCTTCGTGCTGACGCCCGCTCTGCTGTATGCCAAGGGCTCTCGCGATCGCAACATCAAGCTCTGCCGCTTCGCTTCCGCCAACGCCGTGCTGGGTATCGTCCTGAACCGTTTCAACGTGTCCATGATCGCCTTCAACTATGCCCTGCCCGCTGACGAGCGCTACTTCCCCAGCATCTGGGAAGTGTGCATCTCCATCTTCGTGGTGACCCTGATCGTGACCGTGTACCGCTTCATCGTCTATCACATGCCGGTGCTGTACGAACACCCCGACTTCAAGGACGCCCACTAGGACAGGAGGAAAATCATGGAATTCCATACCTTTTACGACTACTTCCTCTACACCAAGAACTGGGCCTACGTCATGATGTTCGTGACCCTGCCCGTCTACGTCCTGTACTGGAACACCGTGCTGTTCCCCAAGAAGGGCCCCTGGCTCTTCGGTGACGACGACGAGCATTAGGCCGTACGCAAACCACACAAACCGAAAGGGCGGGGGTGACCCCGCCCTTTTTTTGTGCCCGTGCTCCGGCGCCCGCCCTGGGGGCATGACCCATCCGCCGGGCTTCCCTCCCTTCTCCGCCATCCCCTTGCGGCTACCCCGCCGGGCTGCTATGCTGTCGTCTGTCCGTGATCCGTCACAGCCGGGGCATCCGCGCCTGCATGGCCTGCCCATGCGGCACCAGGCACGGCGGACACCACATCCCGCCCCCAGCGGGCGCAACTCCTGTACCGAGGATAGTATGGACAAAGTGCTTGTCATGGGTATCGGCAACCTGCTCCTCACCGACGACGGTGTCGGCGTCCACGCCGCCCAGACCCTGGCCGGGGAATCCTGGCCCGAAAACGTCACCATCATGGAAGCGGGAACCTTCACCCAGGATGTCTTCTATCTGTTCAAGGGCTTTGCCCATGTGCTCATCCTGGACATCGTCCACGGCCATGCCGGACCCGGCACGGTCTATCACCTGACCGAGAACCAGCTGGTGGACAACGAGAAGCAGCGCCTCTCCATCCACGACATCGACCTGCTGGATTCCCTGCGCATGGCCGAGATGCTCCACGGTTCCCGTCCCAACCTCACCGTCATGGGCATGGAGCCCGCGGACTACACCTCCTGGAGCATGGAGCTTTCCCCCGTCGTGCAGGAGCGCTTCCCCGCCTATCTGGATGAGGTCCGCAAGGAGATCCTGCGCCTGTCCCGCCAATACGCCGGGAACGATCCCGACAGTACCTGTTAACCATCGAGGAAGAGTCATGTGTCTTGCCATTCCGGCCCAGGTGGTCGAACTCCAGGAACAGGGCATGGCCCGCGTGCGTGTGGGCGAAAGCCAGACCTACCTTACCGCTTCCATGCTCCTGCTGCCCGAGCCGCCCAAGGTCGGTGATTACGTCATCGTCCATGCGGGTTTCGCCCTGCACAGTCTCACCCCCGAGCAGGCCCAGGAGAGCCTGGCGGCCCTGCGCGAGGTGGCCGAGGCCATCGAAGGGCAGAAACCCCTGTTCTGATCCGCAGCGACAGCAAAGGGCTTTCCCGTGGGAAAGCCCTTTTCATCATCCGGCAACGGAGCCCGGCCGTTCACCAGCGCGCGCCCGCCCCCCCTATCCCCTCCCCGCCGTCCGCGGCCCTTTACGCCAGCTTTCCCTGCTTCTGGCGGGGCCTTTGCCCCACCCGGAAAAGCCCGCATCCGCATGTGCCGGGCAGCGGCCGTGTCCCCGGCTGCGTTTTGCGGCGGAAAAGCGCGTCAGGGCGGCCTTTCCTGTTGCCCTTTCCTTGACTTTACAAACGTATTTGCCGAAACTTAGGCGCTTTTTACATTGCCTGAGGAGCCAGCATGAGCGACTATAAAAAAACCCTGAATTTGCCCAAGACCGCCTTCCCCATGAAGGCCAATCTTGCCCAGCGCGAGCCCCAGCAGCTCAAGCAGTGGGAAGAAACCAAAGCCTGTGAAGCCATGATCGAGAACTGCACCGACAAGGGTGCGTTCGTCCTGCATGACGGCCCGCCGTATGCCAACGGTCATATCCACATGGGCACGGCCCTGAACAAGATCCTGAAGGATATCGTGGTCAAGTCGCGCAACATGCAGGGCTATCGCGCCCACTATGTGCCCGGCTGGGACTGCCACGGCCTGCCCATCGAGCACAAGGTGGAACAGGAACTGAAGGAAAAGAAAAAGACCCTGCCCGCCCACGTGGTGCGCAAGATGTGCCGCGACTACGCCGGCAAGTGGATCGACATCCAGCGCAAGGAGTTCAAGCGCCTGGGCGTGCTGGGCAACTGGGACGATCCCTACAAGAGCATGAACCCCGCCTATGAGGCCGCCACGGCCCACGAACTGGCCAAGTTCGTGGACAAGGGCGGCGTGGTGCGCGCCAAGAAGCCCATCTACTGGTGCTGCTCCTGCCATACGGCCCTGGCCGAAGCCGAAGTGGAATACGGCGACCACACCTCGCCTTCCATCTTCGTGCGCTTCGCCCTCAACGACGCCGCCCTGGCTCAGCGCATCCCCGGCGCCGATCCGTCCCGCGCCTATGTGGTCATCTGGACCACCACGCCCTGGACCCTGCCGGACAACATGGCCGTCTGCCTGCACCCCGAATTCACCTACGTGCTGGTGGAGACCGGCGGTTGCCAGTACCTGCTGGCCGAAGAGCTGCTGGAAGGCTGCGCCAAGTCCTTCGGCTGGGAAGATGTAACCGTGGTGGGCCGCGCCACCGGTCAAGAACTGGAAGGCCTCATCGCCCGCCATCCCTTCTATGACCGCCAGTCTCCCCTGATCCTGGGCCGCCATGTGACCCTGGATGCCGGTACCGGCTGCGTCCACACCGCTCCCGGCCACGGCCGCGAGGACTACGAAGTGGGCCTGGCCTACAAGCTGGACGTCTACTCGCCCCTGGACGATGCGGGCCGCTTCCTGCCGTCCGTGGAATTTTTCGCCGGTCTCAACGTCTTTGAAGCCAACCCCAAGGTCATCGAAAAGCTGACCGAAGTGGGCGCCCTGCTCAAGACCGCCAAGATCAGCCACTCCTACCCGCACTGCTGGCGCTGCAAGCAGCCGGTCATCTTCCGTGCCACCACCCAGTGGTTCATCAGCATGGAAAAGAACGACCTGCGCAAGAAGGCCCTCAACGCCATCGACAACAAGGTGCAGTGGATCCCCGCCTGGGGCCGCGACCGCATCTACAACATGATCGAGTCCCGTCCCGACTGGTGCATCTCGCGCCAGCGTCAGTGGGGCGTGCCCATCATGGCCTTGCTCTGCAAGGACTGCGGCGAAGCCTGGAACGACGCCACGTGGATGCACGAGATGGCCGACCGCTTCGCCAAGCACCCCACGGGCTGCGACTACTGGTATGAAGCACCCCTGGAAGAGATCGTGCCCAAAGGCCTCAAGTGCCCCCACTGCGGTGGCCAGCACTGGGAAAAGGAAGACGACATCCTCGACGTGTGGTTCGACTCCGGTACCAGCTTCGCCGCCGTGCTGGAGACCCGCCCCGAGCTCTCCGCGCCTGCCGACCTGTATCTGGAAGGCTCGGACCAGCACCGCGGCTGGTTCCACAGCTCCCTGCTGGTGGCCGAAGGCACCCGCAACGATCCGCCCTACAAGGCCGTGCTGACCCATGGCTATGTGGTGGACGGCGACGGCCGCAAGATGTCCAAGTCCATCGGCAACGTCATCGCCCCGCAGGAACTCATCGACAAGTACGGCGCCGAGATCGTGCGCCTGTGGGTCTCCTCGGTGGAATACCGCGAAGACATCCGCATCTCGGAACAGATCCTGGGCCGTCTGGTGGATGCCTACCGCCGTATCCGCAACACCTGCCGCTTCATCCTGGGCACCATCAACGACCTGACCCGTGCCGACCTGCTGCCCCTGGACCAGCTGCTGCCTCTGGACCGCTACGCGCTCCATGCCGCCGCCCAGGTGCATGACCGCGTGCAGGATGCCTACATGACCTATGACTTCCACAAGGTCTACCATACCCTGCACAACTACTGCGTGACCGACCTCTCGGCCGTGTATCTGGACATCCTCAAGGACCGTCTGTACTCCTCCGCTCCCGCCAGCAAGGAACGCCGCTCGGCCCAGACCGCCCTGTACCACCTGCTCTGCATGCTGGTGCGCGACATGGCCCCGGTGCTGTCCTTCACCGCCGAAGAGATCTTCCACCACCTGCCCAACGACCTGCGCGACGACGTGCCCACCGTCTTCGCCCTGCCACCCGTGGACAGCAAGCCCTATCTGCTGGAAGACGGCGTGCGCGACGACTGGAACGTGCTGCTGGCCGTGCGCGGCGCCGTGACCCGCGCCATCGAACCCCTGCGTCGCGACAGCGTGGTGGGCCATTCGCTGGATACCAGCGTGACCCTCTATGTGGCCGACGAACTGCGTGAACGCCTGGAAGGCCTGCATACCGACCTGCGCGCCTTCTTCATCGTCTCGCAGCTGCATCTGGCGCCTCTGGCCGAAGCTCCGGCCGACGCCGTGCAGGACGCCGAAGTGGCCGGTCTGGCCGTGGGCGTGGCCAAGGCCGCCGGTGAAAAGTGCGAGCGCTGCTGGATCTACAGCACCGAACTGGGCAGCGATCCCGCGCATCCCACCCTCTGCCCCCGCTGTGCCAAGGTCATGGCGGAACTGCCCGAGGCGTAATGCGCAAATATACGATCCTGGGCGGCTACGGCCTGCTGGCGCTGGTCCTTGACCAGCTGACCAAGTGGTGGGCCGTGGCCGCCATCGATCCCCTGCAGCCCGTGACGGTCATCCCCGGCCTGCTGGATCTGGTGCTGGTCCACAACCGGGGCGCTGCCTTCGGCTTTTTGAACCGTTCCGACATCCAGTGGCAGTTCTGGCTGTTCCTGGGCGCGACCGTGGTGGCTGCCGTGGCCATCGTGGCCCTGCTGCGCAGCTCCCGCTTCAATGCCTGGCTCAGTGCCGGGCTGGGGCTGGTGCTGGGGGGCGCACTGGGCAATCTGGTGGACCGCATCCGCTTCCGGGCGGTCATCGACTTTGTGGATGTCTATGTGGGGCAGTGGCACTGGCCCGCCTTCAACGTGGCGGACATGGCCATCTGCGTCGGCGCCTTCCTGGCCTGCATCGTCATCTGGCGCACCCCGGAAGCCCCGGAAAAGAGCAAGGAGAAAAAATCATGACCTTTGCCTGGTGGCACGTCCTGGTGGCCCTGATCCCCATCCTGCCCAACCTCTGGAGCATCTGGCATATCTGGAACCACCGCTTTTCATCCTTCCAGCAAAAGGCCATCTGGCTGGTCATCGCAGTTTTCCTGCCTGTGCTGGGGGGCCTGATCTATATTTTCGCCGGTCGCAAGCACGCCGGTGAAAAACTTTAAAACGGGAGACCAAGACTCTATGAACAGCAAACGTCTTCTTCCTCTGTGTGGCCTGATCTGCGCCACCGCCATGCTGGGCGCTTGCGTGGGTCAGGGCAGCAGCAACGCTGCCAACGAAAGCATGTATCTTGAGCAGCGCGTGCAGGAACACGATACCCTGCTGCGCCAGATGCAGCCTGCCCAGGCCGAAGTCTGGAACCAGGTGCAGGCCATGCGCCAGGAACTGAATACCCTTAAGGGCCTGGTGGACGACCTGAAGAACGTGGGCGGTGCCGCTGCCCTGGCTGAACGCGTGCGTGCCCATGATGCCGCCCTGCGCCAGGTGGAGACCAGCATGGCCCTCAACCTCAACCTGGGCGAGCCCATGGCCGCCGGTGGCGCCGCTCCTGCCCATGCCGCCGCGCCCCAGGCCAATGCGCCCCTGTTCCAGCCCCAGCAGAACCCCTACGCCGCGCCTGCCGCTGCCGCCGGTGCCGCTGCCGGTCTGGCGACCGGTCCTTACGGTGATGCCGCTGCTGCTCCTGCCGCCGCTCCTGCCGCTGCGGGCAGCACCTGGGGGCAGCCTACGCCCCAGCCCGAAGCCAAGCCCGCTGCGAAGAAGGACATCTCGCTGGCCCTGTATGATGCCGGCCTCAATGCCTTCCAGGCCCGCAAGTACGATGAGGCCCAGCGTTCTTTCGCTGACTTCATGAAGAACTATCCCACGCACAGCATGGCTCCCGACGCGCAGTACTATCTGGCCGAGTGCTACTTCCAGCGCAACCAGTTCCCTGACGCCGCCCTGGCCTACGACACGGTCATCACCAAGTTCTCCAAGAGCAACCGTACTCCGGGCGCTTACCTGAAGCAGGGCATCTGCTTCAGCAAGATGAACCAGAAGGCCGCCGCCAAGGCCCGCATGAACGAGCTCATCAAGAAGTACCCCAACTCGCCCGAAGCGGCCCGTGCCAAGAACTTCCTCAAGACCAACAAGTAAGGCACGCGCCTGACAGATATGAAAAAGCCGGTGGCCAAAGCCACCGGCTTTTTTTATGCCCGCCGTCCGGGGAAGCACGTAGAAAACGCCCCGTGACGGACAGCTGTGGGACTGGCGTCAGGGATGCGAGTGGAGACCACAGTCCGCTTTGCTGAGCAAGGTGCCCGGCTCTGAGCTTTGCCTGTCCGATCCGGACTGAGGCTGCACTCTGGCCCAAAAAGACGAAGGGCCCCGTTGCCGGGGCCCTGTCTGGTGCGTTTGGTGTGGAGGTTTATGGGTTTGAGGAGGGAATGAAGAAGGAAGGATCGTTATGACGTCAAGGCTGTTTACTGGCCCAGTTCGTGGCGCAGCCAGCTCTTGATGGCGGGGGTGGGTTCGCTGATGCCGCGCCACTTGCCGTGCACGGATTCGTACTCGGACAGCAGGTGGTGGGGAAGCGGCATGGTGAACAGGTCTTCAGCGTGTTCGGAGTTGCGGCGCACCAGGCGGATGACGGGTTCCTTGCCCCAGCTGTCCACCACGAAGTAGTGGGACACATCTTCCTTGGAGCGCACGGGCGGATATTCGGAGTGCCAGTCGTTGTTGCCCCATTCGAGGTACATGGTCACGGCGTGTTCAGGGCTCAGGTTCCAGGAAATATCATAAAGAGCATAATCTTGCAGGCTGTTCATATACTCCTCCATGTGCTTTTTTTGAATAGTAATGATTCTTAATTAAAAAATCAATACCTAGCGAAAAAATAAGTAATATTTTTTTATTCCTGAATCATTCCAATATATTGTAGCGCTGATATCCGCGAAAAAAGCAGTTTTTCCGCGCCGTCCGCCCTTTATCCACGGGCTTGGGCCGTGTATGCTTGCTCCTGCGCCGGACCGATCCGGCACCGCAGACAAAGGAGTCAGTATGGACGTCAACAAGGTTTTGCAGGAACTCAAGGCCCGCCCCGGCTTCACCGACCATGTGGGCATGATGCTGGTACACAATGGCGTTGTCCGCGGCTGGTCGCGCAAGGATCATGCGCCGGTCAGCTCCATCACCGTCAGCCATGACCAGGCCAAGATGGACGCCATTTGTCATGAGATGGAGCAGCGCCCCGGCATCTTCGCCATCGTGGCCCAGGCCAATGAAGGGGAATTGCAGCCCGGTGACGACCTGCTCCTGCTGGTGGTGGCCGGTGACATCCGCGAGAACGTCAAAGCCACCTTTGCCGAGCTGCTGGACCGCATCAAGTCCGAAGCCGTCATCAAACAGGAACACGGCCCGGAAGCCTAGACCGATGCCGTTCAGGGAGGAGCCCCTCTGCCCTGCTGCCGCATCCGTACGGAACCGCGGCGCCCTTGCCCGCAAGGACGATGGTGACAACAGCAGACGCTTCGGATGCCCGTAGATCCCCGTATCGCCCGCAGTTTCCTGCCCCAACAGGCAGGGCCTGCGGGCAAGCTTCTTTAAAGAAGGGGCCCCTGTCTCAACGGGAAAGGCCTCTCCCTTCTGCTCCTCCCTTCCCCTTGGCCTTCCCCTTGATCTTCCCCGGCCCGGCTCTTTCCGCAGGCGGACACATCCGGCCCTGTCCAACGAAGATCCCGCTCCCGCAGAGAGGCTGTCGCAGCTTTTTCCTACAGCCCGCCCCCACCCCAGCGAGTCTCCCAGGAACGCTTTCTCCTGTCCGTGAGGGCATTTTTCCCCCCGGGTGCATTGCCAAAGCCGTGTTTTGACCTTACTTCTACGGCATGCGCGACCGTTTGTGACGCCCGGCCCCCGGTGCCGGGCCCTTTCACGCACGGCCCGTCCGTTTTTTTCAGGATGCACACGGTCGCGCGCCTGCCCCGGGGCAGGCCATCCCGCCAAACGAGGAGAACGCATGTTCGGTTTCATTTTCAAAAAGATTTTCGGCAGCAAGAACGACCGCTACCTGCGCCGCCTGCGCCCCATCGTGGCGCGCATCAACGCGCTCGAACCCCAGATGCAGGAACTGGCCGACGAGGACTTCGCCCAGCGCATGGCGGAATACCGCCAGCAGGTGCAGGCCGGTGAACGCACTCTGGACGACCTTCTGCCCGAAGTCTTCGCCCTGGTCCGCGAAGCCTCCCGCCGTGTCATGGGCATGCGCCACTATGACGTGCAGCTGGTGGGCGGCATCGTGCTGCACCGCGGCAAGATCGCCGAAATGAAGACCGGTGAAGGCAAGACCCTGGTGGCCACCCTGCCCGTGGCCCTCAATGCCCTTTCCGGCAAGGGCGTGCATGTGGTGACCGTCAACGACTACCTGGCCACCCGTGACGCCCAGTGGATGGGCAAGCTCTACAACTTCCTGGGCCTTTCCGTGGGCGTCATCGTCAACGGTCTTGACGACCAGGCCCGCAAGGAAGCCTACGCCGCCGACATCACCTATGGTACCAACAATGAATTCGGCTTCGACTACCTGCGCGACAACATGAAGTTCTACGCCACGCAGCTGGTGCAGCGCGGCCACAACTTCGCCATCGTGGACGAAGTGGACTCCATCCTCATCGACGAGGCCCGTACCCCGCTCATCATCTCCGGCGCTTCCGACGAAAGCGTGGGCATGTACCGCGCCATGGACCAGATCGTGCGCCAGCTGGGCCCCGAAGACTACACTGTGGATGAAAAAGCCCGTACCGCCATGCTCTCCGAAGAAGGCGTGGCCCACTGCGAAGCCCTGCTGCATGTGGACAACCTCTTCGACCCGGCCAACATCACCCAGCAGCACTGCATCCTGCAGGCCCTGAAGGCCCACCACGTCTTCAAGCGCGACGTGGACTACATCGTGCAGAACGACAAGGTGGTCATCGTGGACGAGTTCACGGGCCGCCTCATGGACGGCCGCCGCTATTCCGACGGTCTGCACCAGGCCCTGGAAGCCAAGGAAAACGTCACCATCGCCGCCGAGAACCAGACCCTGGCCTCCATCACCTTCCAGAACTATTTCCGCATGTATGACAAGCTGGCGGGCATGACCGGTACGGCCGATACCGAAGCCGTGGAATTCCACCAGATCTACAATCTGGAAGTGGTCTCCATCCCGCCCAACAAGCCCATGCAGCGTAAGGACTACCCCGACCTTATCTACCGTACCCGCAAGGAAAAGTACGATGCCATCATCGAGGCCATCCGCGAGCTGTACGAAAAGGGCCAGCCCGTGCTGGTGGGCACCATCTCCATCGAGACCTCGGAGATGCTCTCCCAGCGCCTGAAAAAGCTCAACATCCCGCACAGCGTGCTCAACGCCAAGCAGCACGCCCGTGAAGCCGAGATCGTGGCCCAGGCCGGCCAGAAGGGCCATGTGACCATCGCCACCAACATGGCCGGTCGCGGTACGGACATCGTGCTGGGCGAAGGCGTGCTGGAACTGGGCGGCCTGCACATCCTGGGCACCGAACGCCACGAGAGCCGCCGTATCGACAACCAGCTGCGCGGCCGTTCCGGCCGTCAGGGCGACCCCGGTTCCTCCCGCTTCTACCTCTCGCTGGAAGACGACCTCATGCGCCTGTTCGGCTCCGACCGCATCAGCGGCCTCATGGAGAAGCTGGGCCTCAAGGACGGTGAAGCCATTGAGAACACCATGGTCACCCGCGCCGTGGAAAGCGCCCAGAAGCGCGTGGAAGCCCACCACTTCGAAATCCGCAAGACCCTGCTGGATTACGACAACGTCATGAACCAGCAGCGCGAGGTCATCTACACCCTGCGCCGCGACATGATGGTGGAAGAAGATCTGGAACCCGTGCTGAGCGAATTCCGCAACGACATCCTGGACGATGCCTATACGCCGCTGGAACAGGCCGATACCGACACGGCCATCGAGCTGCGCAAGGCCCTGCAGGCCCGTCTGGCCGACGTCTTCAACCTGGGCCGCGTGCTGGCGGCCGATGCCCCCGTGCCCGACCGTGCCGGCTGTGAGGAATGCATCCACCAGATCTTCCAGCAGCTGCGCGAAGAAGCCGGTCCCCTGTACCAGGACATCCTGCGTTACTTCCTGCTGGAAGAACTGGACCGCACCTGGAAGGAACATCTGCGCAACATGGACGCCCTGCGTGACGGCATCGGCCTGCGCGGTTACGGCCAGAAGGACCCCAAGCTGGAATACAAGCGTGAAGGCTTTGAGATGTTCCAGTCCATGCTCTTCCAGATCCGTGAAGGCGTGTTCCGCGCCCTGACCCGCGTGCATGTGCAGCCTGCCGAGCCCGCCCCTGCCGAGGGCGCCGTGGAAGAGGGCAATGCCCCGGCCGAAGCTCCGCAGCAGGAAGCCCCCAAGGCCAAGCCCACCCTGAGCCTGCGCCACAAGGAGAACGACGACCTGGCCTACTCCGGCAGCCAGACCACGGACGCCGGCAACCAGCCCGCCAAGGCCAAGCCCCGCGTGGGCCGCAACGATCCCTGCCCCTGCGGCAGCGGCAAGAAGTACAAGAAGTGCTGCGGCATGGGCAAAGTCTAGCCGCTCCTGACCTCACTGACGAAAAAAGCGGGGCCCTCCATATGAGGGTCCCGCTTTTTGCATCCACACCGGCGGAGGCTGCTCGGCAGGCATGGTACGGACAGGAAAACAGGGCGCCGCGAGGATGACAGCACGAAGGGCAGCGCACGGCCGCGCAGGAAGCTCCCGCCATGCGGACGCATCCCCAGAGGGCCCGTTGCATGTACGGGCCGCATGAGGCTCATGGGAAGAGGGGTGAGCCTCCCCAAGCCCCCTTTTACCTTGGGCCTTTCAACGCAACTTTGCGTTTTATTTCAATAAAACAAAGAATTACAACTACGCATCCCCAAAGAAGGATGCCCGCCGCATGAGCCATGCGCTTATCTGAAAAAGCGCGCTGGGGAAAGGATGGGGCTTGAGGAAAGGGCCCCCCTCTCGCGCGAGCAGCGACCGAAGGCGGCCGCAAGCCGTGCCCGTCAACGACGAAGGCGCTTGACGGGCATCGACAGCAGAGATGAGGGGGTTCCCTTCCCCCACAAACAAACTGCGGATAAGTCACCACACCCTAGCAGGGCAGGCCGCGCCGGGCGCGCATCTCGCGCAGCTCTTCCAGCACGCTGTAGGGCACGCGCAGGGAGCCGTAGCCCTTGCCCAGACGGATGCGGGGCTTGTTGGTGCCGTGATAGTCCGAGCCGCCGCTGACGCCCAGGCCGTAATGGCGGGCCAGCTCCAGGCAGCGCCGGGAAGCGGCCTCGGAATGTTCGCTGTGATAGGCCTCGATGGCCGTAAGCCCGCAGGGCAGGAGGCGTTCGATGAAGGCTTCCAGCCAGCCTTCGGGCAGCTTTTGCAGCATGGGGTGGGCCAGGCAGACCGTGGCTCCCAGAGAAGAGAGGACTTCCACGGCCTCTTCGGGCTGCAGGACCTCCTTGGGCAGGTAGGCCCGGCCGTAATAGCCCAGATATTCCTTGAAGGCCTCACTGACGTCCTTCACATAGCCCTTGCGGACCAGTACGGCAGCGATGTGCGGACGTCCCACACTCTCGCCGCGGGCCTCGTGCAGCACTTCGTCAAGCTCGATCTCCACGCCCAGGCCCTGGAGCTTTTCCACGATGCGGACATTGCGCTCGCTGCGTTTGCGGCGCAGGTACTGGAGCCTGTCCTGCAGGGGAGCCAGCTCCCGGGGCAGCCACAGGCCGAGCACATGCATCTCGCCCAGCTCCGTACTGGTCGACAGTTCGCATCCACGCACGAAGTCCAGCCCCAGGTCACGGGCTGCCGCCTCGGCTTCATCCAGGCCGGAGACCGTATCGTGATCGGTCACCGCCACCGCCGCCAGCCCCTGCAACTGGGCATTGCGCACGAGCTGCCCGGGGCTGTCCGTTCCGTCAGAGGCCTGTGAATGCGTATGTAAATCAATGAATTGCATGCTTTCATCCCTGACAGTTATCTTTTTCTTTTCAAGTAAACTACGACTTTATGAAAAAAAAGCAAGCCGAGCACGGCCGCCACAAGGTACGCACGGCCCGGCAGGTCACGCTTTTCGGCAGGCGCTCCCGGCAGCTTTGGCTTGAAGAACAGACGGCAAAAAGCTATGCTTTTGCCCTCGCAAAACAGGGGGCCGCTGTCCCCCAAGACAAGGAAACATCATGATGAACACACAGGAATTGCTGCAGATTCTGGCCTGCCCCCGCTGCATGGGTTCCCTGGAGCCCCTGCCCTCTGCCGAGCATCCCGAAGGCCTGGCCTGCCCGGCCTGCAACGTGGTCTATCCCGTGCGTGACGATATCCCCATCATGCTGGTGGACGCCGCTGTGGAGCGCGCCCGCTGGGATGAGGAACACAAAGGCTAGGGCCGTCCATGCGTCTGCTCATCGCTTCCGACCTGCACGGCTCGCTGGACAGCCTGCGCTTTCTCTGTGATACGGCCCAACGCCTGTCGCCCGACATGCTGGTGCTGCTGGGCGACCTGGTCTACCACGGTCCGCGCAATCCCCTGCCCGGCGGCTACGACACCCGCTCCGTGCTGGAAGAACTGGATCGCCTGAACCATCTGCCCTGCCCGGTCACGGCCGTGCGTGGCAACTGTGATGCCGAAGTGGACATCATGCTCACGCCCTTCGCCGTTTCGGAGAACGCCTGGATAGAGGCCGACGCCCTGCGCATCTTCGCCAGCCACGGGCACCGTCTGCCGGAGAACCCGCCTCTGCCGGGTTTTGCCCCGGGTACGGTCATCCTGCGCGGCCATACCCACATCCCGCGCGGCGAGAGCCTGGACGGCCTGCACTTCTGGAACCCCGGCTCCCTCAGCCTGCCCAAGGGCGGATTCCCCCGCAGCTACGGCCTGTATGAGGACGGCTGCTTCCACGTCTACGACATGGAAGGCAAGGAACTGCTGCGCCACTGGCCCCGCCAGAACTGGCCTCATCAGGCGGGCCGATGAACACGGCCCCGCTCCAGCCCCTTTTCCTCCTGCGGCCCGGCATCCGTCTGGTGCTGGCTTCGGCCTCGCCGCGACGCCGCCAGTTCATGGATGAGTGGGGCCTGCCCTATACCATCGTCCGTCCCACCGGGGTGGAACCGCGCCCCGAACACGGGGAAACGCCCGCCGCCTACGCCCTGCGTGCCGCTACGGCCAAAGCGCGGGCCGTGGCCGCCTCGGCGGATGCCGGGGCCGACGACCTGATCCTGGCCGCGGACACCGTGGTGGCCCTGGGCCACGACATCCTCGGCAAGCCCGCCGACGATGCGGACGCTCTGGACATGCTGCGGCGCCTTTCCGGTCGCGAGCATGAGGTCATCACCGGCGTCTGCTGTCTTTTCCCCGACGGGAACAGCGCGGGCTTTGCCGATACCAGCGCCGTCCGCTTCCACGCCTGGCCGGACGACGTTCTCCGCACCTATGTGCGCAGCGGCGAACCGGCCGACAAGGCCGGAGCCTATGCCATCCAGGGCCAGGGGGCCTTTTTGGTGGAAAGCGTGCACGGTTCCTGGTCCACGGTGGTGGGCCTGCCGGTGAGCCGTCTTGCCGCCCTCTTGCTGGAGGGGGGCTGGATGCGTCCCGTGGACTGATCCTTCCGCATCATCATCTGCTTTTCAGGGCGGTCTCGTCATGAGGCCGCCCTTTTCATTTTTCGGCCGCGCTGCCGGGCACTCTCCCGGAGATCCTGCATTTTTTGTGCGGAAAATCAGGACATGTCCTCACGCATCGAAAAAATTTTTAAAAAAATTTCATAAAAAATGCCCTTAGATTGAGATTTATTTCACTATCTATCTTTTCCGTGCACACCGGTGTCTGCTGCCGTTTTGTTGCACTCTGTTTCAGCCCCTTGTCCCTTTTTTCTCCACAATGACTGGTAGCACAAACAGTTTTCTGGCCCTTGACGCCCGTAAGAAATCACTTTACGCCGGTAGCATGGATGATTTTCCACTGTTGTTTGCAGTCTTAAGCTTATGGAGTTGCCATCATGTCCCAGGAACGGATTACCACTCTCTTAACCGAGAAGCGTAGCTACCTCCCCCCCGAGCACGGCAAGTCGTCCGCGTGGATCTGCGGTCAGGACGAAGCCGACGCCATCTGCCGGCGAGCTCTGGAAGACCCCAATGACTTCTGGGGTGCACGCGCATCGCAGCTGATCCACTGGTTCAAGCGCTGGGACAAGGTACTGGAGGCCGACGAAGCGCGGCACAAGTACAGATGGTTCACCGGCGCCAAGCTCAACGCCGCCTTCAACTGCATCGACCGCCACCTGATCTCCGGCCGCCGCAACAAGGCCGCCCTCATCTGGCAGGGCGAAAAGGAAATGGACGTGCGCTGCTTCACTTACCAGATGCTCTATACCGAGGTCTGCCGTGTGGCCCACGCCCTGAGCTCCCTGCACATCAACAAGGGTGACCGTGTGGCCCTGTACATGCCCATGATCCCCGAGCTGGTCATCGCCATGCTGGCCTGTGCCCGCATCGGCGCCATCCATACGGCCATTTTCTCCGGCTATGCCGAAGGCGGCGTGCGCAGCCGTATCCAGGGCTCCAAGGCCAAGGTCGTCATCACCGCCGATGCCGCCATCCGCGCCGGCAAGATCAAGCCCCTCAAGGCCAACCTGGACCCCATCCTGGAAAAGTGCCCCTCCGTGGCCCATGTGGTGGTGGTGAACCACGCCGACCTCTACGACGTGAAGATGACCCCCAACCGCGACATCTGGTGGCATGACCTCATCGAGGACTTCACCCTGGACGTGGACTTCCCCTGCGAGCCTATGGACGCCAACGACACGCTCTTCCTGCTGCATACCAGCGGCAGCACCGGCAAGCCTACGGGCATCATGCACTCCACGGGCGGCTACCTGACCTATGCGGCGCATACCACGCAATGGGTCTTCGACATGCGCGACGACGACGTCTACTGGTGCACGGCCGACATGGGCTGGATCACCGGCCATACCTACGGCGTGTACGGGCCGCTGGCCCTGGGCGCCACCGTGGTGATGTTCGAAGGCGTGCCCACATGGCCAAAGCCGGACCGCTACTGGCGCATCGTGGAAAAATTCCGCGTCAACATCCTCTACACGGCCCCCACGGTCATCCGTTCCCTCATGCGTCTGGGCGAAGCCTGGGCCGAACGCTATGACCTGCGCACCCTGCGCATCCTGGGCTCCGTGGGCGAACCCATCAACCCCGAAGCCTGGCACTGGTACCACAAGAACATCGGCGGCAGCGAGCTGCCCATCGTGGATACCTGGTGGCAGACCGAGACCGGCGGCGCCATGATCAGCCCCCTGCCCTACGCCACCAAGCTCAAGCCCGGCTCGGCCTCGCGGCCCCTGCCCGGCATCGACGCGGCCGTCATGGGCGGCAGCGCCACCCGTGACGAGGAAGACGGCGACGGCTCCACCCGCAGCGGCCATCTGGTCATCCGCAAGCCCTGGCCCGGCATGATGCAGGGCGTGTACAACGACGAAGAAAAGTACCAGTCCTACTTCTCGCGCTTCGGCTGTTACGAATCCGGCGACGGCGCCGAAGTGGACGAGGACGGCTACTTCTGGATCCTGGGCCGCGTGGACGATTCCATCAACGTTTCCGGCCACCGCCTCTCCACCGCCGAGATCGAGGCCGTGCTGGCCTCCTGCCCCGAAGTGGCGGAAGCCGCCGTGGTGCCCATGCCCCACGCCCTCAAGGGCGAAGGCATCTACGCCTACGTCGTCACCCGTGACGAAGTGCCCTGGAGCGACGACGTGCGCAAAAAGCTGCGCGACACCGTGCGCCGCGACATCGGCGCCCTGGCCTCCCCCGAATACATCCAGTTCGTGGAAGCCATGCCCAAGACCTGCTCCGGCAAGGTCATCCGCCGCATGCTGCGCAAGATCGCGGGCAACGTCTATGACGATCTGGGCGATACCACGGCCCTGGCCAAGCCCGAAGTGCTCGACCACATCATCGTCGGTCACCGCAACCTGCTGCAGGGCCAGCACGAGACGGCCAACCTGCCCGACGAGGACCAGCCCAAGGAATAGGCTCTCCCCCGCTCCCTGATACAAAAAAAGACCACCCGCCGACGGGTGGTCTTTTTTTGTCCTCAGCCTCCTGCGGGCTCCTTTCCCTTGCGGAGCGGCCGGCCCCCCAGGCCGCAACGGCCGCTCCAAAGTTCAGGAATCGTTGCCGCGTCCCTCCGCGCGCGTCTCCCGCAGCATGCGCCAGAACTGGCGGCATTCCTCGGGATAGGAAGCCATCAGGAAACACAGGGCCAGGGCCACCAGAGCCAGCAGGCACAGGGCCAGGCAGACGATCTGGGCCAGGGCCAGCAGGGCGACCAGGGCCGCCAGCAGGCCCGTTCCCCAGACCGCAAGCCGCCGGATACCCGTGGCCAGCAGGGCTTTCCACCGGGGAACGGCCGCCCCCGAAGCAGCGGGCAGGGCCGCATTCCTGTCGGAAGGACGCTCCATGTAATGATCCTTACAGGGCCTTGCGGCGCTTCCAGACGTGGTCGGCCAGCAGGGCGCTGAACACGGCGCCGGTCAGCACATGGGCCGTTTTGTTGCCGGCAAAGCCCAGCACCACCGATGCCCCCAGCGCACCGAGCATGATGCGCATGGCCAGTTTGCGCCCGCTGAGCTTTTTGGTCGCGGGCCGTGCGGGAACAGCCAGGTTTCCTGTAGCGAGACAGACTTCTTCCATAAGAACACTCCTGGGGTAACAGGTTAAAATAAAAAGATAAAAAATTTTACATACCAATCAAAAGAAAAATGAAAGTGATTTTCTTTTTTCTTGACAGTCATCCTAGTTTACGCCATGCTTCTTTGCAAGCCCGGAGTAGCGGTTCGACATGCCGGATCAGCCGCCCCCCAAGCCCGGTCGGGATCGTCCCGGCCGGATCGCACTGCGCAGGTATGCCGGTCCCTGCTCCGGGCCCGTACCAGCAAAGGAGAAGATCATGAGCGACATCATCAGCCTTCGTCAGATGCAGATCGGCCAGAGCGGCAGGATCGCCACTGTGGAAGCCCTTGGAGAAATGGGCCGCCGCATCCGGGACATGGGTCTGATCCCCGGGACCACCGTTTCCATCGTGGGCCGCGCGCCCCTCAAAGACCCCGTTGCGCTGCGCCTTTCCGGCGTGACCGTCACCCTGCGCAACAGCGAAGCCGACCACATCACCGTCGACGTCTCCAACTAGCCCCTTTCTTCTCCCAACCATGCGTCTTTTGCTGTCCGGGCCGTGCCAGAACATGGCCCGGATGGCCCTCTGTATCCTTTTACCTGTGCAAACGGAGGCACAAGCATGAACAACGGTCTGAAATACGGTCTCTTTTTCCTGGGTGGTCTGGCGCTGGGCGTCGTGGGCACCGTTGCCGTCACCCGCGGCAAACTCGATCTCAAACCCCTGGCTACCGATCTGGTGAGCCGCGGCATGGACATGAAAGACGCCATCATGAGCAAGGTGGAAGCCGTCAAGGAAGATATGGAAGATCTGGCCGCCGAAGCCCGTCAGGCCGCTGACAAGCGCAAGGCCGAAGCTGCCGATCCTCAGGCCTAATGAGGGCACGCGCATGCGCTTTTTTCTGGTTCATGAACTGAGCTGCTCCAACGGGGCCGGACGGCTGCGTGCGCGTGCCTGCCGCCCCATGACACAGGTGCAGGCCGAGATCCTGGCCGATACTCTGGATGCCATCGACGGCGTGGAAGGCGTGCGGGTCAATCCGCGCGTGCCCAGCGTCCTCGTGCTCTACCGGCATGCGCAGGCCCGGCAGGACGTGCTCCGCTCCCTGGCCGCCCAGGACGCCGGTGCCCTCAATGACGGCAGCGTCCTGGCCACCCTGACTCAGGAGCTGGAAAG
This sequence comes from Desulfovibrio sp. SGI.133, assembly GCF_050313955.1. NCBI lineage: Bacteria > Pseudomonadati > Thermodesulfobacteriota > Desulfovibrionia > Desulfovibrionales > Desulfovibrionaceae > Desulfovibrio > Desulfovibrio sp. SGI.133. The sequence goes on along the minus strand of NZ_JBNPMK010000002.1, from coordinate 39,561 downwards.
CAGCCTCGAACGGCACGCTTCCGGCAGCCGCCCGCCGGCCCATGATGAGGACGAGATGGGAGCCCAGGGCTTCGGTCCCCTGATGCGCTTTCTTTTCGTCCGTCCGTTCCTGCCGTTCAAGCTGCGCGTGGCCAGCAGTGTCATGGGAGCCCTTCCCTTTTTGCGAAAGGGCCTCGCCTCTCTCCTTCAGGGCAAGCTCAATGTGGACGTGCTGGATGCCGCAGCCATCGGGGTTTCCCTGCTGCGGCGCGACTTCCGTACCGTCACCGTGCTGACCCTGCTGCTGGGACTGGGCGAGGCCCTGGAATACTGGACGCGCCGCCGCTCCATGGACAGCCTGACCGAGAGCCTGGCCCTCAACGTGGATACCGTCTGGGTTCTGGCCGATGGTGTGGAGACCAGCGTGCCGCTCTCCGATGTGCGTGAAGGCGATCTGGTCGTGGTCCGCGACGGCGGTTCCATCCCGGTGGACGGCATCGTCGAGGACGGCGAGGCCGTGGTCAACCAGGCAAGCATGACCGGCGAGCCCCTGGGCGTGCCCCGCAGCAAGGGCGCTGCCGTCTACTCGGGCACGGTGGTGGAACAGGGGCACCTCGTCATCCGCGCCACCCATGTGGGCGACGGCACCCGCCTCAAGCAGGTGGTGCGCTTCATCGAAGAATCCGAGGCCCTCAAGGCCGGCATCCAGGGCAAGTTCGAACGCATGGCCGACATGGCCGTTCCCTTCACCTTTGCTCTGGCGGGCCTTGTGTGGCTCATCACCCGCAATCCCCTGCAGGCGGCTTCCGTGCTGCTGGTAGACTATTCCTGCGCCCTGCGTCTTGCCACCCCGCTGGCCGTACTGGCCGCCATGCGCGAAGGCGCGCGCCACGGCGTGGTCATCAAGGGCGGCCGTTTTCTGGAGGCCCTTTCCGAAGCCGATACCGTGGTCTTCGACAAAACGGGCACCCTCACCAACGCCAGCCCCCATGTGGTGGAGGTCATCCCCGCCGCCGGTCATGAGCGGGACGAAGTCCTGCGCCTTGCGGCCTGCCTTGAGGAGCACTTTCCCCATCCTGTGGCCCGCGCCGTGGTCCGCTGCGCGCAGGAAGAAGGCCTGCAGCATGAGGAAGAGCACGCCCAGGTGGAATATGTGGTGGCCCACGGCATCGCCTCCACCCTGTACGGCAAGGCCGTGCGTGTGGGCAGCCGCCACTATATCGAGTGCGATGAAGGCATCGACCTTTCGCCCCTGGAGGCGGAGATCGACGCCCAGGCCCAGATGGGACGCTCGCTGCTCTATCTGGCTATCGACGGCAAACTGGCCGGGTTCCTGGCCATCGAGGACCCCCTGCGTCCCGAATGCCCGCAGGTCCTCAAACAGCTCGAAGAGCTGGGCTTCCGCCGCATCCTCATGCTCACCGGCGACGACGAGCGTACCGCCCGTGCCGTGGCCGGCAAGCTGGGGCTCAAGGAGTACCGCGCGCAGGTTCTGCCCGCCGACAAGGCCGACGTCATCGCCGACCTCACCGCCCAGGGCTGCAAGGTCCTCATGGTAGGCGACGGCATCAACGACGCACCGGCCCTGTCCGCCTCCCATGTGGGCGTAGCTATGTGTGACGGTGCCGATCTGGCCCGCGAAGTGGCCAACGTGCTGCTCACCCGGCCGGACCTCAGCGGGCTCATCACGGCCCGGTTGCTGGGCAGGGCCACCCTGCGGCGCATCCACATCAACTTTGCGGCCACCATGCTGCTCAACAGCATGTTCCTGGCCGGGGGCCTGTTCATGATCCTGACGCCCGGTGTCTCGGCCCTGCTGCACAACCTGACGACCCTGGGCGTGACCCTCAATGCCATGCGGCCGCATCTGCCCGGTCGCCACGCCCGCCAGCTGGAGGCCGCCTGATGCTCGACAGCCTGCGCTTCGTGAAATACGTCCGCAGCTTCATGGACGGACGCGTGCGTGTCCGGCACCCTGCCCTGCGTGACGCCGCCATCGCCGGCAAGGCCCGCGCCGCCCTCCTGCGTGTGGACGGTGTGCGGGACATAGAGCTCAACCCCCTGAGCGGTTCGGCCCTCATCTTATATGACAGCACCCGGTTGTCGCAGGACAGACTCATCGAAACCGGCTGCCGCTGGGCCGACTGGCTGGACAAAGCCGCACGCGGTCAGGCTGGCGAGATGCCGCCACTGTAAGAATGACGGACACTCCGGGGGAGGGACTTTTTGCAGGCAACGGGTCTCTCCCCCGGACCCCTCTCCCCAAAAACTTTTCAGGCACGGGTACAGGTCCCCGTCGCTGCCTCGTGGTCAGGGACATCCCGGCCTGACGGGGCCCCATCCAGATCGCTTCCTCCCTTGGAGCCCCATAAAAAAGGACGCCGTGCTGGCGTCCTTTTCCGTTTTGATGGAGCGTGCTTGGGGATGAAGGTCCTTGGGGACGGGCAACGGGGCCTTCCCCAACAAACTTTCCCCGGCGCTTATCAGCTGTTTTGCTGCAACCAGCCGTCCAGCACGGCCAGGTTCTCGGCAAAATTGGCGCGGCCGTAGCCCATGCGCACATAGGGAGCGTCCATGTCATAGACATTGCCGGGCAGGAGCAGCACACCAGCCGACTGGGCCAGATGTTCGCAAAAAGCCAGGGCGGAACCGAAGCGAGCCACAAAGTCCGGCCGCAGGCCATGGAAGGCGATGGGCCCGGCCTGGGGCGGATTGTGGAGGAACACGTGGTCGTAACGGGCAAAGAAGTCGGCGGCGATACGGCGATTGCGGGCGATGATCTCCCGGTTGCGGGCCAGGACGGCCGGGCCGTGCTTCAGGGCGATGCGGGCCAGGGCTTCGGAAGGCGTGGGACAGCAGATGCTGAGATAATTCTTGTAGCGGCTCAGGGCGCCGATGGCGTCCCGTTCCTGAGAGGCGATCCAGCCTACGCGCAGGCCGGGCAGGCCATAGGCCTTGGAGAGCACGCCCACGGAAAAGGCCCGTTCGTAGATGTCGCAAAAGGCCGGGGGCACGGCATCCGGCGCTTCCAGGCCCCGGTAGACCTCATCGGCCAGGATGCGCAGGCCGTGGCGGCGGGCCAGCTCGCAGATGCGCTGCCGCTCGTCGACGGACAGGGCATAGCCGGTGGGATTGTTGGGCGTGTTCAGCACCAGCAGGCGCGTCTTGGGCGTGATGAGCCGCTCCAGCTCATCAAGGTCGCAATACCAACCGTCCCCGCCCTGATGCAGGGGCCAGAGGGAGAGCTCGCAGCCCGCGGCCCGTGCCACCTCGTACAGGGACTGGTAGGTGGGGAACTGGCAGATCACATGCTCGCCCGGCTCCACCAGCACGTTGAGCGCCCCGAAGATGGCCTCCTGCGCGCCCACATGCAGCAGCACGTTTTCCGGACCGCACTGCGTGTACAGGCCGGAGACCGCCTCCCGCAGGGCCGGAGCACCGTCGTTTTCGCTGTAGCCCAGCCAGGTGTCCAGAAAGCCTTCCTGCGCGCCCGGCTCCAGAGCCAGCAACTCGCGGATGCTCAGGGACTCGCAGTCCGACTGCGCCAGCAGATACGGCGCGCTGAATTCATACCGTCCAAAAAAGATCTCCAGTCCGAAGTCCCTGATTTTCATATTCCCTCCACAGGCTGTCTCTTTGGCGACACTGTCGCCGTCCCAGCATAGGAGCCCCCATGCGGGCCGTCAATCTGCGGAGTGAAAATGAAGGACTTGCAAAGGCAGAAACAGGACGCAGAAAAAGCTCCTGTCCGGATCAGGAGGACAGAAGCCGTCCGGACAAGGCAATCATCACAGGGAGGTGGGGCCTTCCGCAGCGCCGCCCTTTCCGTAAAAACACGCCGACAGGAAGGCCGGGGGCATGGCCCGGCCTCCTCCTGCTGAAAGACAATCCCCTAGCCCTGACGGCAAAGCGCCGCCAGCAGGGCCGCCTTGCGTTCGCCGTAGCGCAGCCGCCACCAGCGCCGGCGCCAGCGCAAACGGGCCCGGTCAAGGCAGAGGTAGACAACGGGCGTGGTGTACAGGGTGAGCAACTGGCTTACCAGCAGGCCGCCCACGATGGTGATGCCCAGGGGCTGACGGATCTCGGCGCCGTCGCCCTGCCCCAGGGCCAGCGGTACGGCCCCCAGGATGGCGGCGGCCGTGGTCATCATGATGGGACGGAAGCGCAGGCGGCAGGCCTCGTGGATGGCCTCGCGCGGGGGCAGGTTACGGGTGCGCGCGGCCTCGATGGCAAAGTCGATCATCATGATGGCGTTCTTTTTTACGATGCCGCAAAGCAGCAGCACGCCGATGAGGGCGATGACGCTGAACTCCATGCCGCAGGCCCGCAGGGCCAGCAGGGCCCCGATGCCCGCCGACGGCAGGGTGGAGAGGATGGTCAGCGGATGGATGAGGCTCTCGTAAAGCACGCCCAGCACGATATAGAGCGCGGCCAGGGCCGCCAGGATGAGCAGCACCTGATCCTTGACCGTATCGCTGTACATCTTGGCCGTGCCCTGGAAGCTGCCCACGATGGTGGACGGCATGCCGATGCGCACGCGTGCCTCGTCGATGGCCGCCTGCGCCTGCGAAAGGGACGCGCCCTCCGCCAGGTTGAAGGACAGGGTCACGGCCGCGAATTGGCCCTGATGGGCCACGGAAAGGGGCGCGAAGGCCGGAGAGACCTCGGCCACGCCCAGCAGGGGCACGGCCCCGTCCTTGCCCGGCAGCCAGACCTTGCCCAGCGAGTCCTCCCCTTCCAGCCAGGGCAGAGCATATTCCAGCACCACGCGGTACTGATTCTTCTCCTCATAGATGGTGCTGACCTGACGCTGGCCGAAGGCATTGTTCAGGGCCGCGTCCACGTCCTTCATGGTCAGGCCCAGCCGGGCCAGAGCATCACGATTGATGGTCAGCAGGGTCTGCAGGCCCCGTTCCTCGATGTCGCTGTCCACGTCCTTGAGGATGCGGATGCCCGTGAACTCCTGCTGCAAACGCCGTCCCCAGCGGCGCAGACTGTCCAGATCGTCGGCCTGCAAGGTGTACTGGTACTGGGAGCGGGAGCTGCGCCCGCCCATCATGATGTCCTGCGCGGCCTGTAAAAAGATCTGAAGCCCCGGTTCCGAGGACATCTTGCCGCGCAGACGGCCGATGACCTGCTGGGCGCTGATGCCGCGTTCCTCCAGCGGCTTGAGGGAGATGAACACGCCCCCGCCGCCGCGGCCGCCCGAGATGTGGGCCGAGACCTGGTCCACGGCCGGGTCGGCGCTGAGGATGCGCACCAGCCGGGCCAGCTTGACTTCCATATCCTGAAACGAGGCACTCTGGTCCGCGCGGATGCCGCCCATGATGACGCCCGTATCCTGCTGGGGAAAGAAGCCCTTGGGCACCACGATGTACATCCAGACATTGGCCGCCACCACCAGCAGGAGCACGGTCAGGGTCAGCTTCCAGTGATCCAGCACCACATAGAGGCTGCGGGAATAGCCCTCCTGCATGGCGGAAAGAAAGCGGCCCCACAACTGCCCCACACGGGTGAACAGCCCCGGCCGTCCCCCCTCTTCCGCCCGCAGGCGGGCACTGCGGCGGGAGAGTTCTTCATCAAAGGGCCGCAGCAACGTGGCGCACATCATGGGCGTGGTGGTCAGGGAGACCACCATGGAGACCAGCACGGCCGTGGCCAGCACCACGGAGAACTCGCGGAACAGGCGTCCCACAACGCCGCCCATGAACAGGATGGGGATGAAGACCGCCACCAGCGACAGGGAAATGGAGATGACCGTAAAACCCACCTCGCGCGCACCGCGCAGGGCGGCCCGCAGGGGCTTTTCGCCCATCTCCAGACGGCGCACGATATTTTCCAGCACCACGATGGCGTCGTCCACCACAAAGCCCGTGGCCACGGTCAGGGCCATGAGCGAAAGGTTGTCCAGGGTGTAGCCGCACAGATACATGACCCCGAAGGTGCCGATGAGCGATACCGGCGCGGCCACGGCCGGGATGCTGGTGGCGCGGCCGTTGCGCAAAAAAAGGAAGACCACCAGTACCACCAGGGCCATGGACAGCAGCAGGCTCTTCTCCACCTCGTGCAGCGAGGCCCGGATGGTCTGGGAGCGGTCCATGCGCACGGAAAGATCCGCACTTTCGGGCAGCCAGGAGCGCAGCTGCGGGATCATGGCCTTCACCCTGTCCACGGTCTCGATGATGTTGGCCCCGGGCGAACGGAACACGATGAGCAGGATGGAGGGCTTGCCGTTGGAAAGGGCCATCTGGCGGATGTCCTGGCTGGAATCCGTCACCGTGGCCACGTCGCCCAGACGGATGACGACACCGCCGCGCTCGGCCACGATGACCTTGCGGTACTGGGCCGCGGTGCGCAGCTGGTCGCTGGCCACCACCGTCCACGAGGTGCTTTCGTTCTCCAGATGTCCCTTGGGCAAAAAGGCATTGGCCCCGGCCAGGGCCGCACGCACGTCTTCCATGCTCAGGCCCGTGCGGTGCAGGGCATCGGGCGAGATGTCCACGCGCACGGCAGGCAGGGCGCCGCCGCCCACGGTCACTTCGCCCACCCCGGCGATCTGGCTGATCTTCTGGGCCAGCACCGTGGACGCGGCATCGTAGAGCTGGGTGCGGCTCAGGACGTCCGAGGTGACGGACAGGATAAGGATGGGCGCGCCCGACGGGTTCACCTTGCGGTAGGTGGGGTTGGACGGCATGGTGGGCAGGGTTGAGCGGGCGGCGTTGATGGCCGCCTGCACGTCACGGGCCGCGCCGTTGATGTCCCTGTCCAGATCGAACTGAAGGATGACGCGCGTGGAGCCCAGGCTGCTGCTGGAGGTCATCTCGGTCACCCCGGCGATGCGGCCCAGGGCCCGTTCCAGCGGCGTGGCCACGGTGGAGGCCATGGTCTCGGGGCTGGCCCCGGGCATGTTGGCCTGTACCCTGACCACGGGGAAGTCCACTTCGGGCAGGGGCGCCACGGGCAGCAGGAAAAAGGCCACCATGCCCGCCAGGGTCACGGCGATGGTCAGCAGCGTGGTGGCCACGGGCCGGCGGATGAAGGGCGCGGAAAGGTTCAGGGGGATGAATTCCGGCCCGAAGCGCTTGCGCCGTTCCCCGGCCAGAGCCAGATCCTGCCCTTCATGGGCGTGACCGCTCTCCCGGCCGGATGCGGCGGCCCGGGGCGTCTCCTCAGGCCTGCTCATGACCGGCCTCCTCGCCACGGCGGCCCAGCTTCTCGGCCAGACGCGCGAACCAGATATAGATGACAGGCGTGGTGAACAGGGTCAGTACCTGGCTGACGATGAGGCCGCCCACCATGGTCACGCCCAGCGGGCGGCGCAGTTCCGCGCCCATGCCCCAGCCGATCATCAGCGGCAGGGCCCCCAGCAGGGCCGCCATGGTGGTCATGAGGATGGGCCGCAAACGCAGCAGACAGGCCTGCCGGATGGCGGCCTGCGGATCCTTGCCTTCCTGCCGCTCGGCCTCCAGGGCAAAGTCGATCATCATGATGGCGTTCTTTTTGACGATGCCGATGAGCAGGATGATGCCGATGATGCCCACCACGCCCAGCTCCATGCCGCAGAGCATAAGGGCCAGCGTGGCGCCGATGCCCGCCGACGGCAGGGTGGACAGGATGGTCACGGGATGGATGTAGCTTTCGTAGAGCACGCCCAGCACGATGTACATGGTGACCACGGCGGCCAGCAGCAGCCAGACCTGATTGTCCGTGGACGAGGCAAAGGCATGGGCCGCGCCCTGGAACTGGCAGCGCAGGGACGAAGGCAGCTCCAGGGAAGCAAGGGTCTCTTCCACCGCACTCACGGCCGCCCCCAGGGAGGAGCCTTCGGCCACGTTGAAGGAGATGGTGGCCACCGGGAACTGGCCCTGCCGCATGGTGGCCGGGCGTGCGGAGCGTTCCTCCATGCGCACCAGGGCCGAGAGCGGGATGGGCTTGCCCTCGCTGCCCTTGACGTAGATCTTTTCGATGTCGTCCGGGCCGCGCCGGAACTGCGGGGCGCTTTCCAGCACCACCTTGTACTGGTTGGTCTGGGTGAAGATGGTGGAGATCAGGCGCTGGCCCAGCGCGTCATAAAGGGCATTGTCGATAACGTCCATGCTCACGCCCAGACGGCTGGCCGCATCGCGGTCGATGTCCAGCCAGAGCATGCGGCCCCGGCCCAGCAGGTCGCTGGTCACATGGCTCAGCTCCGGCCGCGCCCGCAGCGCCGCCAGGATGTCCGGGATGCGCCCTTCCAGCTGGGCGTCGCTGAGGGCCTCCACCGAAAGCTGGTACTGGGTGCGCGAGACGCGGTCCTCCACGGTCAGATCCTGCACGGGCTGCAGGAACAGATCCATGCCCGGCAGGCTGTCGGCCCGTTCCATAAGGCGCCGGGCGATGACCGGGGCGCGGTGGTCGCGCTCTTCCAGCGGCTTGAGGTCGATGGTCAGGCGCGAGGTGGCCAGACTGGGGTTGATACCGTCCACGCCCACGAAGAACGCCACCCGGGCCACGGCCGGATCGGCCAGCAGCACGTCGGAAAGTTCTTTCTGGCGCCGGGCCATGGCCGCAAAGGACGTATCCTGCGGGAATTCCGCGATGCCTTGAATGACGCCCGTGTCCTGTGTGGGGAAAAAGCCCTTGGGCACCAGCGCGTACATGGCCACGCTCAGCAACAGGGTTCCCACGGCCACGGCCAGGGTCAGGCGCTGGTGGGCCAGTACCCAGTCCAGCTTGCCTTCATACCAGCGCAGCAGGGCCGGGAAAAAATTGCCCTCCCCTTCCTTGTGCCGCTCCGGCCGCAGCATGACCGCGCAAAGCATGGGCGTCAGGGACAGGGAGATGACGGCCGAGATGAGGATGGTCACGGCCAGCGTGACCGCGAACTCGCGGAACAGGCGCCCGGCCACGTCGCCCATGAACAGCAGGGGGATGAGCACGGCCACCAGCGACAGGGTCAGGGAGATGATGGTGAAACCGATCTGCCCGGCCCCCACGAGGGCGGCCTGCAGGGGCTTGTAGCCGTTCTCCAGATAGCGGCTGATGTTCTCGATGACCACGATGGCGTCGTCCACCACGAAACCGGAGGCGATGACCAGCGCCATAAGGGTCAGGTTGTTGAGCGAGAAGCCCGCCAGGTACATGACGCCCAGCGAGCCCACCAGCGACAGGGGCACGGCCAGGGCCGGGATGATGGTGGCTTGCACGTTGCGCAGGAAGATCCAGATGACGGCGATGACCAGGACCACGGCCAGCACCAGTTCCAGCTGCACGTCGTGCACCGTGGCCCGGATGGTGGTGGTGCGGTCCGTCACCACCTGCACCCGCACATGCCCGGGCAGGGCCTGCTGCAGCTGCGGCAGCAGACGGGTGATGCTGTCGGCCACGGTGATGACGTTGGCGCCGGGCTGGCGCTGGATGGAAAGCACGATGGCCGGGCGGAAGCCCTGTTCCCCGTCGGCCACATAGGCGGCCAGACGGGCGTTCTCCGCGCCCTCCTCCACGGTGGCCACATCCTCCAGACGCAGGGGCGCGCCGTTGCTGTAGCCGATGATGGTCCGCGCGTATTCCTCGGCCGAGGCCAGCTGGTCGTTGGCGTCGATGGTGCTGGTACGCTGGGGCCCGTCGAAGCTGCCCTTGGCGTCATTGACGTTGGCCGAGGCGATGGCCGAGCGCACGTCGGCCATGGTCAGCCCGGCCGAGGCCAGGGCCGAGGGATTGACCTGCACACGCACCGCGGGCCGCTGCCCGCCCGACAGGGTCACCAGGCCCACGCCGGTGATCTGCGATATCTTCTGCGCCAACCGGGTGTCCACCAGGTCTTCCAGACGGGTCAGGGGCATGGCGTCACTGTAGACCGCCAGCGTCATGATGGCCGGGTCCGCCGGGTTGACCTTGTTGTAGACCGGCGGGTTGGGCAGGTCGGATGGCAGCAGGTTGTCCGCCGCGTTGATGGCGGCCTGCACCTCCTGCTCGGCCACGTCCAGCGGCACGGAAAGGTCGAATTGCAAGGTGATGACCGAAGCCCCGGCCGAAGACAGGGAGGTCATCTGCACAAGGCCCGACATGGTGCCCAGCTGCCGTTCCAGCGGCGAGGTGACCACCGCGGCCATGACCTCGGACGACGCGCCGGGGTACAGGGTCTGCACCTGGATGGTGGGATAGTCGATCTGCGGCAGGGCCGCCATGGGCAGATAATGATAGGCCAGCAGCCCGGAAAGGAGCAGGGCCACCATCAGCAGCGAGGTGGCGATGGGCCGGAGGATGAAGATGCGGGAAATGTTCATGGAGCTGCTCGTCTGTCTTCTGGAAACGGCGGCGGGACCGTCAGCGGGAAACGGCGGTCCCCTGCCCTGCGAAAGAACGGGAGGCCGGGAAAGGAAGGAGGAAAGGGCCTGCCGCTGCCCCAGGGGGCAGGAGCACGGCAGCGTCAACACCGCCCCGGCAGGAGCGCTGCAAGGGAAGGGATGCCCGGGGTCCCTGCACCGCGCTTTCACCGCATCCCCTTTTTGCCAAGGGGCGGGCGACCGGGAAAACATGCGGGAAAGGGGTCGAACCGGAGGGAAGGGACCATGCCGCACGCCCGCATCACCGGATGGCGGCTGCAAGCCGCAACGTCACGGGCATCGGCAGCCGTGTCGGGATCCCTCTTCCCTCCCTGAAGTTATTCCCCGCCCCCGGTGGCAGGCACGGTCACGCGCGGGGTCTCCATGCTGGCCGTCACGCGCACGCGCAGGCCGTCACGCAGGCGGTCCACACCGTCCACCACCACGACCTCGCCCGCGGCAAGGCCCTTGTCGATGACGGTCAGGCTGTCGGTACGCACGCCGGGCGTCACTTCGCGCAGGCGGACGGTATCCTTGTCCACCACATAGACGTAGGAGCCGCGGCTGCCCAGCTGCACGGCGGCGGTGGGCACCGTGACGGCCTGGGGCAGGACCGTGACCAGCAAACGGGCATTGACGAACTGGTTGGGGAAGAGGGTGTGGTCCTCGTTGGCGAATTCCGCCTTGAGCTTCACCGTACCTGTGGCGGTGTCGATCTGGTTGTCCATGCTCAGCAGATAGCCCTGGGCCAGCAGAGCCTGCTGCTCGCGGTCCCAGGCCTGAACCAGCAGGCGGCCACCGCTCTTGCGGGCCTCGCGCCAGTGCTGTGCCACCAGGGGCACCCGGCTTTCCGGAAGAGTGAAGACCACATAGGAAGGCGTCAGCAGGGTGATGCGCACCAGCCCTTCGGTGTCGGAAGCATGCACCATGTTGCCCTCGTCCACCTTTCGCAGGCCCAGCACGCCGTCGGCCGGAGCGGTGATGCGGCTGTACTGCAGTTGCAGGGCCGCCGAATCCACGGCAGCCTTGTCGGACTGTACCGTGCCTTCATACTGGCGCACCAGGGCGCGCTGGTTGTCGTACTGCTGCCGGGCGATATGGCCGCCGCTCACCAGCTTTTCATACCGGCTCAGGTCGCGGCGGGCGTTCTCCAGCTGGGCCGTATCGCGGGCCAGGGCACCGCGGGCCTCGCCCAAAGCGGCCTCGAACGGCCGGGGATCGATCTCGGCCAGCAGGTCGCCCTTATGGACGAACTGACCTTCCGTAAAATGCAGGCGCTGCAGATGCCCGTCCACCCGGCTGGTCACCAGCACGTCACTGGACGGCTCCACCGTGCCCAGACCGTTGAGGAAATGGGGCATATCCTGCGCCAGGGCCGTGGCCACACGCACCGGCGGCGTATCCTGCGGCATGCCGCGCTGCCTGCCGGGCTCGAAAAAGCCCCGCCAGAGCAGCGCACAGCCCAGCAGCAGGGCCAGTACGGCCAGCAGGCGGCCCTTGCTCATGCTGATCTTCACACACGTTCTCCATCACTGTCCGGAGCAAAGCACACTTCGAACAGTGTCTCATTTTCTCCGCTGTGCCGGTAGCTCACCGACCAGCCCAGCTGCTCGCAGGCGCGGCGCACCAGCGAGAGCCCCAGACCGCTGCCGCCCGGCGTGGCATCGCCTCGGGCACGGGCACGCACCCCGCGGGCAAAGATGTCCAGATCCTCAGGGATGCGTCCCGCGTTGCGCACCTGGAGCACATGCTCGTCCAGGCGCACGGCAACACGGCCATTTTCCGAGTAAAGCCGGGCATTGTCCAGCAGATTCTTGACGACGATCCCCGCCAGGGCAGGCTGCGCCTGCACTTCCCGGCTCTCGGGGAGCTCCAGCGAAAAGCAGTCCTGCCCCTGGACAGTGTCCCGCACCAGCAGGGCCAGATCCACGGGCTCGAGTTCGATATTTTCGGGACGTCGGGCCAGCAGCAGAAGGATGCCCACCGTGGCGGACATGTCGCGCACCGTGCGCTGCAGGCGCTCCACCGTGGGCGCACAGCGCTCGGAACCGGGCAGGCGCTCCAGCTGCAGTTCCAGCACTTCCAGGCCGCCCTGCATGACGGTCAGGGGCGTGCGCAGCTCGTGGCTCACATCACCGGTGAAGAAACTCTCGCGCTGGACGAAACGGCGCAGGGCCTCCTCGCGGCTGGCGATGGCCCGGGCCAGCACGCCTACCTCGTCATCAAGGGCCACTTGCGGCAAGGGCGGCAGGCCGGGGTAGTCCCCCCCGGCACGGGGTACGGGGCAGCGGGACACGGTACGGGTCAGATCGGTCAGCTGGCCCGTGAGCCGCCGGCTGAGCAGCACGGCCAGCAGGGCCGCCACGCCCAGGCCCAGGCCCGCGCACAGGCCCAGGACCCGGGTCAGCTGGGCCTTGATGGTCACCAGCAGGCCCGTGTGCCCGCTCAGGGCGTAGCGTACGCCCTTGTGCTCCTCGAGGAAGACGAAATTCTCCATGCGGTCGAAAAAGTGCAGGCCGGGCTCCAGGGAATGCCATTCGCGGGGGATCTGTTTGCCCACCCGGAATTGCAGATCCATAAGGTTCGCCAGGTCGGCCCCATAGACCAGGTTGTTGTGCCGTCCCCGGTCCTCGGCACGGCGCGAGCGTTCCTCGGCCTCGATGAGGGCATTCATGACCGGACGTGCGTACCAGTCCACCAGATGGGCGCCCAGCCTGTCATAGGAGAGCAGGCCCACCATGCCCATGGTCAGGCCGAGACCGGCGGCCAGCAGCATGAACGAGACCAGCAGACGCCGCCGGATGGGGGAACCGCCGCTCACGCCCCGGGCTCCTCTTCACGGCCGAGACGGTAGCCCACATGGGAGATGGTATGCAGCACGGGGCTGCCGAAAGGCTTGTCCAGATGCTGGCGCAGTTCGTGGATATGCGTCCGCAGGGCGCTGCCGCCGGGCAGGTCGTCGCCCCAGAGGCGGCGCTCCAGTTCCTCGCGGCGGACCAGGGCGGGCGCACGGCGCGCCAGCTCGCACAGGATGCGGAAGCCCGTGGGGCTCACCTTGACCTCGCGGCCCTGCCGCGTGACCCGGTGCCCGGCCACGTCGATACAGACATCGTCCACACGCAGCTCGCCGCCCTGGGCGCTCTCCTGCGTCCGGCCCCGCCGCAGCAGGGCCCGGATGCGGGCCTCCAGCTCGCGCAGGGCAAAGGGTTTGACCAGATAGTCGTCGGCCCCGGCGTCCAGGCCCAGCACACGGTCGGCCACGGTATCACGGGCCGTCAGCATGATGACCGGCACCTGTACGCCGTGTTCCTCGCGCAGGGCACGGCACAGGCTGATGCCGTCCAGCCCGGGGAGCATGATGTCCAGCACCACCAGATCGAACTGGCCGGACGCGGCCATCTCAAGGCCCGTGCGGCCGTTGCGGGCGCAATCCAGTTCATAGCCCAAGGGCTCAAGATAGGCGTACAGGTTGGCGAGGATGTCCTCGTTATCTTCCACCAGCAGGACAGAGACAGGCACCATGCGCACCTCCGCAAAAAAGGACGGGGCGCCGTGCGCCCCCTGAAGAATGGAAAACCCGGCGGATGGCCCGCCGTCCGAAAGGCCCCGCAGGGCCCGAACATCACTGGATGATGGCCAGAGCGTCCACCTCCACCTCATTGGGGTGCTTGGAGCTCCAGTCCACATGCCCCACTAGGCGCACTTTGTCCTGCGGAGTGACCGTCAGGTGCCCGAAGGTCTCGTGCTCTATCTCCACCACCACGCGGCCGCTCTCGTCCTCAAAAAGGTAACGGTCCTTGCGGGGGATCTTTTCCAGGATATGGCCTTCCAGAACACAGGGGGCATCATCCCAGGCATTGAGCACGTCGGCCGCACGGGTCAGCGTCGGCGAGACACCGGGGCCCACGAAACCCGCCGCACCGGTACCCGGCGGGAGCAGAAACAGGCCGGCGGCCAGCAGAAGCAGCACAGAAAAAATTCGCATCACGACTCCGCTGGCGGGCCGCCCGCCGGTAGCGCACGGCCCGCCTGTCAGACTACTTGAGGATTTCCAGGACCTTCACATCGACCTTGGTGGGATCCATCATCTCCTTGTCCAGCTTGCCGGAAAGGCGCACCCGGTCGGCGGGCGTCACCGTACGGCCGGCGAACACTTCATGGTCGATCTCTACCACGATGGTGCCCGTGGCGTCACGGAAATTGTACTTATCATCGCTGCCGGCCACACGCTCCACGATATGGCCCGTCAGCATCACCGGCGCGTCGTCCCAGGCTTTGAGGGCCTTGGCCACGGTATCGGCCTGGACGCCGGACGTGGGCCCCTGGAAACCGCCGGGAGCCTGTCCCGGACCCTGGAAGCCGCCCTGGGCAGCCATGGCGGGGAAAGCAAGAGCCAGAACCATCACACAAGAAAGCAGCAGACGCATGGGATATCTCCTTCTGGCGGCATGACCGCCATCTGTAACAGTTGCGGGTGGGGGCACGGCTACGTCCCGGCCCCTGCGGACTGGGCCCTGTCCGCATTTCCACACTGCGCCTGCGGCTGTCAGCAAAGTGTCAGCGCAGGCCCCCAAAACGTCTGCGCTACGAATATTTTTTGTTATTATATTGATTTTACAGAATAAAAAAATAAAGTTTTTTACTATGTTTAACAAGTCGAACAAGGCACGCGGGGCGTGCCGTCAATCAAGCTCACGCCCCACCCAGACCGCCCGCCCCACGATGCGCACCAGGTCGGCCAGCTGGTCGGTAGTGCAGGCCTCGATGGGCGGATAGGCAGGATTGTAGCTGCTGAGGATCAGGCGCCCCGGCATGGCGTTGACCACCTTGAGGTAGACCAGATCCTCCACGCTCACGGCATAGATGCGGCCGGGCACCGGGTCTTTCTGGCTCTGGTCCACAAGGACCACGTCATTGTGGCAGATGCGGGGCTCCATGCTGTCGCCGGAGACCCGCAACAGGGCCATGTGCGACGGGCTGCCCTTGCGCCGCAAAAAATCCTCGCGAAAGGCATAGTGCCGCACCACATCGCCGCTGGTCTCAAAGCTCCCCGTACCGGCGGAAAGACGCGCCTCCACCATGGGCACCATGACCAGCCCGCCCCACTGGTCCTGCAGGGCCCCTTCCACATTCCCCTGCCCGGCCAGCAGCCAGTCCAGCGAACAGCGCAGGGCCGCCCCCAGCCGGACGGCAAACTCCCCCTTGGGCAACTGGCCGTTCTCGTACTGCTGGATAGTGGTCAGGCTGACCCCCACCTGTGCGGCAAGATCCTGCTTGCGCAGGCCAAGGCCAAGGCGACGGCGGCGCAGGCGCTCGGCAAAGCCCTGTGTAGAGATAAAGGAAAATCTATTTTTATCTTCCATGCGCGCTCCAAATTTTTTTATTCATTAAAAATAGGATATTAAATCTTTTTAAAAGAAAAGTTAAAAATTTTTCCTTTGATTGAAAAAAGAAAACATGTAAAAAGTACGGCTATGCCTGCTGTCAAACATAGAACAACCTGTAGCTAATGGCAATGGATACAGCAGCCCGGGCCCGCTTTTACCGGGCAAAAGAAAACTTTTTCCGCAACATAACTTTTCCGCAGAGATCCGCTGCGGGACACCGTGCCATTATCAGAAAGGGAGTAGCCGACATGAACACACGATCCCTGGAACAGTTCCAGCGTCTCCTGACGCAGTCCGCCGACAGTGAAGAGGAACCCGCCGAGGGTTCCCTGCTCTGGGCGGCAGAGCAATTGCGCCGCATCGCCCGCATGCTGGAAGACATGCAGGCCGCTCCCCGCCAGTCCGGCGATGCCATGCCGCCTGCCCCGGAAGCCCTCCCTGCCGCCGGGGCCTTCATGGCCGGGCAAGGGGCGGACGGCACGGAACAACCGTTGGAGGCACATCTCCAGCGCCCCCGCAGTCCCCTGGCCCCGGAGGCCCGCCATGTGGTCCAGTAGCGGAAGTCCTGCCACGCATCCCCGGCATACGGCCAGACCCGCCGCCCCCGTGGACTGGGACAGCCTGCTGCCCCTTTTGCCCGAAAGCGTACGCCTGCTGCGCCAGGTTCTGGAAGATGATGCCGCCCTGCACAGGCTTCTGGAACACTGCGGCGGCCTGACCCTGCGCATCCCCCGCCGCTTCCCGTCGGAAGGGCACCTGCTGCGCGCCCTGCTGCCCGAGTCCGTCTTGCGCCGCCTGCTGGGAGCTTACGGCGGCACCTGTCTGTATATCCCCCGCTGCGCCCGTCTCGCCCGTCAGGTGCGCCAGCGGGAGCTGCTCGGCGCCTTCAGCCGCCATACCGCCGCCGGTACCTCCAGCAATACCGAGGTTCGCTTTCTGGCCCGCCGGTACGGCATCACGGACCGGCGCGTCTGGCAGCTGCTCAAGCAGGAGGCCGAACTGCCGGACAAGGCCCTTCCGGCCCCCGTCGACGCCCTTCAGGGCTGATCCCCGCACCTCCCTTTCAGGCCGGACGGGAAAGGCAGCTGCCTTTCCCGTTTTTGTCCGCAGGCTGCCCCCTGTCGGGCATGTCAGGCAGGGACGGATGAGCCCCGCAGGCCTGTACACGGGCTCTCCTCTCCAGGTCGCTTGCCTTCCTTCCTCTCCGGCCCCGCACCATCTTCTTTCCCCTCCTGTCCCTCCACGACACTTCCCCTACTGAAATCCTTCAAACTTACGCCGGCGCCCTTTTCCGGCATGGTGGCCTCACGGGTGCGACACCGCCCCGCCATCATTCCACCGCCATGCAGGAGGGCATATGCGCGATAATTTCACTCTGGCCCATACGTTCACGGCCCGCTGGGAAGGCGGCCTTTCCGACCACGAAGCCGATCCCGGCGGCATCACCAATCACGGCATCTCCCTGCGCTGGGTCACGGATCTGGCCCGGCAGGCCAAAGAACGCTGTCTGCGCGATGCCCGGCAATGCGATACCTGCCCCCGGCGTACGGGCCCGGATTGCGACTACTTCAGCCTGGATCTGAACAATGACGGCGATATCGACGCCGACGATATCCGCGCCTGTACCAAAGAACAGGCGGCCCGTCTGTTCCGCAGGCATTTCTGGGAGGCCCTGGGCTGCGACCGCCTGCCCCTGCCGCTGGCCGTCACGCTCTATGACGGCGCGGTCAACATGGGCGCCAGCCGGGCCGTGAAGCAGTTGCAGGAAACCATGAACGCCACGGGCGAGACCCAGCTCGACCACTACTCCCCCATCGCCGAGGACGGCATCATGGGCCCGGACACCCGCGAGCTGGCCAACGCGCTGGCCGACGTGCATCTGGACTGGTACGCGGCCCGGAGCAGCCTGCGCCTGCGGGACGCCTTCTATCGCCGTCTGGCCGCGTCCCGCCCGTCCATGAAGGTCTTCCTGACTGGCTGGCGCAACCGGGTTAAGGCCCTGCACCAGCATCTGGCCGATCTGGAACGGGAGGCGCAGTAATGTGGAACCTGCTGCGCGATCTGGGCACCCGGCTGTTGCGCGACCTGACGGGCAGCAGTCGGGAACGGCAGGAACTGCTGGCCGCCCAGATCCGCCTTAACGAACGGGAAACGGAAAATGCCCCTTCCAGCGTGCTGCGCCTGTGGCGTTCCTTCCTGGGCTGGGTGCTGGCCCTGCTCTTTTGCTGGGAAGTGCCCGTGCGCCTGCTGCTCCTGCCCCTGCTGGCGCCCGACCTGCTGGACGACCTGCCGCCCCCGGCCCTGGACCAGATCCTGGGCCTGCTGGCCGGAATGCTGGGCCTGCCCTTCTGAACCACGGAGATGCCCATGACCACCCATCTGCCTGCCGCGCTCCTGCCCCTGCTGCTGGCCCTGGTACAGGGGCTGCTGCTCTGGGCCCTGTGGAGCCTGCGCCGCAGCTTCGTCCCGCAGGCCGAACATCTGCGCTGCCGCCGGGACGAACAGCGACGGGAAGCCCTGTGGCTGCGCCGCCTCGATCTGCTGGAACAGGCTCTGGCGCAGGAACGGGAACTCCTGACGCCGCTGGCGGACGAGGTGCGCTCCCTGCGGGAGGAGGCAGGCCGCCTGCACAGCCAGTTGCAGGCCCAGGAAGCGCGCTTCTACGGCCTGGAACGCCTGCTGCAACGTCTGGAACGGCATCTGGAGCGGCAGGAGGACCGCTGGCAGCAGCTGCCCGGTGCCGCCTTGCCCGCCCTGCTGCACTGCCGTCCTCCCCGGGAGGTGCAGTGATGCCGGTACGCCGCCGGAAAAAAGCCCTGGAAAAAGCCCTGCACGAGCGCCTGCAACGCCTGACCGAACATCTCGACACTGCCGAGGTCTCGGAAAAAAGCATCGACATCGTCAAAGAGATCAAGGAACTGCACGCCCTTGCCCGCACGCTGGAGCAGGAGGGCACGTCGCAGGACAGCGACAGGAAGCCTGTGCCCCTGCGCGTCATCTGGGCCGGGCAGGAGCCGGAAGATGGCCCTCCGTAACCTTTAGACCCCGCGAGACCGACATGGAAACGCCCTGCATCATCCCCTATACGCCGCGCCCGCTGCAATGGCGCTTCCACCAGCAGCGCACCCGCTTTTGCGTGCTGCTCTGCCACCGCCGCTTCGGCAAGACCGTGGCCGCCGTCAACGACCTGCTGCGGGCGGCCCTGCGCACCTCCCGCACGGACTGGCGCGCCGCCTACGCCGCCCCCTATCTGGGACAGGACAAGGCCGTGGCCTGGGATTATCTGCGGCATTTCGCGGGCGTGATCCCCGGTACCCGTTTCCATGAAGGAGAACTGCGCTGTGACCTGCCCAACGGCGCGCGCATCCGCCTGTACGGCACGGACAACGCCCAGGCCCTGCGCGGCCTGTATCTGGATGATCTGGTGCTGGACGAGCCCGCCGACATCCCCCGCGAGGTCTGGAGCCAGATCCTGCGCCCCGCGCTGGCCGACCGGCAGGGGCGGGCCTTGTTCTGCGGCACGCCCAAGGGCTGTGACAATTTGCTGCACGATGTCTGGCAGCTGGCGGGCAGCCTGGGGGCGGCGGAGGGCTGGTCACGCTTCCGCTTTCCGGCCTCGCAGACAGGCTACCTGCCGCAAACCGAGCTGGACGCCGCCCGCCGCGGTATGAGCGAGGCCGAGTACCAGCAGGAATTCGAGTGTTCCTTCGCCGCCGCCGTGCGCGGGGCCTACTATGCCGCCCAGCTGGATGCCGCCGATCTGGCGGGACGCATCTGCCCCCTGCCGGTAAGCCCCGACCTGCCCGTGCATACGGCCTGGGACCTGGGCATGGATGATGCCACGGCCATCTGGTTCTTCCAGGTGGAGCCTTCCGGCAACTGGCGCATGCTGGACTATTACGAAGCCAGCGGCGAGGGGCTGGCCCATTACGCGGCCGTGCTGGCGGCCAAGGCCCGGCCGGAAGGGACGGCCACCGCCGACGGCCTTGCGGGACGCGGATTTTGCTACGGCCGCCACCTGGCCCCGCATGACATCCGGGTGCGGGAACTGGGCACGGGCCAGAGCCGTCTGGAGAGCGCCGCCCGTCTGGGCATCCGCTTCGACATCGCGCCGTCCCTGCCGCTGGCCGACGGTATCGACGCCGTACGCCGCGCCCTGCCCCGGCTCTGGTTCGACAGCCGTCACTGTGCCGCCGGACTGGCGGCCCTGCGCTCCTACCGTCGGCAATGGCGACCCCGGCAGGAACAGTTCTCCTCCGGCCCGCTGCATGACGGCTCCAGCCACGCCGCCGATGCCCTGCGCTACGCGGTCACGGGCTTTCGCCCGCCGGAGGGCCCCCTGCCTCCGGCCCGGGCCCGCATCAGCTATGACGTGCTGGGACTGGGGCGATGAAAGGAAGGCTGCCGCGTACCCGTGCCATCGGTATCCCGGAGAGACCTGTACCGGGATCACCCGCGACACGGTCGTGCCGGGATACCTGCCGGACAGGGGAAAGCCGGTCGGGACCGTTCTTACTCCCCCGTCCCGGGCAGCGTCATGACTGCGACGACATCCCGCGCGCCCCTATCCCGCAAATCCCCCAACAACAGGAGCCCCGCATGGAGAACACACGACCGCAACCCTGCGACCAGACCGACGTGCAGGACGCCTTCCGTCTGGAAGCCGTCCGGGACGACGCGGGCCGCAAAGCCCTCTTCGCCCGCATGTGCCGGGAAGGGCTCACGGGCTGCGCCATGTACGCCTGGTCCCATCCCCGGGAAGATGACTGGCTGCGTCTGGTCAGCGCCCCCGGCCGCCAGCTCCTGCAGGCCACGGCCCCTGACGGCACGGCGCTGGCCTACGGATTGTTCAGCCCCTGGCGCGGGCAGATCCGGGAATTCGATTTCACGGTCTTCCGCCCGGCATTCCCGCTGGCCGTGCCTCTGGCCCGTGCCGCTTTCCGTTGGGTCTTCCGCCATACGGAGACCAGCGCGCTTTGGGGCCTGTGCCCGGTCAGCAACCGCCATGCCTGGCGTCTGGCCACGGCCTGCGGTTTCGTCATCACGGGGCGCCTGCCCGCCGCCTGCTGGCTGGCCCGGCGCGGCGTCCATGTGGACGGCATCCAGCTGCTCTGCACGCCGGAAACGCTGGCGCGCACCGTAAAGATGTCTCCATCCGGCCACAGGGCCCATCCGTAAACAACCTTCATCCCCAAGGAGGACATATGGGATTCGGAGGCTCCTCCAGCCCCAGCGTACCGGAAGTCCAGCCCGCCCCCAAGGCGGCCACTCCCAAACCCGTCACCGAAGCAGCCACGGCCGCCCGCCAGAACCAGAAGGACAAGGCCAGCAAGGCCGCGGGCATCCGGGCATCCATCCACACCACGCCGCTGGCCTCGCAGGAGAACCGCGGCAAGACCCTGCTGGGGCAATAGGATGCGCCCGGCACAGCGCCCTGCTCGGGGCGGTGCATCAGGGGCCCTCGCTTTCTGCTGCGGATCGGCCGGAAGCCGAAGAGCGCCTTGCCCTGCGCGTCCCGGCCCTGGCCCGTCGTTACCGGGCCCTGCTGGAACGGCGCTCGCCCTGGGACACGGCCTGGGAGAGCCTGGCCGAGCACTTTCTGCCCACCCGTTTCCGCACCGACGACAGTCTAGACGACCGTCCCCTGCTCAACCGCTCCTTGGTGGACGCCACGGGCATCCTGGCCATGCGGACCCTGGCCGCCGGTCTGCAGGGCGGCATGACCAGCCCCGCCCGGCCCTGGTTCCGGCTGGCCCTGGACGATCCCGAACTTTCGCGCAGCCACGCGGGCCAGCGTTATCTGGATGAAGTGGAGGCCCGCATGCGCGTGGTGCTGCAGCGCTGCAACTTCTACAACGCCATGCACACCATCTATGCGGAGCTGGGGACCTTCGGCACGGCCTTCGTCTTCGAACTGGCCGACCTGCGCCACGGCTTCCGCTTCGTGCCGCTCTGCGCCGGACAGTATGTGCTGGATACGGACGCGGCCCGGCGGGTGGACACGGTCTTCCACCGCATGCACATGAGCCTGCGCCAGATGGTGCAAAGCTTCGGTCCGGAGGCCCTGCCGGAGAACCTGCGCCTGGCGGCCCGGCGCACGCCGGACCAGCGACATGCGGTCATCCATGCCGTGCTGCCCCGCACGGAACGCCGGCCCCGGATGGCGGGGCAATGCCACATGCCCTGGGCCTCGGTCTACTGGCTGGAAGGACGGGAAGGGCAGGTCGTGCCCCTGAAGGAATCCGGCTTCCTGGGCTTTCCCGGTTTCGGCCCGCGCTGGGACGTGGCGGCCAACGATGTCTATGGCCGCTCGCCCGCCATGGATGCCCTGCCCGACTGCCGCATGCTGCAACAAATGGGCATCACCACGCTCAAGGCCATCCACAAAGCCGTGGACCCGCCCATGAGCGTCCATGCGGGCCTGCGCTCCGTGGGGCTCGACCTGACGCCCGGCGGCATCAACTTCGTGGACAGCCTGCCCGGTCAGAACCAGCCCGTGGCCACGCCCCTTTTGCAGGTCAAGCCCGATCTGGCCCAGGCGCGCTCCGCCATGGAAGCCGTGCAGCAGCAGATACGGGCCGGGCTCTACAACGATCTGTTCCGCCTGATCCTGGAAGGGCGCAGCAAGGTCACGGCCAGCGAGATAGCCGCCCGCGAAGAAGAGAAGCTGCTGCTCATCGGTCCCGTGCTGGAACGCCTGCATGACGAGCTGCTGATCCCGCTCATCGACCGTACCTTCCGCCTCATGCTGGCCCTGGACATGCTGCCTCCCTGCCCGCCGGAACTGAGCGGACGCCACCTCAAGGTGGAATTCGTCTCTCTGCTGGCACAGGCCCAAAAACTGGTGGGCATCAGCGCCACGGACCAGTATCTGGCCCTGACCCTCAAGGCGGCCTCGGCCTGGCCCGAAGCCCTGGACAGCGTGGATGTGGACAATCTGCTGGACAATTATGCCCAAAGCCTCGGCCTGCCCGCGAACCTGACACGTCCCCGTGAGGAACGGGCCCGGCTGCGGGCCGGACGCGAGGAGGCGCGGCAGACGGAACAGCAGCTGGAGCTGCTGCAGAAGGCCGCCGACCTGGGACACACCCTGGCCGACAGCGACCTGACCGTGGAAGGGGAAAAAAGCTCCGTCTTGCAGGTATTGGCCAACCTGGCCGCCGGGGCCGCCCCTGCCCTGCGGCCACAACAGACGAGCGGCACGACGCCGCCCCCGGAAGGAGGACACGATGCACGATGACCGGCTTTTCCCCGCCGGGGAGCCTGCCCCCGCTTCCCCGGTACAGCAGCGCTGGAGGGCCGGACTGTGCCGGGCCGTGGACGGCCTCATGACCTCGGCGGAAGGGCGCGACCTGCTGCGCTGGCTGTTGCAGGCCGGGCTCTGCTTCACCGCCGCCTGTCCGGGCCCGGAGACCCCGGCCGGACAGATCTACTGGGAGGAGGGCCGCCGCCATGTGGGCGTGGCCGTACTCCGCCTTTTGCAGGAGGCCGATCCCTCCCACCTGCCCAGACTTTTTTTGACACAGGAGGAAGACGATGCCCGAAACTGACGCGATCTTTGACGAAGGCGGCATGGCTCCCCGGCCGGAAAGCGGCCTGTACGGCCTGCCCGCCGCCGAAGAAGGAACGCCCCCTGCGGCGCCTTTGCTGGGTAGCGGCCCGGAGGAAGGCCAGTCCGCCGCCCCCGGCCAGACTTCTGCCGAGGGGCAGGAAAAACAGCCCGCAGCCGATGACGCCGCCCGGCTGGAGGCCCATCTGCGCCAGGCCGATGCCCTGCGCCGTGCCCGCTGGCAGCAGCAGGTGGAACAGTGGCGGCAGGAAGTGGCCGACGATCCGCAGCTGGGCGGTGAGCATCTGGCCGCCACCGTGGCCCGGGCCCAGCTGGCCCTGGACCGCTTCGACACGGACAAGAGCATCGGCCGCCTGCTGGAAGAAAGCGGCTACGGCAATCACCCGGCCGTGCTGCGCTTCTTCAGCCGCCTGGCCGACAGTCTGCTGGAAGACAGCCTGCCCGGCAGCGAAGGCGGCGGCAGCCTGCCGCCCCTGGAAGAACGCATGTACGCGGGCTGGAGCTCGCAGCGTCCCTGACGGCGCCGGGCGCGGGCAAGGCACGCTCCTTCCCTTTCCCTCGTTTCGTACCGGGCCGCTGACGGCCCCTCCCCGACCACCTTTGCCAAGGAGACTTCATGTCCGCCACTCTGGGTTTTGTAGCCACGCTGGCCGAAATGGAACAGTTCTATCGCGGCGACAAGGCCGGTCAGATCATCGAACTGATGAACAAGACCAACGACATCATGGATGACGTGCCCTGGATGGAAGCCAACCAGTCCGACGGGCACCTGACGCGCATCCGCACCGGCCTGCCCGCCGTGTACTGGCGCCGCCTCTATCAGGGCACGCCGCCCGCCAAATCCCAGTGGAGCCAGGTCAAGGAAGGCTGCGGCATCCTTGAGGCCATCATGGAACTGGATGTGGAGGAGATCCGCCTGTACGGCGACCGTGACCGCTCCTTCCGCATGAGCGAGGGCATCGCCTTTGCCGAGGCCATGCGCCAGAAGGTGGCCCGCACCCTGTTCTACGGCGACAGCAACCGCAACCCCGACGAATTCAACGGCCTGGCCATGCGTTACCCGGCCAGCGATGCCGAAAACGTGCTGGATGCCGGTGGCCGCGACGGCGGCTGCACCTCGCTCTGGCTGGTCTCCTGGGGGCCGCAGTCCGTGCACGGCATCTATCCCAAGGGCAGCCGCGGCGGCCTTTCCCACGAAGATCTCAAGACCTACATGGCGCAGGACGAGAACGGCCGCAAATATCAGGTCACGGGCGACAAATACAACTGGCGCTGCGGCCTGGCCGTACGCGACTGGCGCGGGGTGGTGCGCATCGCCAACGTGCCCGTGGCCGCGCTGGGCAAGCGCAAGGGCGAGGAAGGTTTCGTGGATCTGCAGAAGCTGACCATCGAAGCCAAGAACCGCATGCCCCAGCATCTGCGCCAGAAAGCCGTCTGGTACGCCAACGCCGATGTGCTCACCGCGCTGGAACTCCAGAACTCCGACGCCGGGCAGGTGCAGCTGCACTATGGCGAGTTTTTCGATGCCAAGGCCGTTCCCGTGCTGCACGGCCGCCCCGTGCGCCAGTGCGATGCCATCGCCTCGGACGAGGCTTCCATCTAGAGCCGTGCCCTTCCAAAGGGAGGGATCGCCCTGCCCTGCCGCTGCTGCCAGGATGCTGCGACCTTACGGCACGCTCCCCGAACGGACGCGCTGTCCGTGCAGCGGCGCCCCCTTCTCCGCCTCCATCGTGCCCCGACGCCCCCCGGTTGTCCTCCCCTCTGCCTGCACGACCTGCGGCCGTCATACGTCCGCTCCCCATGCATTTTTTCAGGAAACAAGGAGTTTTCATGGCCATCATCGACAGTCATTGCATCCTTTTCGAGGGCCCCCTGAGTGCCGAAAGCACCGGCAAGGCCGTCCCCCTCACAGCCCTGCGCCTGCCCGGCCGCATGGAGCCCATGCCGCTGCGCATCTCCGTGACCAAGGCTTTCGCCGAAGAACAGACCACCTCGCTGGCCCTGACCCTGCAGGAAGCCGACAGCGCCGAAGGCGAATGGCAGGACGTGCCCGGTGCTGCCATCACCGTCCAGGGGGCGGAACTGGGAGAGGGCGCCCGCCTGGGCTGGCGCTTCGTGCCCCAGGCCGTGCGCAAGAGCTGGCTGCGCCTCAAGCTGTCTCCGGCCGGGAGCGGCAGCCATGACGGGCACATCTTCGCGGCCCTGCTGCGCGAAGAAGACTTCCCCTACGAAAAGGAACTGCGCGTGCGCTAGTCCTTTTCCCGCCCCGGAAGCGGCCGGGCCATCTCATAGCCCGGTCGCCGCACCGGAGACAGGATCATGCCCGCGACCGGCGGGCGACAGATCCCTCATTTATGGGGTGGGGCGAACGCTTGCCCCCCCCCTGCCCATCGTGAGGGAGCCCCCCGTTCCCTTTTCCCTGATGCCATCACAAGGAAGACATATGGAGACCCTGACCCAGATCGCCATCTGGAACCGGGCCCTGGGCTTTTTGGGCGCCCGCAGCATCGCCGCCGAGGACGAGAACACGCCCGAGGCCCTGCAATGCCGCCTGTACTGGGACAGTGCCCGGCGGCAGGCCCTGCGCGACTACCCCTGGGCCTTTGCCCAGCGCCGGGCCTGGCTGGCCCGGGTGGCCCTGCCCACGGGATTCGAACAGGAATACCGCTTTGCCTACGCCCTGCCTGAGGCCTGCCTCAAAGCTCATGAGGTCCGGCACGAAGGCCTGCTGCCGCGCCCCTTCTGTCTGGCGCGGGATCCCGCCGGAGATGCCACCATCCTGCTCACCAGCGCCAGCCGGGCCTTGCTGCTCTATACGGAAGACGTGCGCCACTGCCACCAGTTCGACGACCTTTTCGCCCACATGCTGGCCCGCAAGCTGGCCTGCCTGCTGGCGGCACCGCTGCTCAAGAGCAACAGCCAGAAGATCGCGGAGCTGGAACAGCTCTACAGCGCCAGCCTTCCCCAGGCCAGGCAGTCCGATGCCAGCGAGCGCCGCCCCCTGCCCCTGCCCGACAGCTGGTTGCAGGCCCGCTGACGGCCCGATACCAGCTTTTCACTGTATGGCGGCCTTCCCTGTCCGCCTCTTTTCCGGGAGTTCGCATGACCATGCCTTACAGTCCCGGCCGCGCCCTGTTCGAAGGCAACGGTACGGCTACGGATTTTCCTTTTTCCTTCAAAGTCTGGGGGACGGAACAAC
Source organism: Desulfovibrio sp. SGI.133 (assembly GCF_050313955.1). NCBI lineage: Bacteria > Pseudomonadati > Thermodesulfobacteriota > Desulfovibrionia > Desulfovibrionales > Desulfovibrionaceae > Desulfovibrio > Desulfovibrio sp. SGI.133. The sequence continues at coordinate 13,122 of NZ_JBNPMK010000002.1, read as the reverse complement.
TGACCGTCACCCTGACCGGCCCCGACGGCAACAGCCGCCCGGCCAATGGCTGGACCGCCCGCCTGAACGACGACGGCGGCAGCGTGACCTATCTTCACGAAGGCGCTCCCCTGCCCGCAGGCTGGAAACTGGCCATCACCCGCAACATGCCTTTTGAGCAGCAGATCGACCTGGTGTCCGGGACCCGCTTCGATGCCGAAGTCATCGAGACAGGCCTCGACCGGGCCACGGCCGAACGCCAGCAGCTGCTGGAACAGCTCCAGCGGGCAGTCATCCTGCCCCCCACCAGCAACGAGACACCCATCAAGATGGCCGAGCAGCTCCTGCAGGCGGAAAAGACCGCCAAGGCCAGCGCCGCAGCTGCCCAGGCCAGCGAATCAGCAGCCGCCACCAGCGCTTCGCAGGCAGCCGCCAGTGCACAGGCCGCGGCGACCTCGGCAGAAGCCGCCGACCACAGCCGGGCAGAGGCAGCCGCCAGTGCCGCTTCCGCCTCCCAAAGCGCCACGGCAGCCCGTCAGAGCGCGGAGGCCGCGGCAGGGAGCGAGGACAGGGCCGCCCAGAGCGCTGCGTCCATCCTGGGATTGCAGGTAGAGGTGGCCACGCTCGATCCCGGTCTGCCCGCCAGCGGCGATTATGATCCGGAGACCGGCATCCTGCATCTCGGCATCCCCAAGGGCGACTCCGGGGCTTCGGCCATCGCCACCCCCACCAGCCTGGGCAGCGTCATGCCTCAGACCGGCGACGAGGATGGTCTTTCGCTGGAGAAGGACGGCAAATTGCGCGTCCGTAAGGCCGACGCCACCCGGCGGGGCAGCGTGCTGGCCAGCGTGACGGCGGCAGCCAACGCCGTGCCCCAGGCCGGGGAAGACGGCACGCTGGACGAGAGCTGGACGGCCAACTGTCTGCAACTTTCCGGCGGGACCCTGACCGGTGCGGTGGCCGAAGCCTTGCAGGATGTCACAGGCGAGGCCGTGGTCCTTGACCTGAAGACCTCCAACAATTTCACCCATGCCGTGGCCGCCGATACCACATTTACGGTCACGGCCCATGCCGGCAGCTCTTTCCAGCTCGGCACGCTGGTCCTGACCAACGGCGGAACGTCTGCCGTAACGTGGCCTGACTCGTTCAAATGGGCAGATGGAGTGCCGCCTTCGCTCATGGCAAGCGGTGTCGATGTAATAACCTTTTTTACCATCGACGGTGGCGAGACCTACTATGCCGCGCAAGTCATGACGGGGGTAGCATGATGCTCGGGCGTCATCTCCTGGGCAACGGCGCTCCGGCCAAACCTGGGGATTCCTGGACGTTCACCACTAGTGACGTGTTTGCGGTCCCCGTGACCGGGACGTACGAGGTCACCCTTGTCGGTGGCGGAGGGCGTGGCGGTGCCGGCGGCAAGACCTACAGCCTTACAGGTTCAGACCGCTTGAAAGGAGGCGGCGGCGGGGGTGGGGGCGGCGCTGCGCCGGTAACGGTGAAGCGCGTCACGCTCGTGCGCGGGGCTTCCGTCTCCGTCAGCATCGCCTCTGCCGGCGGCACGTCGAGATTCGGGGACTATGTCAGCGCCTCTCCCGGAGCCAATGGCGGGAATGCGTCCTACAGCGCCGGAGGTACCGGGGGCTGGTCCGGCGGGAATGGCGAGACCGCCAGCGGCTACGAAGGCCGCAGGGGCGGGAACGGACAGAACGGTTACGGCAGCGGCGTAAAAGCCAGCAACGGGGTGGACCCGGGGACCAATACGAACGTAGCGTCCGGTGCCGGCGGTACAGGCGGCTCTGGTTATGGGGCCGGCGGTGGCGGTGGCGGCGGTGTCCCGGCCACTCAGGACAGGAACATCGGCCAGGGCGGCAACGGGGCTCCCGGGATAGCGGTCATAAAATACCTTGGGAGGTAAGACAGTGTATTACAACCCTGATACGAAAGAAGAACGGGCACATGCCGAAGTGTGTGCCATGTATCATACGTCCTTCCCTGCCGATGCCGACCGGATACGGGGAACGTGGTACAGAGTGTACGAATCTGATCCCCCTGCGCCGGAGAATGGCCATAACGTCGAGCCGGGGGCTATCCGGCTCATCGACGGGCACTACATGCGTGTATGGGAGCAGGTGCCCCTGACGCCCGAAGAGCGGCAGCATGAAATGTATGCCGCTGCCATGTCGGTCGTGAACGCCAGTGTGGTGGCGGCACATATCCAGACCGCATCATTCAGGCCGGAGGAGTTCACGACACTGGCCCAAGCCGGACTGTTCACGGACTGGGCCGCCGGGCAGACCTATGCCAAGGGCTACCGCCTGGCCCACAAGGGCATCGTCTATGAGGTGATGCAGGAAGTCACGGCCATCGAGAACCAGCCCCCGGATGCTGCCGGGATGCTGGCCGTGTACCGTCCGCTGTCCGTGGACCCGGAGACCGGTGACGAACCGGACGGCAGCCGGGAACATCCCTTCGCCTTCCTCTACGGCATGGATGTCACGAAGGACAGCTACTACAGCTACGAAGGCACACTCTGGCTGGCCAAGGCCGACATGCCCGCCTGCGTCTGGGTGCCGGGCACGGCGGGCATGTGGCAATGGGAAGAAGCAAGCGCGGCCTGAGCCTCGGCGGATGCGAGGACGGCCCACCGTCTTTGCAACGGATACCGGCCCCGGCACACGCCCGGAAGCATACAGCCTTGAACAGATGCGGCAACGTGAACACGAGCCTTCTGCGTCTGGCCGATCCCATTCCCCCTCCACGTCCTGTGATGCGGCCTTTTTCCACACGATCCGGGGCAGCTCCCACAGGCTTTTCCCCGGCCCCCCTGCCCATCCCGCAACCTCCACCTTTTTCGAGGATCCATGCGCATAGCCCTGCACAACTTCACCGGCGGCGAGGTCTCCCCCATCCTGGCCGCCCGCTATGACCTTTCCCGTTACGGCAGTTCCGTGCAATGCATGGAGAATATGCTGCCCGGCCTGCACGGCGACGTGCGCCGTCGCCCCGGGACCCTGTTCCTGGGCAGCCTCGAAGACGAGGCCGTGCTCCTGCCTTTCAGCTTCAATGCTCTGGCGGAACAGAACTTCGTGCTCGTCCTTTCGGGGAATAGCCTCAGTATCGCCGACATCCACGGTTTCGATCCGCAGGAAGGGAGCATCCCCCGGCTGCCCACCCCCTACGAAGCCCGACATCTGCTGGAGATCTGCGCCGCGCAGGTGGGGGATACCGTCTATCTGGCCCATACGGCCTATCCGCTGCACAAGCTCGTCCGCAGTACGGACAGCGAACCGGAAGCCCCCCTGCCGGAAAATGCCATCCGCAGCCACGGGTACCGCTGGACGCTGGAAGCCGTGGCCCTCAACAGCAGTCTGCCTGCCCCCAAAGCCCCCAGCTGTACGTTCGTGCGCGGCAACAACGACGATGACGCCGGCCTCGGCTACACGCTGCGCTACAAGATCGTGGCCGTGGACGCCAACGGCAAACAGTCGCTGGCGTCGGAGGCGGGCAGCTGTAACGGCAAGCATCCCTCCGACTGGGTGGTGGGCAACCGCACGGACATCTCCTGGACAGCCGTGGAAGGCGCCACGGAATACAATATCTACCGGGAGGAGGCCGGGTACTACGGCTTCATCGGCGTCAGCAGCGGCACGACATTTTCGGACAACAACTATCAGACAGACACCGCCGATACCCCGCGCGAGGACTGGGACCCGTTCGCCGACGGCAACAATCCGTCCGTGGTGGCCTTCCACCAGCAGCGCATGGTCCTGGCGGGCACACGCGACAGCCCGCAGGCCTTCTACCTTTCGCGCAGCGGGGACTTCGAGAACTTCCGCAAGTCCCGCCCCCTGCAGGACGACGACCCGGTGGAATACCTCATCGCGTCCGGCTCCATCGACGCCATCGCCTGGGCCGCCAGCTTCGGGGACCTGCTGCTGGGCACCTCGGGCAGCGAATACAAGGCCGGCGGCAACGGCAGTGCCATCACTCCAAGCAACATCACCATCACGGCCCAGTCCTACTGGGGCAGCGCGGGCCTTGCGCCCATCATCATCGGCAATGCCATCCTGCATGTGCAGCGCCATGGCGCCCATGTGCGCGACCTTTTCTATTCGCTGGAAAAAGACGGCTACGCGGGCAATGACCTTTCCATCCTGGCGCCGCATCTGTTCGAAGGCCACCGCCTGCGTCAGTGGGCCTACCAGCAGACGCCGGGATCCGTGCTCTGGATCGTACGCGACGACGGCCTGCTGCTGGCCCTGACCTATCTCAAGGAGCACGACATCTGGGGCTGGAGCCGCCATCCCACGGCCGGAGAGGTGCTGTCCGTGTGCAGCATCTCCGGCCCGGACAGCGACGAACTGTTGCTGGTGGTCCGCCGCCGGGATACGGACGGCGGCACCCGCTACTGTCTGGAACGTCTGGCCCCCCAGTGGCAGGACAGCGACCCTGTGGAGAAAGCCTTCTTCGTGGATTGCGGTCTGAGCCTTCACCGGGAAGAAGCGGTCAACGACGTGGACGGGCTCGACCATCTGGAAGGCCAGTCCCTGGCCGTGCTGGCGGACGGGAGCCCCGTGGAAGGCTGCGTGGTGCGGCAGGGCCGCATCCGGTTGCCCTTTGCCGCCCGCATCGTCCAGGCAGGCCTGCCCTATGCCTCCGTCCTGTCGCCCCTGCCCGTGGAGGGCAACGGCGAATCCGGCAGCACACTGGGACGGCAACGAGCGCTGGGCCGCTGCTGCCTGCGCCTGTACCGCAGCGTGGGCGGGCGCTACGGAGCCGGCCGCGACGAACTTTACGACATCCCCTTCCTGCCCCGGCGCTGGGATGAGGCCTGCCAACCTTTCAGCGGCGATGTGGATTTTTTGCCCGCCGGAGGACACAGCCCCTCGGCCACCATCTGGCTGGTACAGGAACGTCCCCTGCCCTTCCATCTGCTGGCCCTGAGCCTGGATGTGGAATTTGCGGAGATATGAACCAAGGAGAGAGCATGATCCATTGTCACTGTGAACCGCTCGAACGCCTGCTGCCGGAGCTGCCGCCCCTGTTGCAGGCCCACTGGGACGAGAGCGAGGCCGCCCTGTTCGGCCCGCAGGTCTACGCCCTGGACACGGAACGCTATGCCTGCTGGGAGCGGCTGGGCATGCTGCATGTGGTGACGGCCCGGGACAGCTCCGGCAGCCTGCAGGGCTACGCCGCCTTCACCCTGACGGATTGCCCGCACCGTCCGGGAAAGCGTCTGGCCGCTCTGGATGGCCTGTATCTGGCACCAGCCGCCCGCAAGGGCCTGACCGTCCTGAAGTTGCTGCGTGCGGCCGAGGCCGGGCTCAAGGAACGTGGTACGGACGTAATCCAGTACAGTTCCCCGGCCTCCCGCCCCTGTGACGCCCTGTACCGCCGCCTGGGGGCCCGCCATACGGAAAGCGTCTGGCACAAGGAGCTGCGCTGATGGCCGTGGCTAGCAGTACCGCGGCCCTGCTGGGGGCCGCCGTGACCCTTGCCAGCACCGCCGTGGGCACCTGGAGTGCCGTGAGCCGTCAGGAAGAGCAGCGCAAGCAGGCGGAATTCTCCGCCGACATGGCCCGACGCAATGCGCAGGTCGCTGAAGAAAATGCCCGCATGGCCGAAGAAGAAGCCCGGCAGACCCGGGCAGACAGTTACGATAAGGCGGTGCGCAAACGCCAGGAAACATCCCTGCTGGTCGGCAAACAGCGGGCACAGGCCGGGGCCTCGGGCGCACAGATCGATAGCGGCAGCCATTTAGACAGCCAGCTCGACCTGCGGGAAAAGGGAGAACTGGATGCCCTGTCCATTGAGGAACAGGGCGAACGCGCGGCCTACAATCAGGAAGTCCAGGCCTGGAACCAGCGCAATGCCGCCCAGGGAGCCCAGGCCCGGGAACGGCAGCTGCGCAGCAAAAGCAGCACGGACTATCTTTCCCTGAGCAAGACCCTGCTCAATGGTGCCGGACGCCTGGGCAACAACTTTGACCTGTTCTCGGGCCAGGGGCCGCGTCTGCCCTGAAGAAAGTGGCGGAGAGGGTGTGAAACGGTTCCCGGGCGCTGCCTGATGCCGGAAGGGCGCGGGATGCCGGACAGCCTCAGCGACGCGCCAGCTGCGGGCTTGCCCGCTTTGCTTTGTCTGCTTTTCTGTCCCGTCATATCCGCATCCCGGCAGAGACGTCTTGTCAGACCTCGCCTTGCCAGGAAAAGTCCTCCCCGCGACGGCCCTGCACCTGAGGCATATTCCTTTGCAACGCAAAAGGCCCTCCCTTTACGAAGGGAGGGCCTTTTTTGCCCGGTATACAAAAAGGGGCCGCGGCATCTCGCCACGGCCCCGGGTATCCATACTGTAGCGGGCAGGCTACGTCAGGAAAGGACTAGAAGGTGTAGTTCAGTTCTTCGAAGTGGGCCTTGGGATGGGCACAGGCCGGGCACAGATCGGGAGCGTGGGTACCTTCCACCAGGCAACCGCAGTTGCGGCAGCGCCACACGGTGGCTTTTTCACGCATGAACATGCGGCCTTCCTTGATGTCCTTGGCCAAGGCCAGGAAGCGCTTTTCGTGGTAGGCTTCGGCCACGGCGATATTGCGCATCACAGCGGCGATCTCGGAGAAACCTTCCTTTTCGGCCACAGCGGCGAAGGAAGGATACATTTCCGTGTGCTCGTGGTTTTCACCGGCAGCGGAGGCCAGCAGGTTGGCTTCGGTGGCGCCGATGATGCCGGCAGGGAATGCACCCACGATCTCCACATCGCCGCCTTCGAGGAACTTGAACAGGCGCTTGGCGTGTTCCTTTTCCTGCAGGGCGGTTTCCTGGAAGATGTCGCGGACCAGGACGTAGCCATCGCTTTTGGCTTTGGCAGCAAAGAAGTCGTAACGGTTGCGGGCCTGAGATTCACCGGCAAAAGCGGTCAGGATGTTTTTCTCGGTCTGGGTACCTTTCAAAGATTTCATATGCTGTCTCCCGAGCCGTGGCTCTGTTGGTGTGCTTGGTGTTGAGGAGGTCTTGTTTCGTTCCCCGTTGAGCTATTGATAATAAATCTCATTAGCGAATGCAAGCACTTTTTCCATTTTCCCGAAAAAATTATCGGGCTGCCTGTCGTCTGCATAGCGTCAAAATCCATAAAAAACAAGTAGTGTTACAAACAACACGCTTGAATTATTATATCTTTTATTTACTTTCATCCGTTTACATCACCGGGACGCTGTGGCAACGTACGACCATGACAACTCCAGTTCCCATTACCAGCTTCACCGTGGCCCCCCACTTCAAGGAAGCCGTCTTTGAACTCGCGGACGGCAGCCGTAAGCGTGTGCCCATCGTCCGTTCCCCGCACATGCGCATTCCGGCCGTACGGCGGAAAAAGGACGGACGCCTTGCTCTGGCCTTCCCGACGTATATCCCGGCCACCGATATACCCCATCTGCTGCCGCTCAGTTTCGACACCCTGGAGAAATGGCTGCCCCTGGCCCCGGAGCCGCTCGTGGTGACCCTGCCGGACACCGTGGCCCTTCCCCTGCGCGGCGATGTCCTGAACATCCGTCGCGCGGGCACGCTGGCCGAGGGGCGCCGCGCCGTGGACAGTGCCCGGGAAGCGCCCTTCCTCCTCCGCAAGGATACCACGAGGATGCTGGCCCTTGTTAGGGAGGACGAGCTGCAGCTCTACGGTACCGACGACGTCGAGAGTGCCATCCATCTGCTGCGGGGCTGGTGCCGCCGACAGGCCGAACTTTTACTGCCGCCCCGCCTGTGGGCACTGGCGACGCAAAGAGGCCTCCGGCTACAGCGGGTGTCGATCCGGGACCAGAAGTTCCGCATGGGCAGCTGTACCAAGGCCAATGGCAGCATCCGCCTCAACTGGCGGGCCGTGCTGCTGCCGCCCGCCCTGCTGGACCATCTGTACTGGCACGAACTCTCCCATCTGCGGCACCCCAACCACGGCCCCGCATTCTGGAGGTTCCTGGAGAAATGTTCCCCGCATTGCCGGGAACAGGAAAAAGCCTTGGGCCATTGCTACGCGAGTCTGCCCGCCTGGACGGCATATGAGGCCCTGCTGTACGACGACGCGCCCTCTCCGTCATCCACCATAACCGGGTAACTGCCCCTATGGACTGGGCATCATTCTTCATCTGTTTCACAGGCTGGACCCTGGGCGGTATCGTCAACGGCATCAGCGGACTGGGCGCGGGCATCTTCGCCTTGCCCATCGTCCTGCTGGTCACGGACATCAAGACGGCCTCCCTCATCACCTGCATCATCTGCATCCCGCTGCCTGCCATCCTGGGCTGGCAGTTCCGCCATCATTACCGCATGGCCGATCTCCGGCTGCTGCTCCTGGGCACCATCCCCGGTGCCCTGCTGGGCGTGGCCCTGCTGCCGCTCATCCCCGCGCGTGCCCTGCAGATGGGCCTGGGGATCATGCTCATGGCCCACATGACCTGGCATCTGCTGGCCCACCGGCCGGGTCCCCTGCGCTCCCCCCTGCTCTGGGGATCGGTCAGCGGGGCGCTGGCCGGATTCATCCAGGCCGTAAGCGGCCTTGGCGGCCCGGCCATCGGCATGTATGCCCAGCTGGCCCACTGGGACAAGGACCGCACCCGCGGCAATATCAGCCTGTACTTTCTGGGGCTCTCCCTGCCTCTGGTCCTCATGCAATTTCTGGCGGGCTATTATACCGGCCCCGTGTTCCAGGGCCTGATCCCCTGCCTGCTGGGATGTTGCACGGGCCTGCTCATCAGTTATCCTCTGGCCCGCAAGATCGGCGAGGCCAGCTTCCAACGCCTGCTGGCCATCGTCATAGGGCTGTCGGGCTTCTCCATCCTGACGCGGGCCCTGCTGGACAGCTGAACGAAAAAAGGACGCCATCACGGCGTCCTTTTTTATTGGTCAAAAACAGCAAAGCAGGGCTACGGCTCCAGTTTGCGCACGGCATCGGCCCTGCCGGCCACCACCAGCGTATCGCCCTTGTGCAGCACGGTGAGTGCCGGCGGGACGAACTGGAAGGCGCGCTCGCCTGCCGGGCGGATGCCCATGACCATGACCCCGAAAGATTGGATCAGGTTCAGGTCCACCAGCGTGCGCCCGTGCCAGTTGTTGACGCGCAGCTCCTGGATGGCGATGCCGCCGTATTTGGGGATCAGGTCCAGCATACCCGGATGGCACAGCTGGTGCGCGGCCATGACGGCGGCTTCCATCTCGGGTACGATGGCCCTGTCCACATGCAGGCGTTGCAGGATCTTTTTGTGTTCCTCATTGGAGGCCTTGACCCAGATCTTGGGGCCGCCCAGCTCCTGGACGTTGAGCGTGATGCTCAGGGACTGTTCCACCCCTTCGCCTACACTGATGACCACCCAGTCCAGATCCTGCACATGCAGGGAGCGCAGGACGCTCAGGCTGGTGGCGTCGGCCTTGTAGACCGTGTCCAGCAGCTCTTCGGCCAGCTGCACACGGGCATCGGACATGTCGATGCCGATGACCGTATGACCCATGGAAGCCAGAGTCGTGGCCATGCGCAGGCCGAATTTCCCCAGACCGATGATGCCGATTTCCAAAGTTTTCTCTGCCATGCAGGCTCCTTGTCACGATGGCGCCGATGCCGCCCGCGGGGGCAGCTTCGGGAACAGCCGCGGACACGGTCTTGGCCGCGTCCTTTCAAAACTATCCTTCTCCGGTGTTACCCCACGGGCAGCTGACTTTCCGCGTAGGCATAGGCCTTCTTGGGCTGCAGGCTGCGCAGGGCCAGCAGCAGGGAGAGTAGCCCCACTCGTCCGGCGAACATATTGAATATCAGGATGCACTTCCCTTCACTGGTCAGCTGCGGAGTCAGATTCACGCTCAGTCCCACGGTGCCCTGCGCTGAGACCACCTCGAACAGCAAATTGACGAAGGCCATGCTTTGCCCCTCGACCCGGTGCAAGATGCCGTTTTCTGTGATGGTCAGCAAAAAGACGGAAAAAAAGATGCTCAGGGTATACAGCAAAAAGAGCGTCAGGGCCCGCGTCAGGTTCTCCGGCGGCACGCCCCGCTTGTGGAAAACGATCTGACGATCCCCGCGCACCTGGGCCACCACATACCCCACCAGCAGGCGGAAGGTCACGATCTTGATACCGCCGGCGCACGATCCCGGTCCGCCGCCGATGAACATCAGGACCATCAGGACCATCAAGCTCGCGTGGCTCCAGTTGGCCATGTCCACCATATTGAAACCGGCGGTTCGGGCGGAGATGGAGTGGAACAGTGAGATCAGGAACAGATGGAGGCCGTCCCCCACCAGATCCTCGTTGCCGGCGCGACGCCACTCCACCACGAAGATCAGCAGCGCCCCGGCCACGATGAGGAACAGGCTGGTATTGATGACCAGGCGGCTCAGACGGCTCAGACGCGTCACCGGCGCCAGACGCCCCCGGCTCAGGATGCCCAGGCATTCCCGCAGCACGCCGAAACCGATGCCCCCCAGGACGATGCAGATGCAGATGACCGTGCAGACCAGGCCATCTTCCCGGAAGGCGACCATATTGTCCGGCGCCAGAGCGAAACCGGCGTTGCAGAAGGCCGAGACCGCATGAAACAGGGCACTGAAGGGAGAAAAGAATACCGGATCATGCAGGAGCAGCACCAGCGCGGCCAGCAGCTCCACGCCCAGGACGATGCACACGACCTGCAGGAGGAACTGCCCCATATTGAAATCCCCGCCCAGCAAGGCCTGGCTCACGGCCTCGCGGCTGGTGAAGGGCACCTGCTTGCGCCACAGGAGAAAGATCAGGCTGGTATAGGTCATGACGCCCAGACCGCCCACCTGGATGAGGACCAGCATCACCCCCTGTCCCACAGGGCTCAGCACCTGGCTGATGTCCACCGGGGACAGGCCGGTCACACAGACGGCGGAAGTGGACAGGAACGCAGCATCCACCACGGAAAGGGAAGCGCCCTCGCCATGACAGACGGGCAGGCACAGGGCCAGTGTCCCCAGCAGGATCATGGCCGCAAAGGAGATGGCCGGCCATGTCAGGGGGGTGAGATAACGTTTACGCTGCATGCTCTCCTCTGGGCCCAGGACGCATCATCCATCCGGCAGACGGCCTCCGCATGAACAGCGAAAGCCGGGCCGCGCGGCGCCCTGAGCAGACATCGATCCCGGCCTGCCGCCATCCTGAAAAAATGGTTGCAGCAGCCGGGCGATGACGCCTGACCCTAGTCCAGCTGCCCGGCTATTGCAAGCCGCGCCTCCGAGGGCATACTTTACAGCCGGAGCAAAGCCCGCTACAGTGCCCGCCAGCTAGGGGAGCCGTGAACGGCAGTTGCACGGCTGAGAGTGGGATAGTCCCAGACCCTGTGAACCTGACGCAGTTCGCACTGCCGTAGGGAAGCTGAGCCGCACCCGCGAAAGACAGGTTGTGGCTTTTTTTGCGCCCTGCGTCCAAACCCAAGGATGCAAACCCATGTCTTCCATCCTCTCCCGTAACGCCGCCCTGCGCGGCCTTCTCGACCAGCATCTGGCCGCCCTTTCCCAGGAAGAGGGCCTTGCCCCTGAAACCATCACCAGCGCCATCGAAGCCGGCAGCATGGTCCTGCTGGGCAACCCCGCCCACGCGGGCCTGGCGCCCATCGTTGTGGGTCAGCCTTCCCGCATCAAGGTCAACGCCAATATCGGCACATCGCCGCTGTGCAACTGTCTGCACACCGAAAAACGCAAGCTGGCCGTGGCCCTGGAAGCCGGGGCCGATACGGTCATGGATCTTTCCATCGCCGGTGATCTGGATGCCATCCGTACCGGCATGCTGGCTGCCTGCCCCCGCCCGCTGGGCACTGTGCCCATGTATTCCGTGGGCCAGCAGATCTTGGACAATGACCGGAACATCGCCAGCATGCAGCCTGACGACCTGTTCGCCGAGATCGAAAAGCAGGCCCGCCAGGGCGTGGATTTCATGACCGTGCACTGCGGTCTGACCAAGCGCGGCGCGGAAATGGCCGTCAAGCAGGACCGCGTCATGGGGGTCGTCTCCCGTGGCGGCTCCATGCTGGCCCGCTGGATGCTGGAAAACGGCAAGGAAAATCCCCTGCTGGAATATTTCGACCGTCTCATCGACGTGTGTCGCCAGTTCAACGTCACCCTGTCCCTGGGCGACGGCCTGCGCCCCGGTGCCGGTGTGGATGCCGGTGATGCCGCCCAGTGGGAAGAAGTCATCACCCTGGGCCGTCTGGCCAAGTATGCTCTGGAACAGGGCGTGCAGTGCATGATCGAAGGTCCCGGTCATGTGCCCATGAACCAGGTCCGCACCCAGATCCAGGGCATCAAGCGCCTGACCAACAACGCTCCCCTCTATGTCCTCGGCCCCCTGTGCTGCGACAGCGCCCCGGGCTACGACCACATTGCCGGTGCCATCGGCGGTGCCCTGGGCGTGGAAGCCGGTGTGGACTTCCTCTGCTACCTGACCCCGGCCGAGCACCTGACCCTGCCCAATGAAGAAGATGTGCGCGCCGGAGTCATGGCCTCGCGCGTGGCCGCCCATGTGGGCGAAGTGGCCCTGGGCCGCGAACGTGCCGTGCGCCGCGAAGCCACCATGAACGCCGGCCGTAAGGCCCTGGACTGGGACATGATGCGCGAAGCCGCCCTTGATCCCCAGCAGCTGGACAAACGCCGCGAAGATCACAAGCATGAAGATGTCTGCGCCATGTGCGGCAAATTCTGCGCCGTGAAGATGCTCAAGGACCAGAAAAAGGACTAGGAAAACCTTTGGCGGGGAGTGAGCCCCTTTCCGTAAGGAAAAGGGGGCACTCCCCCTCACCCCCTCTTCCCCCAAAACCGCCCATCAAGACTGCCTGCATCACAGGCAGTCTTTTTTATGGCTGGCGCAAGTTGAGGGATGTTCCTGCTCTGAAAAAAATTCTGCCCATCACCAGCCCGTAGGGGGAAGGACGCCTTGAAAAGGCCTGATGGTCCATAAAATACCATCGTGTGCTTTCCGTGCCAGGCCCGGAAATCAAACACTATTGCTGAATGTTCGATGGCAACACCGCTGCCTTACACCATTTTCGATTTGAGCATCTGCACAGCCAAGGCAACCGCATTCTCATCCATGCACAGGTCCGCTGGCAAAACACAGACTCAGCGGCAAAAGTTTTTGGAAGGGAGGGGTGCGGGGAC